>PMBX01000066.1 GCA_003153915.1 Phycisphaerales bacterium
GGCGTATGGGCGAGAATCGCATCCACTTTTGCGACAAATTCATCCACCGTGGCCGCGATATCGATCTTTTGCGGACAGGCGAGTACTTCCGGCATGGGGCTGGACACCACCGGCAGGCCCGCGGCCAGGTATTCGCGCAGCTTGATAGGGTTGACAGACTGGGTCAACTTATTGACCACGAAGGGTATCAGCCCCACGTCAAACCCCTTGCAGTAGGCCGGCAACTGGGCGTAGGGTTTGCGGCCAAGGAAGTGCATGTTAGGCAGACCGCGGTAAGCCCCCAGGTCCACCGTGGAGTCGCCGATGAGCACAAAGTGCCAGTCCCCGCGCCGCCGCGCCACCTTCGCCAGTAGGTCCAGGTCCACCCAGTCGCGGATTAATCCGAAAAAACCCAATCGCGGATGCGGGATGCCCACCAGGTCGGACGGTTCGGCAAGGTCCGCTTGCAACGCGTGGCGGAAGTGCTCGAAGTCCACGCCGTGTGGCACGAGGATCGTGTTGGGATTCAACGGCGACTTGGCCTGCCGCAACGCCAACGATGTGGTGACCACCAAGTCCGCGCGGCGGCAGAGGTCGGCCTCGTCAGCCAGAACCTGCCGCCTGTCGTAACCGCTGAAACCGGCGAAATCGTCCACGCAATAGTAGACAGCTCGCTCTTCACCGAATCGGCCCAGCGCGTAGGAGACATCCGGTGTGAAGGACCATATCTGGAGCGGTCCGCGTCGTATCGACGCCAGCGCCATGCGCAACTGCCCGATCAGCAGCATCCGGTTTATTCGCCGCGCCGCCCGACTGGCGGGCAGGGGAACCACCAGCGGGGTCAACACGTAGAGGTTTTTCCGAGGGTGGACCAGCCCACAGGCGATCTGCCACAACTTCCTGGCCATGTAGAGTAGATCCGAGGAGCTGGCCGTGGGGGCGCGCGAGGCGTGGTAGTTCACCCATAGCACCGTGTTATGTTCCGCCAGCAGGTGCATCACGTGGTGCTTGCTTGTGGGCGGGGCGTCGTAGCCGCTGGCGAAGCACAAGATGGTCCGGCCTTGGATCATGCGTCTCAGCACTTCTCTGTAGCGGCTTGTTTAGGGCTTGAGGCCGTCTTAGGGGATTGCCCGCTTTCACCCCCCACCAGCCGCCCGCACATCGCCACCAACGGAGCGAGCCTGGCCGACCAGGCGTAATCCTGCTCCACTCGCCGCCGTGCCGCCTGCTCGATGCCCCGCCGCTGCGCCTCGTCGGACAGCAGCGACAGGATCGTCTCCTTCCACTCACGCGGCGTGGAGGCGCCAAGGACATCGCTGCCCTCGGCCAATTCCAGGCCCTCCAACGCCTGCGGGGAGGCCACCACTGCCCGCCCGGCGGCCATCGCCTCGAGTATCTTGTTCTGCACGCCCCTGGCGATGTGCAGCGGCGCCACGGCCAGGTCGGCGGAGGCCAGATACGGGCGGACGTCGGGAACCGAACCGGTGACGGCCACGCCCTGATTCTCCGCCAGCCGCCGCACCGCGCGGGTCGGATCCCGCCCCACGATCAAGAACCGCAGGTCCCCACGACTCCGCTTCAGGTCCGGCCAAACCTCCCGGACGAACCAGCAAACGCCCTCGGCATTGGGACGGTAGCTCATGGTCCCGGTGAACACAATGGAAGCGCCGCCGGCAGGTCTGGGTTGCGGGGTAAAGTATTCCGTGTCCACGCCGTTTCCGACGACGACCACCTTGTCGGACGGTCCCTCCAGGACCGCTGCCTCCGCCGAACTGATGACGACCACCGCGTCACATCGTTCGATCGCCATCCGCTCCAAGCGGCGGATGCCCGCCGCTTCACGGCGATATATCCACCGCATGGGCAGGCGGGAAGTCTCCGCGTAACGTAGCCACTTGTCGCTATCCACGTCCACCAGGTCCATCACCCTGGCCGCCGCGGGAACAGCCAGTGCAACCGGCAGCGTGGTGGAGGAACTGGCCACCACCAGGCCGAAAGGTTCCCGATTGATGGCGCCTTTTATCGCCGCCAAAAGGTTCTTAGCATAAAAAACTCCCTCGCCGGCGGACCGTCCCCTCAGTAAACAGGCGGCGCCTCGCATCGTCCCCCTCCATCCCCCCGCCGGGGCCAGGATGACATCCTCGGCCCATTGACGCAGGGCATCGGCGGATTCGTAATCCCTCCGATCATGCGCAAAGGAGGCGACCGTGACGCGAAAATGCCCGGCGAGAGCCTTGATCTGTTCCAACGCCCGTAGCCGTTCGCCCTTGTTGGGTGGATAGGGCACGCGATGGGCTATGAACAGCAGTCGTATCATTGGTCGTTGCCAGTCCTAACCTGCGTGGCGGCCGACCGCCCGGCCGGGCGGTTTCTGATGCGCCATCGGGACGCCTGGACTCCGTTGCATCAGGCGGCCTCATGAATAGCGATACAGGTAGTTGGGGATGTGGTATTTCTGATGTGTCAGGATAATGCCCACGGGCTTGACATTGGCGGCGTGAAGCAACGCCACCGCGCGGTCCACCGACTCGCGGCGAGTCTTATTCATCCGTACCACCAGCAGGGCCTCCCCTGTGGCCTTTCCCAGCATCCCGGCGTCGGAGGCGATGTTGACCGGTGGGGTGTCGAAGAGGACATAGTCAAACTGGCGCCGTAACTGCTCGACCAACTCATCGAGTTCCGGCCGGCCCATGATTTCCCCGACCTCGTGGTGATCGGCTTTTCCCGTGGGGATGAAGAACAAATTCGGCAGCGCCGTTGCCTGCACCACATCTTTGAGCGTAGCCTGCCCGCGAAGCACCTCGGCCACGCCCGGGTTGGGCGCCGCGCCCAGTAATTTGGCCGCCTTTCCCTTGCGAAGGTCGCAATCCACTATCACCGTGCGGCGATCCACCCGCTCGGCCATCACAATGCCCAGGTTCAGGCAGGTGATCGTTTTGCCCTCATCGGGCTGTGAGGAGGTGACCAGGTAGCAGAACTTCCGGTCGTTGCATTGTGCCAACATATTGGTCCGCAGCGCCCGGTATTCCTCGGCAACCTTGCCTCCGCGATCGTGATAGGCCAGCAACAGTGGAGAGTATCCGTTGCCTTTGACCTGATCAACGGACTGCTGTGGCGACATCGCCACCACCGGCGTGGGCGTCGTCAGGGGCGTTGCCGACACGCCTCCGGCGGCCACGGCGGCGGATGCCTCCTGGGATGGCAGGGCGCCTTTTTCGTCCTTGTGCTTCTTCATCGCATTCCATACGTTAGCCACGGGAAAACTCCTAACCGGTCATTCTCGCCTCATCCGAGGAAGTCGCCGCAGGCCCCACCTTCAGCCCCCAGCAGGTCATATCGCGGATCACCTCCGTCACCAGCGGGCGGTCGATGGTATGGCTGCCCTTGGCATAACCCACCAGCAGCGCGTTGTCGCAGAGTACGTTGATCAGCCGGGGGATGCCGTCGGTGGCCGCGTAGATGTCCCCCATCGCATCGGGGGTGAATTGCGCCAGGCACTGACCGTCGGAGGCGATTCTCAGGCGGTGGTTGACGTAGGCCGTCGTGTCGGCCGAGGACAGGTGTCCCAGGTGATAGCTCAGCACGATGCGCTGCCGCAGCGGTTCCCATTTGGGTTCCAACAACTTGGACCGCAGTTCAGGCTGGGCGATCAGGACGATCTGTATGAGACGATGACCGTTGATTTCCCAATTCCACAGCAGTCGCAGCTCCTCCAGCGCCGAGGTAGTTAGGTCCTGGGCCTCGTCCAGGATCAGCGCCACTAGCCTGCCTCGCTGGTGGATGCGGATGAGATGCTGCTCCAGGCCCTCCAGAAAGGCCAACTTGTCGGCATTGGGCTTGATATTCATGCCCATCCCCGTCGCCAGTGCCCGCAGGAGTTGTTTGCTAGACTGAGGCGGGTTCTTCATCATCACCAACTGGCAGCCCACGCCCAGACGGGTTCCCAGCATATTGCCCACGAAGGTCTTGCCCGCTCCCACTTCCCCCGTCACTAGCACCATACCCTTGCACTGCTGCACAGTGTACATCATGTTGCCCAGCGCCTCGGTGTGGACGGCGCTTTCATAGAAGAATTTCTCATCGCACGAGATGGCGAAAGGAAACTCACGGAGTTTATAGAAGGCAAGATACATATCGGCTTGTCGCCTCCCTCAAGGCGCCGGACGCGATGGCCCGGCGGGGGCTGAGTACTTCATCAGGAACTCGGCCGGATTGACCTTCCAGCCGTCCTTGTATCGCTGAGGGTCCTCCAATCGCAGGTAAATGCTTAAGCTCGATAAGCCCAAAGCCGCCAGAACCACCAGAGTCACAAACGGCACGATGATCAGTTTCTTGAGGCGTCGAATGGCCAAGTCTCGCTGACTATATATCTCTTCAATGACGCCAACGATTGGAATCTCGAAGTGTCCGACGGCATCTTCCGTCGCAGTGATAGAACGGTCCAATACGCTGGACAAGAATACCAGTCCGCCGCCGAAAGCCAATCCGCCCAGGATGGCGCAAGCCATGACCATCGCTATCGTCGGAAAGGAAGGCCGGAACTGCTTCTGGGGATTCTGGACGGCAGCCAGTCGCGTGCCACTTTCACTCATCTGTGCCTGGAGGGCGGCTTCCACATCCATCTGCTTCTGCTGCCACATGGACGCCTGTTTGTTGAGGTCCTCACTTTTCTGGACATACTCAAGATATTCCTGTCGCACCGGGCCGTAGTTGTCCCACAACTTCTGGTAGGACGCCAGCAGGTTCTCAAGCCGCTCGATCTCCTTGTTTGTCATGTCCCGTTCCGCCTCGGCCTCCATTCTCAACACACGAAGACTGGCCTCTTCGGGCATGTTCAACGTTTCCACCACCGCCTGGGCAGGTTCTTCCTTGACTCGCTTCTCAAGCTGCTCGATCCTGGCGCGTAGCGCCTGCACGTGAGGGTGCTTTTCGGTCATTCGAGGAGGTACGTTGAGGGCGACCATCAGATCGTCCTTGGCTTTTCTGAGTTGTTCTTTTAACTCGGCCAGGACGGGATTGGGTCCCATGATCTCGATGGGCTGGGTACTTGGTTGGGTGCCTGGCTCACTGCTGGATTGGGTAGTCCTTGGGGACTGGAGCCTTTGGAGCTTCTGCTGGGCGACACTTTGTTGCCGCCGCAGAACCTCTAGGTCGCTGCTGACCGTCTGGATGCGGTCCTGTATCGCGCTGGGATTGTCCGGCAACATGCCGGCGTGCCCGTGCTCGAATTCAATCCGCTGTTTTCGCAGGACCTCCAGCCCCTTGTGGCAGTTGTCCACATTCTGCTGAATGAAATCGTGGGTAGTCTTCAGACCTTCCCTGATAAGGTTGTAAGTATGGTTGATATACCAGGTGATTAGTACCGCTGGCATGCTCTCGGCCAGGGTGGGATCGCCATGTGTGAAACTGACCGACACCAAGTCTTCCTGTTGGCTTCGGGACTCCCACTTGACATTGATGTCGCGGCGTATGGAGTCGATCATCTCCAGGCGGCTGCGATCACCCTCGGTGGTGAGCCTTCCATCCTCGCCATGAGGCAAGCCCTTGGTCAGGCCCAGAGTCTCGATGGCGTCTTCCACGGCCTTATAGCTGGTCAGGTCCGCTCGCAGGCGTTCCTTGACCGTTTCCAGCGTCTCCCCACTGACGGGGGAGATGCGGTTCGCCGCCGCCTCCAGACCGATCTGGAAAATCGCCGTCCCGGTGTACTTGAGGGGCACGAAGTGAGCGGCAATGATCACTGCTACGGCGAAGGAGGCCGCGCCCAGCAGGAACACCGGCCAACGTCGGAAAACGATCCTCAACAGGTCGCGGGTAGTTTTTCCGCCTCTTGCCAACATAGATTCCTCGTTGTTACTGGCCAACGCTGGCGGGCAGGGTCACCGTCTCGACCGCCGGCCGAATCGGGAACAGCACCATCTGAATCGCCAGGCCTATCCTGGCCAGTGGGTTGGGCTGCACGTAGACGACGTCGTTGGGAAGCAGCAAAATGTTGTTGGCCATGTCGCCCTCTTCCACCATGGCCATAAGGTTGATGACCATCGTCCTACGATGCTGTCCTTTGGGCAGAGGATTGATCCCTGTGGACTTGTAGGATTTGGCCGGTTGCGTTGCTACCCATCCACCGACCTGCGGTTCGTCGCCACGGACGACAATGACCCTCTCCGGCCAGGCTAACGTAGTGGGCTTGGCCTCCGCCAATACGTCCAGCAGGGTGTCGCGACCGGTCCAGGGCTTAGCCCCGGCGGCGATAACCTGCCCATAGACATAGTATCTCTGAGACCTGTAGACCACCACCTCCACCGTGGAGTCCACCTGCTCGTAGAATGCATTGGAAGCCTTGTTGATTTCCGCCTCGATCTCCTTGGGCGTCTTGTTGGCAACGTCCACTTCACCGATCAGGGGCAGATTAACCTTTCCGTCCGGCCGGACCTGCGTCTTGACCCCGCTGATCTCCGGAACGTGAACGGAGGTCACCGCGATCGTATCGGGCGGNNCTCTCGCTGTGGTAGCATCCGCTCAGTGCGCCGCAGCCCAGCATCATGGCAACAACGCATACCAAACTCGTTCTGGTTGTCATGGCGTGCGTTCTCCTTTGACCGAATGTGCCCACCGGGGGCTTTGGTTCCTGGCAGTTCATACGGCCGTAAGTCCTTTGTGTTCGCGGGAATTGCGTGGCTTCCCGGATCGGTATCCTCTCAGGCGCCGTGCCAATCGGACGAGCCTTGCCCGCCCTGCCGGCCACCCGACCTGTGAAGTCGTCGTCCCAGTCGGTGGATGTGCGTCTGCCAGTATAGGCCCGCCATCCAACCTGGTAAAGACCATCTCTATTCCTGCGGGTTTGTCCGCACTACCGCGCACAGCCTAGTTATCGACATGTTTCAGCGGCCTCTGCAATACTTCCCCACCTTCCCGTCCGCCGGATAGAGGGTCGTGATGGCATCCAACGCCCGTTTGCGTAGCTGAACCCGCGGATGCAAGGTGTCGATAATCCTATCACAGGACAGTGGCAAGACTGCGCCTGCGATTGAGCTTCACCCAATCCGGCCCGTGCCACCGAGCCGATAATTAAGAAGTGGAATTAGCTACGATGCCCAAGACATCGTTTTCGCAAGTCGCCATCGTCGAGGCCGTCGCCCGGCTGGCCCAGGTCTGTCTGGTGGTTCGCCCGCTGCGTCCCGGTCCGGAGAAACGCCTCTCCTCTCGTTTTCTGGGCATCGCCACCGACGGCAATGTGGTCCTGGACGTGCCCACTTCCGAGTGCACCAAGGGCAAGGGCAGGAAAGTATTCCTCCCCGACGGTTGCGACGTGGGCATGGTGTTTTCCGTGGGCGACATGCTTCTCCAGGCCGTCACTTGCGTATTGGGCCACCGCCACCACATGCAACAGCACGGAAGGCGCGTGGAAGCCATCGTCGTTGCCCGACCGATAAAGGTGACGGAACTCAGCCAGCGCAAACAACCACGATGGGAGATCGATCCGGCCGACCAGGTGGCTGTTTCGCTCTGGCCGGCCGAAACATTGGCTTCCGGCGCCCCAACCACGCCACGAACAGGATACGTGGTCAACCGTTCCGCCGAGGGTCTTGGTGTGCGACTCTGCCAGGCCCTGCCCTTACCCATCGGCACGGAGATGATCGTTCGTATCGAGTCGCGCGGACCACGGGAGTCGCTAATCCATCGCGGCGTGCTAAAGCACTGCACACCCATGGTGGATGGGCAGTTTCTTGCCGGTTTCGGAGAAGTCGTCGAACTGGGTCCAGGACAAGCCGTTGCGATCATGGAATCCCTGGCGGCGCCAAAGTGACAGCAGGCTTGACCCCGCGCGGGGCTTTCACCGATACATACATAAGCTTTCCTAACAAGGATTAGGCAAATGGCCTCCCAAGACCCCGTCATTGAAGCCTTTTATCGTGCCGCCGCCAAAGTCCCCGCCTATGGACAAATCCTCCGCCAGGCCGGTGTACCGGTCGATCGCGTCAAAAGCCTGGACGATTTCCGCAGGCTCGTCCCGGTCATCGACAAGCAGGCGACCTTCAGCCGCTTCCACGTGGCGGAACTTTGCGTGGATGGGCAACTGCCCCCCCTTGCGGGCGTGCTGACCAGTTCCGGCCATTCGGGGAAATTCGCCTTCGGACTCTACGACTTACCGGGCGCTTCGACCGAAGCCGACCGCCTTGACGCGGCTTTGGACGCCCTTTTCGCCGTCCGATTCCGCCGCACGCTGCTGGTCAACTGCCTGCCCATGGGCGTCAAGGTGTTCACCCGCGTCTGTACGCTGGCCGAAACCAGCGTCCGGGCCGACATGGTCACAGCGCTGGTGGCGCAGTTCGCCCGCCACTACGAACAGATCATCCTGGTCGGCGAGACGGCCTTCATCAAACTCGTCCTGGAACTGGGGGAGGACCAGGGCATCGACTGGAAAAAGCCTCTGGTGCAGGTAATCGTCGGCGAGGAACCGTTGGCCGAGAACGCTCGAAAGTATCTAGAGGGCATCTTGGGCATCCAGCCGGGCCGGGGCGAAACGGGCACGATCGGTTCCAGTATGGGCGTGGCAGAGCTGGGACTGAACCTGTTTTTTGAGGTTCCCCCGCTGGTGGCGCTGCGGCGAGCCTTGCACGAGAACCCTGCGCTGCGGCGGACCGTACTCGGCCCGGCGGCCACCGTGGCCCCGTCGCTGTTCACATACGATCCGTCCCGCATCTTTGTCGAAATCGGCGGCAAAGGGGAACTGATCCTCTCAACGTTGGACCTCGCTCGGCCGCTGCCGCTGATCCGCTACGCACCCGGCGACGTTGCAGCCGTCCCCGATGCCAAGACCATCGGTGCGGTTATGAGTCAGATGGGCCTTCCGGCTGAAGCGGTGGGGAATTTCCCCGTCGTCCTCGTCTTTGGCCGGGGACAGTGTGTCCAAGCCGGAGCGACCCCCGTCTATCCCGAGCAGGTCAAGGAAGGCCTGTATCTCGATCCCGCGCTGGCCCGGCTGACGACGGCAAACTTCCGCCTGCGCGGCGGAGACGCTGCCGCCGTCCTGCGAATCCAGCTTTGCCCAGGCGTCGCCCCGGACCGGCGGTTGGAGGAACGCTTCGCCGCGGCGGTAGCCGCCTATGTCCCGGCCAACCTCGAGGTCCGCTGCGAGGCTTACCAGGACTTCGGCAGCGGCATGAGCCTGGACTACGAGCGAAAGTTCGACTACATTGGCCCCTAACAACTGGCCTCTCCCCGACTCCTGTGCGTCTGCCCTGAAAAAAAACGGCGGCGAGCGTTATGCCCACCGCCGCTTGGTTTTTCAATTCATCCCGCCGCTTAGGCACCTGCGTGGATCAGCCTCTCCTGCCCCACCGGTTGCATGACTTCATCATAAAGCTCGGTTCCCCACCGTCGGCGGATGGCGTTCAGCTCCTCGTCCCTGCATTGTGCCAATAGGTCGCTGTCGCGGATGAACATCTTCCGCAGAAAGGAAGCGTCGCAAAAGGCCGCGGCTGCCTCGGCCGCCCAGGCATCTACGCGGGCCTGGTAGGGATTGTCGTCCAGGTAGTAAGATTTGAGAAATACATCATCGCCAACCTGCTGCTGGTCGGCCGCCGCGGCGCGGCCGGCGATAGTATCCATGTTCATCCGCACCACAACCACCGGATCCTCCAACTCCGCCGAATAGCTGCGGACAGGGCTGATCGGTTCAAAACCCAGCAATGAGTAAAACCGCGCGTGGCCCGGGCTGACGGTGGTAATCAATTCATTGCATCCGGCGCCCACGGCGTGGGCAAGACAGCACCGCATCAGTTCCGTTGGAACGGCGCTCTTGCGGAACGCCGGGGCAATCGACTGATTGGTCGCCTCGCAAAGGCGCCTTCCAGGACCGCGCAGCACCGCGATCTCCTGGTGGAAAGATTCATCCGAGGGAAGGCCCAGGTCCGTGGAATCCATCACAAGACTCTGGACTCCCACAACATCCGGGCCGACCTTGGCGACAAACGTCGCCGTCTCCGGCAGGGCCTCGTAAACACGCAGGCGCATCCCGCAGGATCGCGGAAGAATGTAGCCTTCTTCGACGAAAATATCGTGCACCAAGCGGTACGCCTTTCGCAAGTCCTCCGAGGAGGCGGCACGGACAATGGCCGCGCCGCTGGCATCGGCCCCGAAAAGCCCCGCGCGTTTCAACATCGCAAGCCGCCGGCTCTCACCACCGGATTTCGGGGTGAAGGCTGTCGACTCCTGACCGCTAGATACCGTGTTTCGGGCGATCATCTCATACCTCCAGTTTACTGCCTGAGTTCGTACCCGGACACACAGAACCTACGATTCCGACGACAACAGGGCAAACTGGGGTAGTTGGATAAACCTATGCGGCTTTGACAGCACCGGCGGTTTTGCTCGACTTCCTCTCGATGCAACGTAATCGCTCCAAAAGCGAGGTTGATTCTAGCGGTCCGGCGGAAACTTGTCAATAATTATCGGACCTTGGAACAAGAAAAAATCCAGCGGTTTCCGAAGAACCGCTGGATCCATGCGAAAAGGGTTCAAACGTCCCCTGGACCGATCAATGCCTTAAACGTATTATCTTGCCAAAAAAGAGGTTAAGCCTTCTTTCCGCCTGCGAACATAGGCCCCAAAACCACCAACCGCCAAGCTGGAAGCCGCAACGTCTCTCAGCCATAAAAACAACGGCCCCCTTGCGGGCGGGTGAGTGCCCGCCCGCAAGAGATGCCGTCCAAAAAACAAATCAATTACATCAGCTTCCGGCTTTAGTCTCTGCGACGCCGACGGATGTACCCGCCCAGGCCGCTAAGACCCAGGAAGGCGCCCATCACCGTCAGCGGTTCCGGAACTGCCGGCATGTGGTTGGCCCTCAGTGGATCCGAGGAGTAAATCGGCCAGTCGTAACCTGGGGTCTCCCCATATCCGATTGGGTCGTTGGTGACATGCAGGCGAATATCCGTGAGAAAAGCAACGTTTGAATTATTCGCCCACGGCTTCGGCGAAAACAGACTGTTGGGATTGAAGAAGTCCGAATCCCAAGCCGCTGCGTCTGTTCCGCCCACGACAGAATAGTAACCATCCGTCACGCCATGGCTCTCATCGATCTGGAAGTTGCCCGCGGTCTCCGTCAGTTCGTGGTTGGGATCGCCCACAGCAGCGGCCGTATCGCCAAAATATCCACTTTTCGATTCCAGAATCAAAGCAGGACCATCGCCCAGCAGATTCCCGGCGGAATCATAGCCGATCGTGTCGTACTTGTTAAGGTACGTGCTTGAGTTGGCGA
>PMBX01000050.1 GCA_003153915.1 Phycisphaerales bacterium
CGGCTGTCGGGCGGCAATCCGCCGCTATTCATGGACTTTCGCAAGGTCTGGGAACCCTGGGAAATCAAGGCACTGGCCGGCAAGCTAAAGATAAAGTGCACAGGCAAGGAACTCTGGGCGCAGAGAGGGATCGTCGATGGCGATAATTCCGGTTCGGCCAGTTTCGACTGGGCGGGCAAACCCGGAGAAACGGTGGGGGAGGTTATGAAGCGCATCTCCATGCCCCAGGCGGACCCGCATTACTTCCCCGGCGGGGGCAACAGCGTTACATTCATCACCCCCGGCGGCATCGAGGGCATCGCCTGCCGGATGGCCTACAGCGAATTGAGCCACATGTTCAGCATGGTCTGGGACCAGGCCAGCACCGCGGACCTGCCCGATAAGCTTGCCTCGGCGGTGGCCAACACCTCCACGCCAAACTGGCCGCACACGTGGGTGGTGCCCAAATACGCGGTGATGGGGGAGTACAAGCAATACGCACCGGCCAATCACTTCCATATGGTCTGGAACCTCGCCCCCGCGCGGCTGGAGCATTGGATGGACCTCTGCAACGTGCTGTCGGCGACGCCATGGCAGGCCCGCCCGGCCTTCGTCGAGGGCGTGGACAGGCCCTTGCCGCTGCTGTATGTGCTCAATGGTGGCGAGACAGCCGCCAAGATGCGTCTTGCGGGCAGGTAGATATCCCACACAAGTCGAACAAAAAGGGGCCTGAGATGACTCAGGCCCCTTTTGCTATCTAGTCAGTTCCTGGTGGCCTTGGCGATCTTGTGGCTTCAGCTATACAGCCCGCCGGCGGTCCTTGCGCGGCATTCGTCCTGATCGGCGTCGAAGGAGCGACAGTCCACCCAGGGCCAGCAGGGATAACGTAGCCGGTTNNCGCCGTCGGTGTCCCAATTGGCGGGGCGATGGATCTCCGGGATAAGGGGGTATCCATTGGCGTCAGCAAGGGGGTCGTTGCAATCCTTCTGGGAGTTGATGATGGCGCCGGTCTGGTTGATGACGTCATTGATGATGCGGTTGTCAACGGAGTCACGGTACAGCGGCATCGCGCCGCCTCGGGTAAGAACGCTCTGATAAGCGTCATCGGCTGACTGCAACGTCAGCGGGACGCCCGGGAGGGTAAAGGGGGTGCTTACCTGGTCCTGCGGGCGGATCGTTGTCATGGCCCAGCCGGTATCCACNNCTCCAGGCATACATTGATGTGGTCCGCCATGGTGGAAGGACCCGCGACGGCGTAGTTGTTGCGGAAATTCCAGTTGGATCTGTCGTCATAGAGATTTGCGCTGTTGGGATCACTGGAAACCGCTCTTGTGCTGCCACCGCCGTAGGCGGCTGTGTGCTGCCAATTGTACATGACGTTATTGCACACCTCGGTGGTGGCGAGGTGGAAATTATAGGACCGCACCCGAGGCATTCGCAGATCCTGTTCCGCCCATAGATTATGGTGCAACGAGACGGCGCCATTGGCATCCTGGCAGGCTATCAGCGTACCGTCGGAGTGTTTCTGCGTGTTGCCGTAGGGATGGTCATGTGTGTCGTAGAGTCCTTCGGAGATATTGCACCATTGAATCGTTATGTTCTGGGTAGGTCCATTGGCGGCGCTGAGGCACTCGTCAATGCTCCATGATGCCGAACAATGATCGAAGATGGAATTCTGGGTCTTTTCAAAGCTTATACCGTCCCCGNNAAACATCCCGTCGCCCGTGCCCGCCTTGGCCATTCCCGGACGAACCCGTATATGCCGCACGATATTGTCGTGGGAACCGGAAAAAACCACGTTGAAATTCGTGATACAAATTCCCATGCCCGGGGCGGTCTGTCCGGCGACGGTGATGTTGGGCCTGGTGGTCTTGAGGGTCGAGTTCAGTGCGATCACTCCGCTGACGTCGAAAACAATCGTCCTGCCGCCGGAGGTGGGAGCGTTTTTAAGCCCATCGCGCAGGGAGCCGGCCCCGGAGTCATTAAGATTTGTGACGTGGTAAACATCGCCAAAGCGTCCGCCTACCGCGTATGCGCCGGCACCTTCGGCGCCAGGAAAAGCTGTTATAGCCGCTCCGGCAGCAGAGACTAGCCCTGCCAAAACAACTAACGACACCAAAGTTTCAATCCGCCGCATCTGCCCCAGACCCATCGCACCGCTCCTTTGCTAGGGGGCTTATTCAAGCCCATTCATGAGTTTTCGACAGCCTTGCAACCATACAGCCCGCAAATCGAGGACTGCAAAAGAAACCGGCTGTGGTTTGCTTTACCACAGCCGGGGGGAAAAGCGTCAATCGTGCCGTTTTCGCCGCAAGAGCATTGTCAGCGGTGATCCTAGAATCAGCATGCTAAGCGTCCCCGGCTCGGGAACGGCTGCTGATTGCAAATAAGCCTCTAGGTTGGTGTAACCGTCTCCATTCAAGTCTCCGTTGTTGTCGGCTAGGGATGGATTAGTTCCGTAGGTAGACTCCCACCAGTTGGGCATTCCATCACCATCGGTATCCCAGGCCGAGCCGCGGGAGATTACCGGGACAATAAGGTAGCCGTTTGCGTCCGTCAGGATGCCGTTGGGATCCCTGCGGTCCTTCTGCGAGTTGATGGTCCAGCCCGTTCCATTGAGCATGTCGTTAATGATTCTTTGGTCGACAAGGTCACGGTTCCACCAGAAGGCCCCCGCCTGATTCTTGACGTTATTGTATGCCGTATCCGCATCTTCGGAAGGCACGGCGTTTATGCTCAGGGGAGTGCCGGACTGAGTGTACGGGCCGGAGAACGAACTCCACGTCATATCAACACCGTCGACGACGCCGTTGTTATTAGTGTCCAGTTTGTTCCCGCTCTGATAGATGTTCACGTGGCATTCCGCATTGGCCTCGAAGGCCCGCGTTCCGCTCGTGCTGACCGGGCCGGTAATCAGGTAATTACCAACGTAGTTTAATTTGACGGCGTTTGCGTCGCCGCTGCTGTAGCCGCTGTTGCGGCAGTTGTAGATGACGTTATTGGAGAAGTCCAAACAGGTGGTCTGCGTCACGTCGTAAGCGCCCGGGCATGGGTTGCGGCTGTGGTCGTCCGCCAACAGGTTTTGGTAGGCCGTGGCTGTCGCGACGCCGCCGACGGCCCCTTTCGGCTTGACGAACATGCTGTTGGCGTGATGGCTTGGCCCGCCGGGGTTGTAGTTGGAATTCAACGCGCCGTGATACAGGCCTGTTTGATCCAACCCCTCGCCGATGAGGCAATTCTGGATCGTGACATTATTGAAGCTGGTTCCATCAAGGTCCATGGCCTGGGAGATGCTCCAGGAGTTAGAGCAGTGGTCCACCATGATGTTCTGGCCATTGATGCCCAGGGCGTATTTATTGAAACCGCCGACGCTGTCGGGGCCTTTCTTTGCGTCACCAGGACGGAAGTGAATATCTTGCAGTATAACGTTATTGGTATCGATTAAGGTGTGCCAGTTGTATATCTCGATGCCCGCTCCTGGCGCCGTCTGTCCGGCTATCGTAATGTTCGGCCTGCTGATTGTCAGCCTGCCGTTGAGGACGATCGCTCCGGATACATCGAAAACAACGGTCCGCGGAGTTGTACCAGTGGAAACCGCATCGCGCAGGGACCCAGGACCAGAGTCGTTTAGGTTGGTGACGTGGTATACATCGCCGCCACGGCCTCCGCTGGTATACATGCCCTGGCCAACCGCACCGGGGAAAGCCGCTATCGACGCCGATGAAGTTGAAACCACTCCCGCCAAAACAAGCAACGTCACTCTTACTTCCATTCTCCACATCTGTCCCAGACCCATCGCACCGCTCCTTTGTTGGGGGCGTTTTACGGCCCCGGCTCCTCTGTTGCCGGCAAAGTTGGAACCACGCAGCCAGCCAAACCTGGGGCTGCATGAAAAACCGGCTGTGGTTTGCTAAGCCACAGCCGGGGGGAAAGCGTCAATCGTTCCGCTTGCGCCGCAAGAGCATTGTCAGCGATCCGAACACCAGCAAACTCAGCGTTGCGGGTTCGGGCACATCCGTCACCGCGATAAAGATGCGGTTTTCCGGGAAGTAGACCCTCCCGCCAACGTCGTCCAGGACGTAGATGTTCCCGCCATCATCGGCGTAGATGGTGATGGGGGCCGGCAGGGGGGATCCGGGATTATCGACCTGGCCGTCGGTGCTGCCGGGACTTGAGGTTCCGAAATCATGGAAAACGATCTGGTCGACCTTACCGGACAGCAACGTCGCCTTGTCGACGTCGATACGGATGACCTGTTGGCTGCCCCAACTGCCGTTGCTCGCATTCGGGTCGGCCCAGCCGCACAGGCCCGACAGCACGCCGCCATCGGTTGAATGGGCAGAAAAAGTGGCCCGCTCGGTGAAGGCGTCCTGGTAGAGATAGTTGCTGCCGTCGCTGCTCTTGATGCCNNACGAGGGACTGGGGCGTCCGCGAGGAGACCGCATCGGGCAGGGGCCCGTAGGGGTTGGTTTCCTTCAGTTCCTGCGAGGCCACAAGGGTGGCCAGATCGGCGGCATTGTAACCATTGGCGGTCATGCGGAGTTGGTTGGCCGACCAGGTGTAGGCGTTACTGGCGTCGTCATAGATCGCCGGGTGGCGAGTCTTATAATCGAGCGTCATGTCCATGCTGAGGGTCGGGTCCATATCGTCGCTCAAGGACACCTGTGGATTGGATATGCTCCGCCCCCAGCCGGCGACGTTGGTGTCCATCTTCCCATTGTGGACCATTAAATCCATCTTCATCGACCCGCCGGTGCCTTTGTTGTCTCGGACCGTCCAGCCCAGAACCCANNAACGCCGGGTCATGCCAGGCGCAGTTGTCCAACTGGCTGTAGGACATGTAAAAGTCGATGGTGTTGGTCTTGGTAGCCTCAGTAGTCGCCGGAGCCGGCATGAGCCAGTGGTTGTAGTTGGGATTGTTCTTGTCCGGATTCGCGTCGTCCAGGGTCGCCGTCGCCCAATTCATCGGAGAGCCTTGCAGGTCGCCCGTGGCGCCTATCTGCTCGTTATAAACATATTGGGAACCGCTGGATACGGGCGTCCACCAGTTGGTGAATTTCGCGACCTTCGAGTCGCCCGGGTTCAAGATGCCGTCGGTATTCGTGTCGCGGAATATGAACCAATCCTTGACATAANNCATAATCCGACCGCAGGGGACGGTAATAGGGCTGCGAGTTAGGTTCATGCTGCAAAACGTCGCCGATCGCCCCGCCCGCACTAAAGCTCACCGCGATCAAAAACGCCGCCGCAACCTTGTTGAGCAACAAGGTTCTCATAGCTAATCCTCCTGGAAGTGCCGTCAGACACTAAGGATAGGCGAATCCATATTGCCTAGGCGGTGGCTTCCTTGTGATATACCTTCCCGCCGAGTCCGCTGCTTTGTCCAGATCCGCCCCTGAGCGAGGGCGAATTGCTAGCCTGGTACAAATTCACGGATCGACAAGAGGCTGTTTTTCGAGCTACTCTCCTGTTAAAGACTCGGAAGCACCGGTTGGCCCAAGGCTGAGCAGGCCCTCGGCCGTCCGGCCTATGCCGGACAAATCATGCTCCCGACTATTAGAATATCATAGCCGCCTATCCCCAAACTGTCAACCCACAAAGCCAATCATTTACGAAAAACCCAAAGTCACTTAAGCAACGTGGCATGGTGTGTTGGCCATCGGGGGGCAACCAAGCCGGTTCTATCCCGGCATTGTGGTGGGGGGGACGTACCCCACTGGCTCTTGCCAAGCCTAAGCGGGTTGCCCGCTTTGGGCATAAACCGGACCGTCGGGCGGTTATCTCGTGCGCTCAATGACTAGCAGTATGCTGCCGAGGATCGGCGCGACCGGCGCGAGCCACCGGCCGTTTGCATCGGCAGTGATTTTCCCAATGGGATACCGCACCGCAAACTCCGGGTCGATCCAACTGGCTTTGTAGGCTGCCCGGGGTTCCAGACCGGTCAGATGGCCGAAATCCGGCGGGCTCCACGGCGCCTTGGCGTTCTGGAAATAGACCACCATTACCTGGCCCGGAACACCGGCTGCTTGAGGCGATTCCCAGTTTTCATCAGTTCCGGGGGTCCCGGTCCATTCCGGATGCGGCTGGAAGCGCCACCAGGGGTACTGCATCAGCAGTTGCTTAGCTCGCCCCAGTAAGGCAGAACCGGGCAGCCTGGCGGCGTCCTGCCAGGAGCAGTTGCCCCATGAGCAGCCGTGGGGAGAAGGTCCGTAAGGCTTCTCCGCGCGGTTGAGTTGCCATAACCCGTTGGCCCCGTACGTGTAGCCGGCTACACCGTTGAGCCAACACGTCCAGAACATCGCCCGCTGCACATCGTCCTTGTTCTGGCCTATGATGCCCTCGTATGTCACCTCACTCTGGACGACGGGCATAATCGGTTGGCGGGCACATTCCCGTCGAACAACTTTCAACGTGTGCGGCAGGGCGCCATAACCCCCATGCCCGGTCTGAAGCATGTTGAAATCCAACAGGCTGTCGTCCTGCACACAGTCGCGGCCGGAGTCGCCGGGGTGGATGCTGATGAGGTTGTGGAAAGAGTCGATATCGCGAACGTATCCGGCAAGGGTGGTCCATCCGGCCTTTTGGAGGTCGGCATGTCGGCGGCTCTCGTCCTTGTCGGCCTTTGGACCTATACAAATGTCGTAGAATGGCATGATGGCTTCACCGGCCAGGCACCAGAAGACCGGATAGGCGCCATAGCGGGCGACCAGGTATCGCCAATGACGTTTCATCCCATCGACGCTCATCCACATCAGGAAATAGCCCCAGCATCCCACGATGCAAGGCGACAAGCCGCTATCGACTAGCGCGGCGATCTTTCGGTCTGCGTAGTCGAACCATCGCGGGTTGACGCGGCTGAAGTCCTTGGAATATGGAAAACCACCTTCGTTGGCGCCGCGCGGGTCCATCCAGGGCATGTCGGGATAAAGCCCCGCGACGATCTGGACGACCGTAAAGCCTTTCTTGATGCGGTCGGCCGTCAGCCAGGCGAATTCGCTTTTCCATTTCAGCCGATTGGTCAGGCCCATCCACCACGTATCGCCCAGCCAGAAGAATGGCGAGCCGTCTGCGTGCTGGAAGAAACGTCGGTCCTCGGCCAAGCCGATCCTGCCGTGACGGTACAGGGGATTGTCGCCCTTGTAGGCGGCCGCTCTAAATGATCCTTGTTGGTCGTGCAGGCCGGTGTCGCTGCGGTCCGAGCACTCGGTGCGGAAGTTATATGTGCCTGCCTTGGGGGCAGCGAAGCGGAAGCGCCAACCCTTGCCACCGGCCCAGAAAGCAGGCAGGCGCCAACTCCGCCCGCCAGGCCCGGTGACGATGACATCCACATCGACTTCCGTAAACGGGTTTTGGCGATCCTTGCGCGAGACGAAACGCCATTGGCCCACCTGGTTTGTCGTTAGGTTCTTATTCCGCATGTGGTTTGTCCTTCATCCGAAAAACTCGGCTTATTTCCAAGGTCCGATAATATATGTTATGTGACGTTCGATGCAACCCGGACGGAAACCCCGGATAAGGTGGCCGCCTTTGAGGGTATCCGTGAGATGGGTCATTGCCTGTTATGTTCCTGCGGGCCAAGCCTTGACGGGCTTGAGGCCCAAATCGGCCAGCATGGCCAGGTCGTCCTGGACGCTCCTTCCACCGGTGGTCAGATAATCGCCCACCATCAGGCTGCTCGCCCCGGCCTGGAAAAGCCAGCTTTGTAAGTCGCGGAGGTTGACGCCCCGGCCGCCCGCGATCTTGATGTCTATCTCCGGCATGGCCAGGCGAAACATCGCCACGATGCAAAGAATCTCCATCGGTGGCAAAGGCATGGCGCCTTCCAGCGGCGTCCCCAGGATCGGATGTAGAAAGTTCAGTGGTACGGCGACAGGTTGTACCTCGTCGCGGATGGTCATTGCCAACTCGATGCGGTCCTCCCAGGTTTCGCCCAGGCCGAAGATTCCACCGCAGCATAGGTCCAATCCGGCGGATCGGGCGGCTTGGAGCGTCCGCAAGCGGTCGTCGTAGGTATGCGTGGTGACCATGGACGGGAAAAACCGCCGGGAAGTTTCCAGGTTGTGATGGTATCGGCAGAAACCGGCTGCCGCCAGCCGCCTTGCCTGGTCGAGGCTGATTTGGCCGAGTGACGCGCAGAGGTCGATTTTTACCTGCGGGCAGTTGTCGATAGCCCCGGAGGCATCTATTGCGGCCTGGATATCGACTGCCGAACTCTGCCGGCCTGAATTGACAATACCGATATTGGCCACACCGTTGTGGGAGGCTTGGCGAGCGGCCTGGACGATATCGGCGGTGGGAGTCCGCTTGGCCTTGCCTTCCTGCCCGCATGAGGCCCCCGCCGGCCAGGCCAGCGATTGCGCGCACCATTTGCAGTCCTGGGAGCATCCGCCAAGTTTTCCCGGCACGATGGAGCAGAGCTTGACGGAGTTGGCGAAACGGGCTTGCCTGACGCGCCCGGCCCAATAGAGCAATTCCTCGGGACTGCCGGTGGCAGAGTCGATCAGAGCAAAAAGATCGTCTCGTTGGAGGTTTTCTCCG
>PMBX01000035.1:0-136 GCA_003153915.1 Phycisphaerales bacterium
GCGAGTCGGTCTCGAACCATTTGCGGGACAGCGACACCAAACCCACCGCGCGTGCGTCGCGCTGGAGCTTGCGAAACTCCCGCATGGGTATCCGCAGCTTCTTGGCCAGTTCGGATTCTTCGGGCCGGCGACCGAG
>PMBX01000035.1:173-13947 GCA_003153915.1 Phycisphaerales bacterium
ATGAGGTCATCCAAGTCGACCTCATCGGGAAGTTTGGCATAAAGGCGGTCCGCAGTGTATTTTACGATTGGCAGATAGTGTTCCACCAAGCGGTTTCTCGCCTCAGGGTCTTTGGCCTTGCGGTAAGCCTTCCACCACTGTTCAACCTGCTGCGGGGGGGCTTTTGTCTCGTTGACCTTCATAATCGAATCCTTTCACTCTCGCAGCTTTAGTCCCTTCCATGCACGGCCCAGAACATCCAAACTTCACTATAGCCCACAAATAGCCCATATAACCTAGATACCCTATATTATCGCAGCTATTCAGAATCGTCAAGGTGATTTCCGGCAATTTTTCTGTTTATTTTGATATTTTTCTAAGGCCATTTAAGCAAACCAGTTAGTTACTCGACGGAAGAAGCCGTCCTCTCTTCCCACCAGCATCCCGCCCGCCGATAATTTCGTCGCCAGAGCCGACATGCACCTGCTGGCTGGGCATCTGGGGTAGGCCAGCACGAAAGGTTCGCGTCTCCGCACGGCTTCGCGGACCTTGGGGTCCACCAGCACATAGCCGGCGTCATAGACCGTCGTGCCCAGGAACTGCCTGGCCACGCCCGAGAGACGCTGGAATGTAGTTCGCGCCTCGTGCCTGTCGGTGGCAAGGTTCACCAGTAGGCTCACATGTCCGGGGTATCCCGAATGATGAAGCACCTTAATCAGGGCATAGGCGTCGGTGATGGCGGTGGGTTCCGGGGTGGTAACCACCAGCACGTTGTCGGCGCTGGCGGCGAATTGAAGCACATCAGGCCCGATGCCCGCGGCGGTGTCGATAACGATGACGTCGTTATCGGCCTCCAGCGTGCCCAGTTGGCGTATCAGCGCCGTCCTCTGGAACTCGGAGAGGTGGGCGAGCTTGGCCAGGCCGTTGGCGCCCGGGACGAACTGCACGCCGCTGGGCAGGTCAAGGACGATTTCCTCCAACCGTCGCAGGCCGCCGATGACGTGCGAGAGGTTGGCTCGCACTTCCACGTCGGCCAGCACGTCGATATTGGCCAGGCCCATGTCCGCGTCCACCAGGGCGACCCGGCTACCCCCGGCCGAGAGAAGTATCGCCAGGTTCAGCGCGACGTTGGACTTGCCCACGCCGCCCTTTCCAGAGGCCACCGCGATGGTGCGCGTCCGGCGGGCCTGTTGCATGAGCCGCCGCAACTTTCCAGCTTGGTCTTCAATCGCCATGTGATTCGGCTCCCAAGACCAGTTCCGCCAATTTTCGCGACTCCACCGGTTCGATGTCATCGGGCACTTCCTGCCCGGTGGTCACATAGCTAAAGGCTGCCCCTGCCGCGACGCCCACATTCAAGATCGTCCCGAACGTTTCCGCCTCGTCGAGCTTGGTGACTATGAGACGGTTGGCGCCAAGTGGCAGGAAATTTTCCACCGTCCTAGCGGCAGCGGCGCGGTTGGAAGCCGCGGAGACCACCAGGTGGACCTCGTCGGCCCCCGCGGCGGACAGGAAACCACGAAGCTGGTTTAGCCTCATGCGGTCGTTTGGGCTTCGCCCGGCGGTATCGATGAGAATTACGTCCTTGTCGCCCATGGCGTGCACGGCCTGATGAAGCTCGCCAGGGCTGAGCACGGTGCGAAGCGGTACCTCGATGATCTCGGCGTAGGTCCGCAGTTGGTCCACCGCCGCGATACGGTAAGTGTCCACGGTAATCAGGCCGACCGACTTGGCCTCCGCCAGGGCGAATCTAGCGGCGAGTTTGGCGATGGTGGTGGTCTTTCCCACCCCCGTTGGCCCCACCAGCGCCATGACGCGTCGAACACCTTCACCGGCAGGGGGGCTTGTCGGAATGCGTTCGGCGATCATGCCAAGGAGTTTTTCGCGCGTCTGTTGCGGCTCGGCCAGTTCCAGACCCGTCAATTCCAGCCTGCACCGGCCGATTAAGTCCGTGACGATCTCCTCGGCGACATCCTGGGAGCGAAGAATCGCCTCCAGCCGGCCTAGCTCGCCCTCCGCCACGGGCGTCCCACTGTTGCGAGACAGCAGCGCCGCCACCATGCGGTGTATCTCGTTCATTCGCAGGTCGATCGTCCGCTCCGGTGGCGGAGCGGCCTGCACCGGCATGGGCGACTTGGCCAAGGGCGGTTCCTGGGTCGCGCAAACGGCAGGCGGTTCTTCCGCGACATAGCGCCCCGCGGATCGCGGCGGCACGTTGACGTGCCCCGATGCCGTCACCTCCCACATCCATCGTCCCCCAAGGCCCAGCCACCCGCCCCGCCGGACGTTGCGGGTGTGCAGGATCACCGCGTCGCGCCCCAACTCGCGCTTCACTTCCGCCAGGGCCGCCGCCATCGTCTCCGCCTGGTACGTTTTTGGTTCCATATTCAAATCCCTATCTTTCCAACGGACTCCACCTCAATGGAGTCGATTTCGTTGTAACCAAGAACCACCGCCTCCGACATGGCCGGAGCGACCAACCTGCGCAACGCGCCTCGCACCGCCGGGGCGCAGATAATCAGCGGTTTCCTACCCTGCCGCCGCATCTGCTCCAGGCCTCCAGCCACGGAGCGGACGACCTGCTCCCTCCAGGAAGCAGGAATGTTGGCGACGCCCAATCCGCCGTCTTGGCCGACATATTGGCCTAGCTGCTCTTCCAGTTCCCGCGACAGGCTCAGGCAGACCAGCTTACCGTCCGGTTCGGCGTGCTGCTGGCAAAGTCTGCGACCGACGGCGGCGCGGGCATGCTCGATAAGGGCCTCGACATAGTCGGTATGCTCGACCGCCTCGCAAAGGGCTTCCAGGATCGCCTCCAGGTCGCGTATTGGGACTCCCTCGGCAAGCAAACCCTGCAAGACGCGCTGAATCCTCGCTGTCGAGAGCTTCTCAACGGCTTCGCTCACCAGACTGGCGCAGGTGCCCTTGAGGTTGTCCAGCAGTTGGCCAACCATCGTCCGTGTCAAAAGCTCCGGTCCATGCCGGCGTATCACGTTTTCCAGGTGTGCCATCAGGACGTCGGTTGGCTCGATGGTGGCGTAGTCCAGTGTTTCCGCCTCCGGCTGTTGCGAGGGGCTGATCCAGACGGCCTCGGCGCCGGAGGCGGGGTCCGTACCGGGCCGGCCCAGCATCCGCTGCCCTTCCTTACCGGTCCCTACGGCCAGCACCTGCCCTGGATACACCCTGCCGGCGGCCACCTTCAGCCCGCGGATACGAATCACGTATCCGCGAGTCTCGAGATTGATATTGTCCTGGATGCGAACCGGCGGAACGAGCAGGCCCATCTCCAAGGCGACCCGCTTCCGCAACACGGCGATGCCCTCAAGCAGGCCGAATCCGTCGGCTGGATCCAGCAGACGCGCCAACGCCAAGCCCAGGTCCAGGCCGATGGGGTCCACCCCCAGCAGGTCCTTGACGTTTTGCGACGGTTTCGGCGGCGGTTCTTGTGAAAGCCTCTTGCGTCGCCCGGCGGTTCGGCGAGCCAACACAATCGCAAGGGTTCCCAGGCCCGCTCCCAAGGCCAGCAGCGGCCCCTTGGGCAGGTCCGTGAGTGTCAACACCGCCAGGAACCCCGCCGTCACCGCCAGCACCACGGGGCGAGAGGCAAGTTGTGCGACCACTTCCTTGCCCAGGTCAGTCCGCGTCGTGCTACGAGATACGATCAGCGCCGTGGCGACCGAGACGATCAACGCCGGAACCTGCATCACCAGACCTTCTCCGATGGTCAACCGGGAAAACAGCTCGGCGGTGTCGCGCAGCGGCCAGCCGTACTGGACCATGCCCACGTACAGCCCTCCGCCCAGATTGACGGCGATGATGACGGCAGCGGCGATGGCGTCGCCCCGGATGAACTTCGACGCGCCATCCATCGCCCCATAGAAATCCGCCTCGGCCGAGACATCGTGGCGCCTCTTGAGGGCCTCCTGGGGGGTAATCAGCCCGGAGGCCAAGTCGGAGTCGATGGCCGCCTGCTTGCCCGGCATGGCGTCCAGGACGAATCTGGCGGCCACCTCCGAGATGCGTCCGGCACCGCGGGTAATAACGACAAACTGGATGACACTGATGAGGGCAAAGAGGATCAGCCCTACCGCCAGCGATCCCGACGCCACCAGGCCGCTGAAGGACCACACCACGTTTCCCGCCGCCCGTTGGGCCTCATCCAGGCTCGCACCACTCAGCCCGGCTGTCAGGATCAACCGCGTGGTGGCGACATTCAGCACCAGCCGTAACAACGTAGCGCCCAGAACCACCGAGGGAAACGCGCTGAACTCCAACGGGTTGGCCACGAAAATTGCAGTCAGAAGTATCAACGCCGCCAGCGCCAGGTTCGCCGACAGCAACAGGTCCATCACGCCCGGTGGAAGCGGACACAGGACGATGACGATCATCGCCACCGCCGAGAAGGGGACGATCAGGCCGCGATGGCGTTCCACCACCGCCCAAAGCCCGCCGAGATATTTCGATTCGATTGCCATTAGCGTCCAAAATCACCACGGGCAGTTCGCGAAGCACGTCTCGTGCCTCGCCCTGCGCCTTCCATGCGCCGCATGTCTTCCCGCCATTGGCGCCGAGTCATCTTAAGGTCCTGGCGGTACTGCCAGCGTTGATAGACCCATTCCAGCAGGGCCAACACCACCAGGACCGCGCCCAGGCGGACAATCAGCGCGACGGCCAGGCTACCGGCCTCGGAGATCATCTCCGTGGGCGTCAAAGCCGCCGCCGAAACGCAACGGCTTATCGCGGGTTTGATCACCGCATAAGCCACGGTCGAGACAAGAAGGACTTTTACAACACCGAATGCTCCTCTAGCCGTCGAACGCGGCGAGAATATCCGTCTCAATCCCGCCGCCAGAGATAACCGCTCCGCTTGCGGGCGCAGAGGCTCCGACGAGACCAGCCAGCCCACCTGCATGATGCCGACGGCAGCGGCGACTACCACGGCAGTCAGCATCATCGGGGCCGCGTAGGCCAGGAAGGTCACAGCCGGTTTGGTGAAGACCCCGCCCGCCGCCGTCTGGAGCGGGGCGATCTGGCCGGCCTGGGAGAGCATCGTCGCGGTCATGGCCGTCAGGCTCCCCAGCAGCCAAGGCCCCAGTACCAAGACGACGGCTGCGACAGCCAGGAGTACCACCACGGCTGTCAGGTCCGCGCTGCGGGCCACCTGGCCGCGCCGCCGGGCTTCCGCAAGCCGCAGCGGCGTCGGCATCTCGGTTCGCATCGTCATGTCGTCGCTGTCGATCGCCACGTGTATCCCTCATCCACCGCGCAACGCGGGCAGGTGCTGTGCAAGAGCCTGGGCGACCTGTTCCAGGACTGGTCCCATCATCGTCAGCCCTGCCGCCAGCAGGATCATGCCCAGCAGGGTGCTGATCGGAAGACCGGTGGTCAAAATGTTCAACTGCGGCAGGGTTCTGCCCAGAAAGCCCATCGCCACTGTCGCCAACAGAATCGCCAACAGCACCGGTGCCGCCACGCGCAACGCCAGAACGAAACTCGTTCCCAGTAGTGCCGTGACCATCTCCAACCCCGACTGGCCCGGCCAAAAGCTCATCAATGGCACGCCCTTGAAGGTCGCCAGTAACGAGGCGATAAGCACCCTGTGCCCGCCGACGGCCAGGAAGACCACCAACGCCAACATGTCGAACAACCGCCGCACGGAATCGCTGCTTTCTTCCCGTAGCGGGTCGTACGCCTCCGCCAGCGCCACGCCCATCTGCTGGCCGATGTGGAAAGCGCCCAACTCGATTCCGGCAAAGAGCACACGAGCGGCCAGACCGATCGTCGCTCCGATGGCCAGTTCTGCGACCGCGGCCATCGACAATCCGATCCAATCGGCCGGGACGGCGACAGGAGCGGCCAAGCGCCCCACGACCGCCATACCGATCACGATGCCGCCGGCCACGCGCAGCTTCAGCGGAACCGCCGGAGCGGAGAAGCCCGGCGCGACCAGGAACATCCCGGCCGAGCGGAGGATCACCAACGCCAAGGTCGCCAACCACGCCATGTGCGTTTCCGCGATTCCCATGTATTGACTCACGGCAGTTTGCCGAACATCTCCCTACTGAATTCCACAAGCCGCTCCAGCATCCACGGACCCACCGCCAGGCCCGTCAACACCATCGCCAGGATCTTGGGCACGAAGCCCAGCGTCTGGTCCTGCACCTGGGTTGCCGCCTGGAGCACGCCTACGATAGCGGCTACCAGCAGCCCCGCCAGCAGCACCGGCGCGCCGACGATCAGCGTCAGCATCACCGCCTGGCGGGCAAGGTCTATCGCTGCCGATGCATCCATGCGCGTCTTGCCTCTTATCCAAAACTCTTCATCAGCGTGGCGACCACAAGCCGCCACCCGTCGGCCAGCACGAACAACAGCAGCTTAAACGGCATTGAGATCAGCACTGGCGGCAGCATTAACATGCCCATCGACATCAGCACCGACGCCACCAGCATGTCGATGATCACGAAGGGCAGGTAGATCCGGAAGCCGATCACAAAGGCGGTCTTCAACTCACTGACAACATAGGCCGGTATCAGCGAGATCGTCGGCACGTCGCTCCAGGCCAAGTTTTTTCGCCCCGCCAGTTCGGCTTCCAGGAACGGATAGACGTCGCTCCCGTTTCCACAGGCCTCGACCTGGCGGATCATGAAACCTCGCAGATGCTTCTCGCCCGCCTGCCAGGCCGTTGTCGCCGAGACCTGCCCGCTTATATAAGGGGAGATTGCCTCGCGATGGACATCGCGGTACACCGGGACCATCACCACTGCCGTCATCAATAGCGCCAGCCCGAAAAGCACCTGGTTGGGCGGCAGTTGCGGCGACGCCAGCGCCTGGCGCAGCAGGCCCAGCACGACGATGATCCGCGTGAAACAAGTCACCATCACCAGCACCGCCGGGGCGATCGCCAGGACCGTCACAAGCGCCAGCCACTGTAGCGCCGCACCAGTCGCCGTCGGGCTGGGCAGTTGCGGCAGCGGGAAACCATCCGAGCCCGGGCGAGACGCCGCCTCAGCACCCATGACCGCCGGGGCGATCAGCAACAGGCCGGCCGAAATGATCCAAAACCGCCTCACCTGGTGTCCTTTTTGTCGCTGGAACACTCTGCCACTGCGCCGACGGCCTGGGGCGGTTTTTTACCCGCCGCAACCAGCAGTTCGGCGACCTCCCGCGGGTCTGTCACTTCACTAAATACCGTCGCCCCGCCGTTCCACGCCCCCACCAACACCAGCCGACGCCCCAGGCGTACCAGAAGCAATTGACCCCGCCCCGGCAAGGCCGCGCGGCAGACAACCTCCACCGGCCCGGCGGATCCAACCGGCATCACTTTGCCCCAGCGGCCTAGCACGTAGCGGAGGATCAGTATAATTACGACCACCACCCCCAGCGCCGCCAGCGGGCGAAGCCACGACCCTATCATCTCCGCCGTCTCCGATGTATCCGGGCGGATGGGGAGCAATTTATTCTCCAAGGCAGGCCGAGAGGCCGCCTCGCCGGTCTGTGCAGCAGGCCGATCCGACGGCGAGACCCCAAGCGCGCGGGGGCCGAGGGCGGCAATTACGACAACCGCCGTCAGTGCAACACCGGCCAAGAGGCGGGTATGGCGGTTCATGCCTGGGCCTCCGATGTTTCCTCAAAGACCCTTGTCACACGCACGCCCAACTTCCCGTCGACCACGACGGGTTGTCCACATGCGTGCAGCTTTCCGTTGATGTAGACATCCACCTCATCGCTTACGGAGGCCTCGAGTGCGACGATGCTTCCAGCCTCCAGAACGGCGACATCTTGCGAGTCCAGTCGCCGGCGACCAATCTCAATCCTGACTTTTTTCTCACCAGGCATTGGCATCCGTCCCGATCATCTCGGCATGATCGTCCGCCTCGGTCCTTCGCCCACGGTGAAGGTCGTCGAGGTTCTTTGTTTCCGAGCGAGCCTCCGCGACGGCGGCCTGGCGGTCCAGGCGGTTCCGGACGGCCTCCATCGCCTTGCGCTGCCTGTGGGCCTCGCTCAACGAGTCGCGTCGCCTCTGGAGGCGAGACTCTGCCACCCGGAGGCGATGGTTCTGTCGGACCAGTTGGCGGGCGATCTCGACTAGATCGTGCCTGTAGATGTCCATGGCGACAGGCTCCGAACCGGCCTGAAGCGCCGCGGCGACGGCGGCGTCGCGCTGGGTCCGCAGGTTCCGCAGCCGCTCGATGCGCGATGCGATCGCATCGGAGCGGTCCTTGGCGGCTGTCAAGGCCGCCTTGGCGGCGTCGGCCCTCTGGCGTCGCAGTTTCAGCAGAAGACCCAACCTGTCGGAACGTTTGGCGCTCATAGGCTCAATCCTCCGGCGGACTTGAGCGTGGCGATCTGACGATGAAGTTCCTTGATCGCCGCCACCGTGGTTGGGAAGTCCTCCCGTCCCTGGAGTGCTTGGGCCAGAAAGGCCCTGACCAGCGGCATGGCCTTGATAGCAGTGTCGTATTCTCGCGAACCGGCCTGATAAGCGCCGATGCTCACCATGTCCTCGATCTCGCCATAGAGGGCCAGAAGGCGTCTAATCTCCACGGCGGCGGCCTGGTGGTCCGCGTCGGCGACTTCGCTCATCACGCGGCTGACGCTCTGGAGGCAGTCGATGGCGGGGAACTGTCCACGCTGGGCCAGCGGGCGGGACAGCCAGATGTGCCCGTCGGTGACCGCGCGGACGGCGTCACTGATCGGTTCTGCCGGATCGTCGCCTTCGACCAGAACGGCGTAGAATGCCGTGATGGATCCCTGGGNNCCCTTGGTGGTGGGAGGCTCCCCCGCCACCAGGCCGATCTGCCGTTGCGCCGTCGCCAGACGTGTCAGCGAGTCCACAAGCAGAACGGCGTCACAGCCACGGTCGCGGAAGTACTCGGCAACTGTGGTGGCGACGGCGGCGGCTTGTACGCGAAGCGGTGGAGGCTCGTCGCTGGTAGAGACAATCACAACGGATCGTTTCATTCCTTCGGGGCCAAGGACCTTTTCGATGAAATCGCGGACCTCTCGGCCTCGCTCGCCGATCATCGCGATGATGTTGACATCAGCGGCGCCGCCTCGTGCGATCATACCCAGCAGCAAGCTCTTGCCCACGCCCGAACCAGAGAACACTCCCATCCTCTGCCCACGCCCCACCGTCAGCATCCCGTCGATGGCGCGGACGCCACTGCCCATTGGTTCGCTGATTCTCTTTCGCCTCATCGGGTCGATCGGATCGGGCCAGACGGGCCGGCGACAAGTCGCCTTCAGCAAGCCCCGACCGTCGATGGGCCGGCCCCTGCCGTCGATGATTCGCCCCAGCAGGCTCGGTCCCAACCCCACCGTCTGGACGGCGCCGGTCAGCGACACGCGGTCGCCACGCCTGATGCCGGCTGTGGCGCCCAGGGGCATTACCAATGTCTGGCGGTCCGCGAAACCGACCACGCGAGCCTCCATTTCCGCCCCGGACATCGCGATGCGACAGGAAGCCCCCACCGACGATGGGAAGTCGCTGACGCTGACCGTCAGACCGCGCACGGCGCCCACGCGGCCACTGACGCCAAGCGGCTGGATGTGACGCAACAACTGTTTGTGACGGTCAAAGAGATTCATGTCGCAAGGTGGATTTCGCTCGTGTTTTCCGCCGTCGCGGCTTTGTTCGTTTGTGGTTTTCGCTCGAGGGGGAACCGATGGACGTTGACAGCCACCCCGCTGCGTCTTGGGGGTCTTTACCGGCCTGGATCACCTCATCGCCCCCCTGGCTGGCGATGTACGATCCAGCCGTTTCCTGCCCTCGGGCCGGTCCAAGCAGGGCCTCCACGACGGCGGCCCATTGTGTCTGGATGGTTGCGTCCACGGTTCCGCCATCGGTGATCACATTTACACCACCGGGGTCAACTTGTTCGTCGGCGGCCAGGAGGATTTTGCCGGAGCCTGACCCCCCGGCTGACAGATCCACGCAGTATCGGCGAAGCGGCTCCAGTTGAGCGGGATTGACGCGGACCGTGACTGCCTGTCCGGCGCAGAGGTCCAGAGCTTTTTGCAGGTTAGTCTGGGCGGCGGAAATGTCCGTTATGGCAACGCGGCCGACGATCTTCTCGGCGATCTCGACGGCGAAACGGAGCATCTGGCCGGCGGCGTTTTCTGCCAACTCCAGGCGAACCGCCGACAGTTCCGCGACGATCTTTCGGAGCATCTCGGCCGCCTCGGCTAGTTCCGCCTGCTTGTCGGTCGCGACAGCCTCCGCGCCATCGTGGGCTTGCAGTGTTTCGGAGTAGGGCTGGGATTGGCGACGATTATTTTCGGCCTGGGCGCTCGCTTCGGCGACGATGTGTTGGGCCTGCCGGCGGGCCTGTTGGAGGATCGCCTCGGCCTGGGCCTGGAAATCGGTGAGCTTCATCACCGCCGATATCCCGGCCATTGGCGTCACGTCGGTCTTGATCACACGCGCCATAATTCGTATCCGTCAGGCCAACAACTGCCTTCGTTCGCTAAGTTGCCCGGAAACATACCGGCCCGCCTCGGCGTCACGTACCGCCTGGGCCACCCGCTGCTGGGCGGCTTCGACCTCACTGAGTCGGACCGGACCGATTCTCTCTGTTTCCTCGCCTAGGCGATCGGATGCCCGTTGTGACAGGCAGGAGAGAACCTTGTCCTTGAACTCTCCGGCGGCGGTCCGAAGGGCGATGGCCAGGTCTTCTCCGGAGACGGTCTCCAGCGCAGCGCCCAGACGCTCGGCTGGAAGTTCGGCGATGTCCTCGAAGACCAGCATCCGCCTGCGGACGGAATCCGCCAGCGACGGAGCCGCCCCCGCCAGCGCCCCCAGCACGGCTCGTTCCGTCTCCGGGTCGGCGTGGCGGAGGATCTCGGCCATCTTGCCTTGACCGTCCATTTCCCCCGCGGTTTTGGATCGCCCACTCTTGAGTCTGGCAGTAAGCTGACCAACCAGTTCTTCCAGGGTCGCCGGATCGATCGGCTGCATCTCCGTCAAGCGGTGGGAAACTTCTGCCTGCATCCGCTTGTCAAGACCCGCTAGAATCGCCGCGGACTTGGCGGCTGGCAGATGTCCAAGTACCGCGGCGGCGGCCTGGGGGTGTTCCCCTTGCAGCACCGAGGCGATATCCTCGGCGTTAAGTGTCTCCAGCAGCGCCAGGCCGCTGACCTGGCTATCATCCGTCGCGCCCGGTTCGGCGTTTGGGGTCTTGCCAGTGCCGGAGGCCGTCTGGGGGAGGAGTTTCCTGGAGCGTGCATGCCGCACCGCAAGAGCCAGGAAGCCCGCCAACAACGCCGCACCGAAAACCGCCGCCGTTGCGGCCAGTCGCTTGTTGTTCGTCGGAGACGGATCGCTACCGGACTCGGATGCACTGTGGACTACAACGTCGTGGTAGCAGTCAACATGGACATCGGAAACGGTAACGTTGAGCACCCTGGCAGCCGCCTGCTGAATCCGAGCCAGTTCGGCTTCGGCTGCCTTGGTGGATTCCTCTGGCGAGACGGACCGGCCCACAGTTGCTTCTTTCACGACGGCTGCCAAATACGTTCGCGGTACGGCCAGCGAGGCCGTCATTTTCTCGCTTCCGCCGGAGGGGATGACGGTCACGGTGACGACGAGGTTCTCGATATAACGCAGGGCCTGGCGGACCTTCTCGACGTTATATGCCTCCAATAATTGTCGCCGATGAAACTCCCCTTCGGGGGCGGACGTTCCCACACCCGCATGGTAGCTGGTTCCGGCGCCATCAACTATCCGTACGTCCTGGCTGTTGAGTCCAGATACGCTGCCGGCCACCAGGTCGGCGATGGCTTCCGCCAGCGAGGGGGTCATCCGCTCCCCTTCGCGGAGGTTCACTTTGACAGCCGCGGTGGCGCCCTGTGCCGGGCCGCCCAAGGTGCGTGGGCTGGGTGTTTCGAAAATCACCGCGGCGGAGGCCACCGAAGGCAACTGGGCGATCAGCCGGCCCAGGACGGCCATCTTGGCCGCTTGCCATCGCTTGTCGTTTTGGGGCTGAGTCCGCCAGATGTCATCCTGGTCGGCAAGAGCCTGGAAAGATGATGCGGGGTCTTTTGCCGCGTCGGCATCGACCTTCAGGAACTGTCGTGCCGAAGGGAGGGATTCCTTGGGCACGAGCAAACGATCGTTGTCGCGGCGAACGGGAATACCCGCGGAGGCCAGGAGGGACTGCGTCCCGGAGATGTCTCGACCGGCCAGGAGATCCCGCCCCAACGGGACCCAACCGCCACCGGGAGAGGCGGCAAGCCATATCCCTCCCGTCATCGCCAGAGCGACCAGCAGCAATGCCGCTCGCTTGGTCCAGGGGGCCAGACGCCCATACGCCTCCAGGCGCCTTAGTAGTTTTCCAAGATAGTCTCTCATACGCGGTCCTCCCTGACCGCAATACCTTGCATCCATGTTCAGGCCGGGACGAGGAAGGCACGTCCCTATGCCGCATCAACCCGACTGCGGTGAACGGTCACCGGCGCCTTCCAACCCGTCCTGACGCGCGAAATGCTCCCGGATGTCACGCAGCGTTTTATTGGCTGCCTTCATCTTGGCGATGATCGCCAGGCGGACAAACACGTCCTCTTCGTAGAGGCGGTGTCCGCCGGGGCTCCAGCAGTTCTCGTGGAGCAGGCCCATCGTCGTGTAGTTGTGGATGGTCTGCCTGCTGACCCCGGAGTAACTGACCACCTCGCCAATGCGATAGAACTTGGGCGGTATTGCCGTCCGCCCCATCGTCGCTGCGCCATTGGCGACCGAGCCGCCATCGCCGGCAGCCTCCACAGTTCCGACATTCATAGTCCCTGCCATGCCTGAACCATCCCAAAATAGACGGGCCTTACAGAATCCGATGTGTCACTTGCTGCCGTCGTCCGCACAAGCATCCCGCCGCCGGTTGGTAGCGCGAAATGGACGGCCGATTCCGAGTATGTATTTTACGTTTTGTAAAATGTATAAGTCAACCACCGGACATGTCAAAAGTTTTTTCAGAAAAAAAGGAATTTTCTTAAAGTCCCGCCCTTTCGCGGACGATACGGGCATGTTTGGCCACAATCGGAATCAATGGGGAGGCCATGCCTTTAACTCTTTATTCATCCGTCTGTTACGCACTGTTACGCAGCCAATCCCCTCGACGATCCAACCGCCGGTCGGCGTTACGTTTACGACCCATGGAACCGCCTGGCCGAGATACGCGACTTCGACGGCGGCGACCTGATCGCCACCTATCGCTACGACGGCATGGGCCGGCGCGTCCGCAAGTGCGTCGGCAGCGAGCCGGCCGAGGATGCCTGGGACTATTACTACCACAACACCTCCTGGCAAGTCCTGGAGGTCCGCCGTGCCGAGAACACCCACCCCCAGGACCAGTTTCTCTGGGGCGCGAATTACATTGACGCGCCGGTCGTCCGTTGGCACGATGGCAATTGGGACGGCGACTACAACGACGGCTGCGACGCGATTCAGTACTACACCTACGANNGACGGCGGCTACAGCGGCGCTCCCTATGGCCGAAACGAAATCCTCTACCGCGGCTACCGCAACGATCCCGAAAGCGGCCTGTACTGTGTGCGATTCCGCTACTACCACCCGCGCCTGGGAAGGTGGATAAACAGGGATCCGATTGGGTATAAGGATGGGATGAATCTGCTACTCTATGTTCATTCGAGTCCAGTAGACATAAGAGATAGCAGTGGACTTGACGGACTTGACACAGAATATAATTACACAAGAGCACACTCCCCAGAGGAAATGAAAAGCATTAGTAATGGTGATTTGGGCCAATCGCATACATATATAATGCGCACAACATTTCGACCTAGTGT
>PMBX01000208.1 GCA_003153915.1 Phycisphaerales bacterium
TCCGCCTGGGGAAACGGCGGAGAGGACATAAGCCGGCTCCTCCGCCGGTGCTACTGTGGGGCAGGGCGAGAAATCGCTCACTCGGTCCTTCCTGCCTGGCCCGTTCCGGGGCGAGTTTCCGAACAATCTGCCTGCGTTATCTCTTGCGCGGCCAGTCCCGCGCAAGGTGAAATTTTCGGTTGATGACAGGCGACGGCAAGGCATGAAAAAGGAAGGGAAGAATCATGAACACGAAAGCGATCTTGGCAATTTGTGCGGTATCGGGAATGGTTTTGGCAGTCGTTGGTGTGGCGCAGGCGTCAATCCTGACTTACTCCATAGTCGATTACCCGGCATATCAGACGGATGCTGCGACGGGTCTTACGGACCATCTGTCGGGCACGATCACCGCCGACCCGACGACGGGCGTCATCGACTCCGCCTCGTTCACCATCACGACAGGGACGGGCGTTTCCTACGTCGTCGCCGCGGCAGAAATTGGAGCTGGTTACTCCGTCCATATGACCCCAACAGAAATCACGGTTACTCAGGATAACCCCAATGAAATGTGGGACCGTGGGGCGCTCCATCTGAACGGCCCGACCAACGTAGCCGATATCTCTGCCATTGTGAACTGGTACACGCCCGGTACTCCATTCATGGGCGGAGTTCCGTCGCCGTCGTACGATGGGACTGTCTTCCACAGCAAGACGCGCTATGCTGAATATGCCTCTGCCGGTCTGGGCGATTTTCCCTGGGTCGTGGCGACTGTCGTCCCTGAACCCGCGACGATGACATTGCTGGCCCTGGGCGGGCTGGCGCTGATCCGACGCCGCAAGCCGTAAGCCACTGTCCAATCTTCGCAGAACAGAAGCCCCGGTGCAGCCGGCCACTGGCTGGGGCTTTTTTGTGCGCTCAGCCGCACCAATACGCGGCGCCATCGTCCTGCCCCGTCGTCATCGAGGGCAAGAGTTGCCGCATGAAGGACCGAATCGATCCCTGTCCCGCGGAATTGCCGAGACGACAGCCAGTCGTAGTCGTACGGCGGACATCACCTGCTTATTGCCCAAAGTTGCTTAGGTTGCCGGGTGGTTTGGCCGATATACTGATGATGAGAAGTTAGGCCCCGGCGTACGCGGTCTGGCGGCAGCAGCGTGTGTGTGCGTGCCACGGCCGGCGTATCCACGGAAGGAGCCGAGGATGCTGGTTCTGTCCAGACAACGTGACGAGTCGATCATCATCGGCGACGACATCGAGATCACCGTCGTCGATATCCGCGGGGAGAAGGTTCGTCTGGGAATCAACGCCCCGCCGCACGTCCCCGTCCATCGCAAGGAAGTCTACGATGCGATGGTCCGCGAGAAGCAGGCCGCCGGCGCGACGGGCGTTTCTGCAAAAGTCGAGTCCCTGGCCAATAAGAACAAGCCCACCCCCCAAGGTCCGCCAACCACCCCACCTCCCCCTGCCGGTCAGTAATCCCGCGAAACATCACCAGGCTTAGGGCGTGTAACTCGTTGTATGCGCAAGAGTAACTTCATTTAGAATTGCGCGAGCAACAATAGCTGTTCGCCCTAAAAGGCTTCCTTTCGCCACCGCGGTGGCGGAGGTCGAAGCGATGAGACGGCAGATTGTTCCCCGGAGCGCCTCGCGAAAACCAGATCTGTTCCGCCAGTTCCTCCTGCCCGCGCTGGGCGCCCGGTTTCCCTGGTGTCGCCAAGGGGTGGAAAACGCTTGCGGAACTGCGCAGGCAGAGGACAATGAAAGGCCAGCGGCCCGTGGTGTTCGCGGACCTGTGAGAATCCCTGGTGGCTTGGCCGAATGTCGCTCTATCTGGCTCGCGGTTTCGGCCGGCCACCAAAAGGTTTGGGAGGCGTGCAATGCGCGGCATAAAGTTGCTGGACCGGCGCAAGCTGGAAATGCGAGACTACCCCGATCCCGTGCCCCAGGGCGACGAAGTCGTCGTTCGCATCGAGGCTGCGCCCATCTGCGGCAGCGACCTGCACGGTTTGTACGAAGTTCCGGGGGAGAAACGCTGGATTCCCGGCCATGAAGCCACCGGCGTTGTGGTCGCGGTGGACCGCCCCAGGCGATTCAAGGTCGGCGACCGGGTCTGCATGACGCCATTCCGCTCGTGCGGCGCGTGCGACTCTTGCCGCAGCGGCTACGTGGCCTATTGCCGCGCGAAGAAGGGCATATATGGTTTCACCCGCGACGGCTTCCAGGCGGAACTGGTAGCGGTGTCGGAATCCACGCTGCTTCCGCTGCCAAACAGCGTTTCCTTCGAGGAGGGCAGCCTGATCCTGGACCCGGTGGGATCGCCGTACCATTCCCTCAAGAGGATGGGGACGAACGCCACGCACACCGTCGGCGTGTTCGGCCTCGGGCCGATGGGGCTTGGCGCCGTCCTGATCGCCACACGCCTGGGGGCGAGGGTAATCGGCGTGGACCCCATCGCGTATCGACGCGAACTGGCCAGAAAACTCGGCGCGTCCGAGACGATCGATCCGGCCGTCGGCGACGTGGTGGCCCAAATCCGCGAACTTACGCATGGTTACGGTCTGGACCGATCCGTCGAATGCACCGGAAAGGCCGAACCTTTGCACGCCGCGTTGGACCTGGCACGGCCACTGAGCCACGTGGCCATCATCGGGGAGAACGAACAGGCGACGATCAGGCCGTCGGATCATTTCACCAGCAAGGAGATATTCCTTTCCGGGTCATGCTGCTTTCCACTCGGTGAGTACGGTGACATCCTCCACCTGCTAGAAAACGGTCTTCGGGTTCGTGACCTAATTACGCACCGCTTCCCCATCGAGCAAGCGGAAGCCGCCTATTCGTTGTTCGCCCAGGGCAACACCGGCAAGGTTCTTTTTGTCAGGAGTCAGACATGATCGCGGGCAAGAAACTCGGAGTCTTTGTTGTCGTAATCATCGCTCTCCTGGCGCAGCCGGCCGCTGTAAAATCGGCGGCCGAGACCGCCCCTGATTCGGGAAAGACCTTGCTGCTCGCCTTTCCCGGCGCGGAAGGCTTCGGAGCCTGCACCGTCGGCGGCCGGGGCGGCAAGGTTTACATGGTCACCACGTTGGAAGACTACACCAGCCGGGACAAGCCCATCGAAGGCAGTCTGCGCGCTGCGGTGGCGGCAAAAGGCCCTCGGACGGTTATCTTCCGCGTCAGCGGAAATATTCGCCTCAAGGAAGACCTGGCCATCGAGGAACCATTCATCACACTGGCCGGCCAAACGGCCCCGGGCGACGGCGTGTGTTTGCAGGATCGCCAGGTGATCCTCGCCACACACGACATAATCATTCGCCACCTTCGTTTCCGCACGGGCGAGGCGGCAAGGGATGAATTGGAGTCCCTGGGGGTTTTCGGCGGGAATAACTTCATCGTTGACCACTGCTCCTGTTCCTGGGCCACGGATGAAGTGCATAGTTCATTCGGTCCCTGCCGTAATATCACCGTTCAATGGTCCATCATCGCGGAATGTCTTTCCAAGTCGGTTCACCCCAAGGGGGCGCACAGCAAGGGGTCGATCCTCTCCGGTGACGGCGGGATGACCTACCACCACGACGTTTACGCCCACAACGACGCCCGCAACCCTCGCATTGACGAAGTGGTGATGGACTTCCGCAACAACGTGGTCTACGACTGGGGCTATCGCTGCGGTTACACGCGCGAGGGGTCGCTCTTCCTGAACTACGTCAATAACTATCTGAAACCCGGCCTTTCGACGCATAAGAACGCCCGCACCTCGGTATTCGCGCTAGGCGACGAAATACCGCGGGTCTTCGCCTCCGGCAACATTCTGGAAGGGTTTCCGGAACAAACTCGCAATAACGGTTTGTTCATCATCCCGCCGCCGGATGTATCCAGGGATCGGGTCCTGGTGAATGAACCCTTCCCGTGTCCGGCGGTGCGGACCGAGTCGGCGGAGGCGGCGCTGGAAAGCGTCCTGGCCGGAGCCGGGGCGACCCTGCCAAAGCGTGATTCCGCCGACACCCGGTTGATGAACGAGATTCGCACCGGGACCGGCAAGATTATCGACTCCACAACAGACGTGGGCGGCTGGCCGGAGCTGAAATCCGCCCCTGCGCCAAAGGATACCGACAACGACGGCATGCCCGATGAATGGGAAATAGCCCACGGCCTCAATCCCAACGACCCCGCCGATAACATCGCCGACGCCGACGGCGACGGCTACACCAACATCGAGGAATACCTCAATGCCACGGACCCACGCAAGCCGGAACAGGACTGCCGCGTGGACGCCAAGGCATTGCACCAGTTGCAGGAGAGCGCCCTGGCTTTGGTAGTCAAGGGCAAGGAGGCCTTCGCCCAGAAACAGTTGGAGGACAAGAAAAAGCGGCGAGAGGAAATTGCCCAGATCATCAAGACGCTCAAGGTGACGATCAATGAAGCGCCCCAGACGGACCACAAGAGGGTTATTGTCAAGTTGGGCGACTCCGGCGTGGAGATGGAGATGGTGGCGATCCCAGCGGGTAGTTTCATGATGGGCTCGCCTGAGAGCGAGGGCGGCCATGAAAACGAACGGCCTCAGCACAAGGTCAACATTTCACACCCCTTCTACATGGCCGCGACAGTGCTGACGGAGGCCCAGTACCACGCGATGTTCGGCCCGTTCGGCCGCAAGAGGGATCCCAATGCTCCGGTTCCGGTTAATTGGTTTCAGTGCATGGACTGCTGCGAAATTCTCTCGGCGGTAACCGGCCGAAAGTTCCGCCTGCCCACCGAGGCGGAATGGGAATATGCCTGCCGCGCTGGAACGACCACGGCATTCAATACCGGCGACACCATCACCACCGACCAGGCCAATTTTAACGGCACGGAAGTCACCCGTTACAACCCCCTTGGCATCAACAGGGGCATGACGGTGGCCGTGCGGCAGTTCCCCCCCAACGCCTGGGGCCTCTATGAAATGCATGGCAATACGTATCAGTACTGCCTGGACTACAAAGGGGCAGTCTATACCAAGGAGGAAGCCACCGATCCCCTCTACACAATACCCAACGAAGCTCATGTGATGCGGGGCGGCGCCGATGGCAGCAAGAGCTTTTATCTTCGGTCCGCCGCAAGGTACGACTACCTGTCCTCCGTAGAGTTCTCCGTCCGTTTCATCCTGGAGGAAAAGTGACGTAGCCGAGGCGGCCAACCACAAACTTTTCGTAAGGTCGAAACGTTTTATCCCCAACTCCTCGTCCACGGTCTTTGGAACCGCTCCCCCCAGCCGGTTCCACACGGCCCCAATGCTCCCCATCCGTGATTATCTGGAAACCGCCTCGGCGATTTGCTACAATGTTTCCATAATCCGGGGAACAAGAAGGGGGTAGTACTGAAAGGAATATACATGCTTTACCGTCAGTTGGGACGTACCGGTTACAGGGTATCGCAGCTTGGTTTTGGCGCGATGCGTTTACCGATGATCGGTCAGGGACCGGAGGCGAAGGTCAACCGCGAGCTGGCCATCCCCATGTTCCACCGGGCCTTTGAGGCGGGCGTGAACTACGTTGACACTGCCGTCGGTTACGGCAACAGCGACAGCCAGCGGGCCGTCGGCGATGCGATAAAGGGTTGGCGCGACAAGCTGGTAGTCTCCACCAAGAACCACTACTACGACGAAAACGAGAAAGACTGGTGGCAAAACCTGGAGGATAGCCTCCAACGCCTCGGCCTCGACCACATCGACATCTATCGCCCGGCGCGCCTGGACCCCAATGTGCCCATCGAGGAGACGGTCGGGGCGATCGCCGAGATGGTCAAGGCGGGCTACGTGCGCGCGATCAGCCTCTCGGAGGTCGGGGCCGAGACGATCCGTCGGGCGGCGAAGGTCCACCCGATCGTCGACCTGCAGATCGAATATTCGCTG
>PMBX01000188.1 GCA_003153915.1 Phycisphaerales bacterium
CCCGCAAACGCCAGGGCATATAACGAACTGGGCGCGTTGTTTCTGGGCGACAACGACATCGACGAGGCCAAGCTGGCATTCGAAAAGGCCCTTGAGCTTGCTCCCAAACTCGCCATGGCTCACTGCAATGTGGCGACGGTACAAATGAGAGAGGGAAAGCCCCAAGAGGCGATCGCCCACCTCCAGGAAGCGATACGGCTGGACGGGCGGTGCGGCTTGGCCTATGCCAACCTGGGAACAGTTATGGAGTCGGTAGGCCAGCCGGAAAGAGCCATTGAATATTGGAGTAAGGCGCTGGAAATCGACCCCGGGTACCACAACGAACGATTGTATTTGGCCGATTTGCTGGCCCGGCGGGGCCGGGAAGCGGAGGCACTGGAACAGTACTCCAAGCTCCTGGCCGTGGATCCTAACTTCGCCGATGGGCATTTTCAGCGAGGGTTGTTGCTGGTTCGACTGGGCGATATGGACCTCGCCAAGGAGAGTTTCCTGCGCGTTCTGGAACTGCGGCCGGACTACACGGATGCCATTGTCAACCTGGGGGTTCTAGCTTGGCGCCACGGGCAAAGCCGCCAAGCCGTCGAATACTTCCAGCGGGCGTTGCAGACGAATCCAGACCATCCCGATGCCAATTATAATCTGGCCAATGTCCTCGCCTCTTTGGGGAAGGCAGATCAATCCGTGGCTTACTATCGCCACGCGATGGAGGCCAAAACCGACTGGCCGGAACCCAAAATCGCCCTGGCGCGCGTCCTGGCGACCTGTCCCCAGGATTCCGTCCGCGACGGGGCAGAGGCGCTACGGCTGGCGGAAGAGGCCGTCCGCCTGACCAACAATGCCCGCCCCGACGCGCTGGATGCGTTGGCGGCGGCGCAGGCGGAACTGGGCCGGTTTGACCAAGCCCTGGCTACCGCCAAGCAGGCCGTGACAATGGCACAGGCCGCCGGGGATGAGGCGCGGGCCGGCAGGATCGCCGAAAAGATGCGATTTTACGCATCGTCGCGACCCTGGCGTCAGGGGATGGCGACCACTGGCGCGACGAACTCCTCGGGCAACTAAGGTCCTGTCCGACAAATTGCTTCGTCAGCCGAGAGCGATCGGTTTTGCGGCTGGTAAGGACGGTTCCGCAGGGCAAATCTCTGCGATTTGTCGATGCAGCCGGACGCCGCCAGACACGAAACAATCCGCTGGCAGGCCGACTGGGATTTGTCAGACAAGACTTAATACCACCAGGAAAAAGAGGTTAAATCTACACCGTTCTTCGTGACCTTTAAGGACTTGGTGAACTTTGTGATCGTTTTCGATCCGAGAACTGAAAGGCCCTGGAACGGTCCGGCCAATCGCTTGCCTTCCGTCCCGGCCTCTTTATAATCGCCATCGGGCGACGGTCGCCCAAGCAACTTCAGGAGAAGCCATTGGCGCTGCTGGCTGGTATCGACGAAGCCGGATTCGGCCCATTACTGGGGCCGCTGGTGGTGTCCGCCAGCCTCTTTGAGATGCCTGACGGGGCGGAGGGCGAGTCTCTCTGGGGTCTTCTGGCCGCGGCGGTTGGCAAGAAGGCATCCAAGCGGCACGGGCGGATCGCCATCGCCGACAGTAAGAAACTCTACGGCGGCCTGCGGGGCGGCGGGCGGCTAGACAACCTTGAGCGGGGCGTCCTGGCCATGCTGGCCAGCCGCAAGCTTCCCCCCACATCGCTGCGGTCACTGCTTGAGGCAATTTCACCCGGCGCCATCGAGGCCGCTGGGGGCTACCCCTGGTATCATGGCGTGGACCTGTCCCTGCCCCGCTGCACCGAGACCATAGATATCGTATTGGCCGGCGTGGGCTTGCGAAAGGCCATGGACTCATGCGGGGTGAATCTGCTGGACATCCGCTGCGAGACGGTCTTCGAGGGCGAGTTCAACCGCCTGGCCGGGGTAGCCAACAAGTCGCTTATGCTCTTTGACGTGACCAGCCGGCTACTTGAGCGGCTCTGGCGGGCGGCGGGTGGCCGCCGGCTGATCGTCCATGCCGACCGCCAAGGCGGGCGCCAGCATTACCTGGGCGGGCTTCAGCGGGTATTTGAGGGCTGTTCCTTCAAGATTATCGAGGAAAACGACAACACCAGCGCCTACCGTGTCATCAGCGGTACAAAGGAAGCTGAGTTCCATTTCACCGTCGGCGGCGAGGAGGCCCATCTGCCCGTCGCCCTGGCCTCTATGGCCAGCAAGTATCTCCGCGAACTTTTTATGGAGCTGTTGAACGGTTTCTGGGCCGGACAGGTTCCCGGGCTTGCCCCGACGGCGGGTTATTACACCGATGGGCGGCGGTTCCATCGCGACATCGCCCCTGTCGTCAAACAACTGGGTATCGATGAGAGAATGTTGTATCGTATCTGCTAGTCTGCTGGGTAAGCACCTACGAAAGGACTGACACATGCGATGGATACTGAGCATTGCCTTCTCCGTCGCCTTTGTGGGCCTGGCGGTCCTGGCGATACTGTCGCTGTTTCGCGGGCTTCGCCGGACCATGATCCTCTCTCCTGGCAAATATGTCCCCATCCCGCAAGTCAATCCCCCGGCGCCGGTGGCGCCATCGGCGTGGGTGGAGATCGTCGGATACACCTCCATCGTCTGGGCAGTAATGCATTGTGTCCTGATCGCACTGGCCCTGGTGGGAAAGAAGGTCATTTTCACGGTCCCCATAACCGCCACGGTCACCAGTTACGTCCTGATCGCGGCATTGATCACCGGCGTGGGAGGGGTAATGTTAATCCGGCGGATCGCCTATGGCCGGCGGATGATCTCATGGGGACTGGTGTTGCTTGGAATCCTGGCGTTTTTGGGGTTCGCGCTCAGCCTGATCCTGCGGAACTGGGAGGATGCCCCGTTGATATCGCGCCAACTGGCCACGCCCATGGCGATAGTCCTGGCCTTGCACACGCTGGCTGACACGGTCATCGGGACCGCGGCTCAGCGAGTTGGCCTGGGCCAACCGAGCGGGGAAACCTCGTCAGAAACTTAAGCTTTCCACACAGAGCAGGATTGACCCCGTTGTCCGTGGTGCGTATCCTGAAGACATCCAGGGAAGGAAAGGATTCCGTGCCATGGCGATACAGCAATGGTCCGACCAGATCACGGTGGCTGAGTTGTCCGACGATCCACAGTTCACCGAGGACGTTTCGGCCTTGATGGAGTCGTTGGAAGGCGGCCCGCGCGACGTGGTGGCGAATTTCTCCGCCGTGGGGTTCATCAATAGCTCCAACATCGCCCTGCTGCTGCGGCTGCGCAAGCAGGTCACCTCAGCCAAACGGCGATTGATCCTCTGCGGGATCAACTCGCATGTCTGGAGCGTCCTGCAAGTCACGGGGCTGGATAAAATTCTGGAATTCACCAACGATATCGCAACCGCTCTGGCGACGGTGCAACTGGCGGGCAAGCCCAAGGGCAAGTAACACGCTGCCGTCAGGCGCGCCGCAACGAGGAGTCAACGGAGTTGTCCCGGCCGGGGGCCGGCCAAGCAATCTCCCTGAATTTGGCGCCACCCATTTTGTGCCACACCCAAACGTATTTTGGGGGTGTTGAGCTTTGGGGCATACCCCCAACCCCAAAGGTTGGAGGTGGCACGAATATCAAACAGCGGTTTGGGAAGGCCATTTGGCCGATGAGACTCAGCCACACCTCGCTGAATTACAATTATCGGTAGGACGGGCACCGCCCGCCGCTCCCGTATCATGATGAATACGTCGGGCAGTGCCCGACGTACCTGCTGCGCGTGAATCCCCCCTCGGCGAATTCCTGGAGCACCTTGGCGGTATTGGAAGCGTTGACGCCCGAGCCTCCGACGAACGCAAGAGGTGGTGACGGTGGGATGGTTAATGGACGTTTGGTTTTCATAAGTTCTTCTGATCTCACTCCAACGGCCTAGGCGCCGGCGCGGCGACCGATCCGTTCTTGTCGGATCAATGTTCAACCGGCCGATTACTTCATGAACAGTTCCACCACGGGCACGGCCAGGCCGGGTTTGACGGTCGGTAGTTGTAGCGTGAGGGTCTGGTGTGCCTTGGCGTA
>PMBX01000199.1 GCA_003153915.1 Phycisphaerales bacterium
AGCGTGCTGCTGAAGCACATCGTCGGGCTGATCAAGCCCGACCGTGGAAAGGTTTTCTTCGGAAACTGGGAAGTCTCGGCAATGAGTGACCGCCAACTGGTCCCGGTCCGCCGCCAGATGGGATTTCTTTTCCAGGGCGGCGCGCTGTTCGACTCCATGACGGTGGAGGAAAACCTCCGTTTCCCGTTGATCGAAAGCGGGCTGGGCAACGAGGCGGACCAGCATGAACGGTGTCGCACGATCCTGCGGCTGGTTGGGCTGGACGGCTCGCAGAACAAGTATCCCGAGGAGCTTTCCGGCGGGCAGAAAAAGCGCGTGGCCCTGGCCCGCGCCATCGCGCTGGACCCAAAGGCGATCCTCTACGACGAACCGACCACCGGTCTGGACCCCATCCGCGCCGACCTTATCAATGAGCTGATCCTCAAGCTCCAATCCGCCCTGGGTACCACCGCCGTCGTGGTGACCCACGACATGTCCTCGGCCAGAAAGATCGCCGACCGCATCCTGATGCTGGACAAGGGCCACTTCGTGGCCGATACGACGGCAGAGGGCCTGGGGCAAATCGACGACAAGGTGGTTTCCCGATTCGTCCAAGGCCGTGCCAGCGACGAGGAACTGGCTCAGCTTCAGACCGGTCAACTGGAAAACTCTCTCTGGCAGAGCGACGAGGAACGCACGGAGAAAACCCCATGAAAGAACGAACGAGGAACATCGCCGTGGGACTCACGGCGCTGGTGGCGCTGGTACTGCTGGGCGTGATGATTCTGATCTTTACCGGCCTGCCCAGCATCCTGAAGCGGGGATACGTCATCCGGATGCGGTTTCCCGTCACCTACGACATCTCCACCGGCGATACGGTATATCTGGCGGGGCTTCGCGCCGGAACGATCACTGACGTGGATTTCGCCGACCCGGCCGACCCGGCCCAGGGTATCACCTTCACCGCGTTGATCAACCGCGACGTACGCCTGCCTGGCAACAGTAAGCCCGTGGTATTCACCCGCGGGCTGGTTGGAAAGGGATACCTCGAACTGACCGCCGAAGGCCCCAAGCCCGTCGATGCCAGCAGCGGAAAGGTTATCGAATTCCTCCCCACCGACGGAAGCGTCGTGCTGAACGGAGAACACCAGGGCAACGGGATGTTCCCTCCCGAACTGACGACGGCGCTGAAGGGGTTGTCCAAGCTCGCCGATAACCTCAATGATCTGCTCGCCCCGCCCCCCGAGGCGGCGCCTGGGGGCGGACCGGCGGGCAGTCAGCCCGCCTCGGACCAGGCTAACCAGATACCTGGGCTGAGGGGGACCGTGATGAAATTCAACCGCACGCTGGACGCGCTGAACGCCGTGCTGGGCAGCCCGGAAAACCAGGCCAACATCAAGGCTTCTCTGGCGGGCCTGGCCGCCGCCGCCACCAAGACGACTGAAGCGATGGAGGCGTTCAAGAGTTTCGCCGAACAGGCCCGAGCCAGCGTCGCGGACGTCGGCAGTTCCACCCGGACGCAGATCAACGCACTCTCATCCAAGCTCATCGAGGACGCCGAAGCCATCTCGCGGCTGATGCAGACCATGCAGGCGGCGATGGCCAAGATTGAATCCGGCCAGGGAACCGCAGGACAACTTGTCAACGATCCAGCGTTGTACAACAACCTCGTGGACGCCACGCGCCAGATGAGCGACCTGCTTCGGGAATTCCGCCAACTCGTGGGAACCTGGCAGAAGAACGGAGTGCAAGTGAAGGTGAAGTGACGCTGGTCGTGGCAGTTCACTCGCCCGATCCGCGAACGGTTCACAGGAGTCGTTCCTGTCAGCCTTGATTACCCTCACCGACCGGACCGGTCGCTTGAGCAGTCTGATTCACTACCCCTCGGGGGAGTTCCTCCGTTAATCATACTGGTCACAAGACTGGCGAAAGCCGACTCTTACGACCGAGCCAAATGGTACATTGCGCTCCGAACTGCCTTCCGGGTGGAGTGTGATTTGATCCGGGTGGTTTCCCATCAGAAGCATTGACGGAGACTTTCCGACGGTCCATAAATATTACTCCTTGTAATATCAGGGGTTGTGTGTTCTAATGTCGTCGGTTCGGGGGTCGCAAAATGAAGGAGCGATGCAATGGAGAGGATGCGTCGTGAGGTCGGGATCGTTGGTTCACGGGACGGAACCGTGGTGCTGGAGCGGGAGACTGCCGGGCACCTGGCATCTGCTTTAGAGCAAATGGACTTGCTGTTACGGACGCAACAGATTGATGTAGCCTTGGGGCACCTGGTGGGGATGCTGGGGCATTTGCAGGTCGTTGCCTCCGGCATGCGCTAGGTTCGGTGCTCTCGCCGCACCGACCGTGGCCACCGCTGCGGCCGGTGCTTACCATCGGGGGAGCAATCCCGACGGGCGGGGCAAGCAACAGGGCTGTTTTTTTTCAGGAGTAATCTCCTTTCTTCTCCAATAAACCACGGGCGACTCGGTTGTCAAATCCCCGTACTGTCACCGAGCTTGGTTCATGGCATCACCTCTGCGAACCGGTCACGACAGGGGCTTGCACAAGCGGTCCACGATAAGGACAATCACGCGGCAATGTGATAGGGACTAAATACGGATGGATCGACAGCGTGCGCTATGGATAAGAAGAAGTCCTTTCTGAAGAGTTATCGGTTCTCGCTGATCCTGCTTGCGGCGATGGCGGCTGGTTGTCTGCTGGGGCGTTTCCGCCCCGACTGGGCGAAGCCCCTCAAACCTTTGGGCGATTTGTTCCTGCGGTCCTTGTTCATGGTCGTGGTGCCGCTGGTGTATTTTTCCATCGCCTCTGCCGTGTCGGCCATGTCCAGCACGTTCCGTTTTTTCCGTATCCTGGGATGGATGTTACTGGTGTTTACGGTCACCGGGGCAATCGCCACGACCCTGATGTTGGTCGCCGTCCAATGGTATCCCCCTGCCCTGGGCTTTGCCTACGGGACGGTTGCCGCCTCAGCGCCGGTTCAACATTACAATACCTTTGAGCAGTTCCTGCGGGCCTTGGCGGTGGGTGACTTTGTCGAACTGCTGTCGATGAGAAACACGCTGGCGTTGATTGTCTTTGCGATTTTGACGGGTCTGGCGGCTTCGGCGGGCGGCGAGAAGACCAAGCCGTTTTCGGCGTTCCTCCAGGCCGGTTACGAAGTTTTTGTCCGGGTGGTCGGCTATGTGATGTACCTGGCGCCCATCGGGCTGGGGGCGTATTTCGCCAACCTGGTGGTCCAATATGGCGGCGTATTGGTGGGCGCGTATGGCCGGGCCATGCTCTTGTACTACCCGCTAACGGTAGCGTACTTCTTCGTGGCCTTCACCGTCTACGCTTTCATGGCGGGCGGATGGCGGGGAATGAAACGGTTCTGGGGAAAAATCGCTCCCCCTTCGCTGACGGCATTGGCGACCGGCAGCAGCTACGTGACGATCCCGTCGAATCTCGAGGCAGCCGAACAGATCGGTGTTCCCGCCGACATCCGCGAGACGATGATACCCATCGGGGCGACGATTCACATGGAGGGTTCGTGCCTGGCGGCGGTGCTAAAGATCGCCTTCGTCTTCGGCGTGTTCCACATGGATTTCACCTCGCCGGAGGTTCTGGCAAAGGCCATGGGGGTGTCGCTGCTGGCGGGTATGGTAATCAGCGGGATTCCCGGCGGAGGAATCGCCGGAGAAGTATTGATCATGACGCTTTTTAACCTGCCGCCCGAATCGCTTCCGCTGATGAACGCCATCGGAAACCTGGTCGATCCTCCAGCCACCCTGGTCAACGCCGTCGGCGACAACGTATCCAGTATGATGGTGGCCCGCATCATGGGCGGGAGAGGCTGGATGGACCGTCGCGCCGCGGCGCCAAGCGAAGCCCGCATTTGACCCTTCCGGCCAAGCAGGAAAAGGAACCACCAGCCATGGCCAACAAGGTAAACAAGGCATTCACGTTGCCTCGATTGGCGTTATCGGCATGGATGGCGGCTTGGCTGGGACTTGCCGGCTCACTGGTTGGCTGTTCGGGCAGCCCGCGGGCGACTTCTGCTGCATCCAGGCAGATTTCTCCCCTGGGCGATTCGCGCCAGGTCGTGCTGGTGGTTTCGCGGGACTGGGACGCCACCGGTGCGATCTCGCAATGTTACCAGCGCGGGGGAACTGGCCGGCCTTGGGAGCCTGTCGGCGGCAGCATCCCCGTCAACATCGGCCGTGCGGGACTGGCGTGGGGGCAAGGTCTTCACGGCGAACCGCCGTTGCCTGGTCCAGTCAAGCGGGAAGGAGACGGCAAGGCGCCCGCTGGCGTGTTTGAACTGCCCCTGGCGTTTGGGTACGCCCCGGCCGGCCAGGTCCCGGACGTTAAGCTGCCTTACCTTGCCTTGACGGTCGATATCGTCGGCGTGGATGACGTAAAATCCAAATACTACAACCATCTCGTAAATGCCAACCTGGTGCCGTTAAAGGACTGGGACAGCGCCGAGACCATGCGGCGTGCCGATGGCCTATACGAGTGGGGCGTGTTTGTAAACCACAACACCGCACCGATCAAGCCAGGAGCCGGTTCCTGCATCTTTCTCCATGTCTGGCGCGGAGAGAACTCGCCGACCGCCGGCTGCACCGCGATGAGTCGTCAAGAGATGATTCGCCTGGTAAGTTGGCTGGACGGGCGTGCCAAGCCCCTGCTCGTCCAGCTCCCCCACCAGGCATACCTACGCCTGGCCGGGGCCTGGGGATTGCCTTCCCCAGCGAAAATCCCGTGAGTTAGGCTGGCTGCAATTCCTTCTGGCGCTTATCGAGTTGGTGGCGAAGACGACCCAGGATGGCCGAGTGCATCTGGCTGACGCG
>PMBX01000034.1 GCA_003153915.1 Phycisphaerales bacterium
GGCGTAAGATGAAGAGCCTAGGAGTGATCGCGGTCGTACTGTTGTCTCTCTCCTTCGCCGCCCAGGGCGCCACCCTAACGTGGGACGCCAACTTCAGCGGCAACTGGAACGCCCCCAACTTCTGGTGGATCGGGGCGGCAGGCGCCGGAAGGTTCCCCGGCGGGACGGCCGGGTTCAATGACACGGCGGTCGTCAACACCCTGTCCGGGAACGAGGTCCTGATCAACACCACCCAGGGGAACTACTTCAAGATCGACGGGAACCTGGGAGGCTACGTCGGACAGCCCGTCTCGATTCTCGGCCAGTTGAGGGTGGCCGCCGGCGGGGAGCTAGTCGCCGTCGCTTCGNNAACTCCACCATCTACGCGGTCCAGAATAACGTCGCGAAAGGCTTCACGGGCCAGTTGATCATCGACGGCGGGACCGTCACGGGCGTTGCCTGGCAGCCCGCGGCGGGGGCTCAGGGCGGCTACTTCGCCAACCAGGGCGGCGGGACGACGAGCGCCACGCCGGGCGTCTGGCTCAAGAGCGGCGTGTTCGGCGGCAACGTCCCCGGCGGCGTCGACCCGAACAGGCTGGGACAGGTCCCTTATTTCGGCGATCCCAACTACCCCGTCAGCTACGCGCAAGGCATGACCTACCGTGGCGCCTTCGGGGCCAACGGGACGTTTGTCGCCCGGCAGGACGGCGGACTCTGGAACNNGAACATGACGACGATCGTGGGCTATGCGGCCTTGGGCAACAGCGGAACGAGCACGGCCAGCTACTTCTACAAGAACGGCGGCGACACCGGCATTGACAATGGGACCGGAATCTCCCTGGACGTGTCGTCCACCCGCCTTGGCGACGTGGGCAACCGGGTGGGCGTCAAAGGCTATTACGTCCAGACGGATGGGAATACCTACGCGTCCCTGAACGGCAACTTCGGGTTCCTCTTTGACGGCTATTACGCGGAGCTAGATCTTTCGGGCGGGACTTTCAAGGCGTACGGCACCCTGAATATGATCGTCGTCGGCAGCACCAGCAGTGCCAACGGGGGCATGTTGGATCGGCATGCCCAGATCACGCAGAGCGGCGGCGCCATGATCATCGGCAGCTCCGACAGCAGCAGCTCCGGCATCCTCAACATCAACGGCGGCGCCAACAGCGGCAACTTCGTCGGGCCCGGCGGGTACCAGGACCCCAACTACGTCGGCGCGGACGCCAACTACGTGATCACCGGCGGCACGCTGAAGATCAGGACCGGCGTAGGCTCGACCAGCACCGGCATCTACGTGGGCGGCTCGGCGGGCGGCGACCCGAACTTCCGCGGCCTGCTCTGGGTCGGCGGGAAGGGCCCCGCCCTCGTCTACTCGCCCGGCCAGGTGCTCGTCAAGGCCAACGGGACCCTGCGTTTCACGCTGGAGGCCAACAGCGCCGCCGGCGGTTTCGACGGGTACGGCCGGTACGTCACGCCCGTCGAGGCGAACGGCATCATGTACCTCGCCACGGGCAGCAAGCTGGACCTCTGGTTTGCGCCGGGATATGACCCCGCGGCCGAGAGCCGCACGGGCTGGTCGGACCCGAACATCTACTATATCCTGATGCACGACGGCGGCATCACGGCCGGCACCCGGTACATCGACCCCAACTCCGTGTTGAACACGACGTTCCTGGTCAACGGCGTGCCGGTCGTCCCCGGGTTCCTCAACGGCGTGGCCAACGTCGCCCTGGGCGCCGACGCCAACTGGGGCCTGGGCGTGGGCCGGATGGCGGACAACACCCCCGACCTGTACGCGACCTACAGCGTGACGGTGCCCGAGCCGGTCACAATGGCTCTGCTCGGCGCGGGGTTCGCCGCCGTCCTGTTCCGCCGGCGGATTCGGAGAAAGACGTAATCATCGTCCAGGAAGGACGAGTGCGAGCAAACGGGCCCCGGACTGCCGGGGCCCGCTTGTTTTTGTGGCGGTGCAGCCTTACAAGCTGGGCATGCACAGGCGATCAGAGGCCATGGCCAGAGCCGCCCGCAGGCACGGCAGGACCCTTGCCCCAGGCGAGTCTTCGCCCGCGCGGTCCCTGACGCAACCGCGGACGCCGGGGACGGGACGCGCGCCTTGGCTCGGCGCGGCCTTGCTCCTGGCGATCACGACGGTCGTGTACCTGCCCAGCCTGCGGAACGGATTCGTATGGGATGACAACCTCCACGTCCAGGAGAACCTGACCCTCCGCTCCTGGGAGGGGCTGGGGCGGATCTGGCTGGACCCCACGGCCCTGCCCCAGTACTACCCGCTCGTTCACACCACGTTCTGGGTGGAGTACCACCTGTGGGGACTGGAGGCTCTCGGCTATCACGCCGTGAACGTCCTGCTGCACGCCCTCAATGCCGGGCTTGTCTTCCTCGTGCTGAGGCGGCTGGGGCTGCGCGGGGCGCTGGCGGCGGCCGCCCTCTTCGCGGTCCACCCCGTGATGGTCGAATCGGTTGGGTTCATCATGGAACGCAAGAACGTGCTGTCCACGGCGTTCTATCTGCTGGCGCTCCTGGCGTACCTGCGGTTCGATCCGCTGACCGGTCTCTCGGCCCCCGCACCCGGCACGGCGCGCGGCCGGAACTGGCGGATGTACGCCCTGTCCCTGCTGCTCTTCCTGGCGGCCCTGCTGAGCAAGACGGTCGCCTGCACACTGCCGGTCTCCATCCTGGTGCTGGGCTGGTGGAAGCAGGGACGCATCCCCCGCCGGCGCTTGCTGGCGGTGACGCCCATGATCGCCCTGGGACTGGCCCTGGGGCTGATGACCGTCTGGCTGGAGGTCCACCATGTCGGCGCCAGCGGGCAGGAGTGGAACCTGGGCGCAACCGAGCGAGTGCTCCTGGCCGGGCGGGCGCCCTGGTTCTACCTGGGCAAGCTGCTCTGGCCGGCGGACCTGATCTTCATCTATCCGCGGTGGGACCTTTCGGCGGCAATCTGGTGGCAGTATCTCTACCCGGCGGCGACGGTCGGCGTGCTGGCGGGCCTGTGGCTGCTGCGGAGGCGGATCGGCCGCGGGCCCCTGGCGGCGGCGGTCTTCTTCGGCGTCACGCTCTTCCCAGCCCTGGGGTTCCTCAACTACTACCCGATGCGGTACTCCTACGTGGCGGACCACTTTCAGTACCTGGCCGCCCCGGGGATCTTCGCCCTGGCGGCAGGGATCGCCGCGGGCCTGATGGCGCGACGGCCTCGCGCGGCCCGGGCGGGTCTCGCTTTCCTGGGCGTCCTGCTGGCCGGCCTGGGGACGCTGAGCTGGGCGCAGCAGGAAGAGTACCGCAGCAACGAGACCCTGTGGCGGGCCACGCTCGCCCGCGACCCCGGAAGCTGGATCGCCTGCAACAACCTCGCCGCGGACCTGCTCTCCCGCCCCGCCGACGCGGCAACCCTGGCGGAGGCCGACGCGCTCCTGGCAAAGGCCCTGTCGCTCCACCCGGACTTCCTGGACGCGCACATCAACGCCGGCCGAGTCGCCCTCCTGAAGGGCCGCAGCGGGGAGGCCGACCGGCACTACGAGTACGCCCTGCGCGCCAGACCGCAGGACGCCGAGCTGGCCAATTCCATCGGCCAGACGTACGTCGCCGCCGGCCGATACGACAAGGCCTTGGAGTGCTTCCGCCAAGCCGCCCAGAGGGACCCGAAGCTCTCCAAGGCGCACTTCAACATCGCCGCGCTGGAGGAAGTGGTTTTTCACCATCGCGACCAGGCCATCCTGAGCTACCGGTCGGCCATCGCCGCGGACCCTCGCAACGATGAGGCGCACTACCGGCTGGGCATGTGCTACGCGGCGGAGGGCCTCACGGCCGAGGCACGCAGCGAGTTCCGCCTCGCCCTGGAAATCGACCCGGCCCTCGCGAAGGCCCGCGAGGCGATGGCGAACCTGCCACAGGGCCGGTAAGTCTTCCTGGGGAGAAACGCCCCACCCATCGTCCACACCGGCCGTTTTTTGGCCGGCACCCCCTTGCTATCGCCGGGGTTCCATGCTCTAGTAGGAAGTTCTTTGTCGGCTGGAACCCCGATCCACGACCCAATAGGAGAGAACGTATGTCCAAGCAGTTTGTTGACGGCGTGCTGGCGAAGGTGATGGCCCATGACGGCGTCGAGGCGCAATTCCACCAGGCGGTGCGGGAGGTCCTGGAGTGCATCTCGCCGGTCATCGACAAGCACCCGGAGTTCGTCAAGATGAAGCTCGTCGAGCGGCTCGTGGAGCCGGAGCGGCAGATCATGTTCCGCGTGCCGTGGGTCGACGACCAAGGCGAGATACGGATCAACCGGGGGTACCGCATCGGGTTCAACAGCGCCGTGGGGCCCTACAAGGGCGGCCTGCGGTTCCACCCGTCGGTGGACCTGGACACGGTGAAGTTCCTGGCGTTTGAGCAGGTGTTCAAGGGCGCCCTGAGCGGCATGCAGCTGGGGGGCGGCAAGGGTGGCAGCGATTTCGACCCCAAGGGCAAGAGTGACATGGAGGTCATGCACTTCTGCCAGACGTTCATGAATGAGCTGTTCCGCCACGTCGGACCCGACACCGACATTCCGGCGGGCGACATTGGCGTGGGCACACGGGAGATTGGCTATCTCTTCGGCCAGTACAAGAAGCTCACCAACACGTTCACCGGGGTGCTAACGAACAAGGGGTTGGACTACGGCGGCTCGCAGGCCCGCGCTGAGGCCACGGGCTATGGCCTGGTCTATTTCGCCACATGCATGTTGCATGCTCGCGGAATGGACTGGAAGGGAAGTCGAGTGATCGTCTCCGGCAGCGGCAACGTGGCGATCCACGCGGCGGAGAAGGCCCGGCAGCTCGGTGCTGTCGTCGTGGCCATGTCCGATAGCCACGGCTACGTGGTGGATGACAGGGGCATTGAGATCGAGGAGATCCGCGAGATCAAGCAAGTCCGGCGCGGCCGCATCGCCGAGTACGCCAGCCTGCGCAGTTCTGCCCAGTACCACGACGGTCCCAAGGGTATGTGGACGGTTCCCTGCAACATGGCGCTGCCGTCGGCCACAGAGGGTGAGTTGGATGAGGCCGCGGCCAAGGCTCTCGCGGGCAACGGCTGTGCCGTGGTCGCCGAAGGTGCCAACCTACCGTCGACCCAAGGAGCCATCCAGATCCTCCGGGACGCGGGCGTGTCGTTCGCCCCCTCCAAGGCCGCCAACGCTGGCGGTGTTGCCATTAGCGCTCTGGAAATGTCGCAGAACGTCACGCGCCTGGCGTGGACGTTCGAGGAGGTCGATGCCCGGCTCAAAAAGATCATGAACGCCATCTACGATCGGTGCCTGGCCGCCGCCGAGGCCTATGTCGGTTCACAGGATCTCATCGTGGGGGCCAATATCGTCGGCTTCCTGACGGTTGCCCGAGCCATGCTGGCCCAAGGCATTGTCTGATCCATGCCGCAAGCGAACGAAAGACGATTCCTAGTGTGGTCCACACCCAGCGGGGCCGGAAACAGAAACGCTTCACGCGGGTCTAGAGCGGTGCACGGCCACCTGAAACCACACCCCAGGCATGAGACATAGACACGGCGGAAGTCGCCGGAGTGTCTCTACCTCATAACCAGATTTGCGGAAGTGTCCGGGACGCTTCGCGGGTTATGAAGGCGCGACATGGCGAAGAAGGGACAACGGGGCATGGGGTTGCATCGTTCTTGGCGGTGGTCCAAAATGTCGGCCCGTTGCCAATACTGGACTTACGTTCGGAGGAAAGAGGGCGAATCGATGCTTCCCAAATGGCTGATTACGTTGCTGGTACTGTTGCCGGAGGCGTGGCCGACGAGGCGCGACGCACATATTCGGTTCCTTAAGCTCCAGGTGGAGATGCTCCAGTCGCGCCTGCCCGGCAACCGGGTCATCCTCGACCCGGTCGAACGCCGGCGGCTGATGAAGGTTGGGGCGGCAGCCGGAAGGTATTCCTGTCGCCCAGCACGCTGATCCCACCGACGAGTGGATGCATCAGCAGGCCCGTAACGCCAGCATCTGTGCAGACGAGGAAGACATCAACATCCGGTTCCTGATCCACGACCGCGACACGAAGTATACCGAGGCGTTTGATGAGCACTTTCGGGGCCACAAGCGCGGTCCGGTACTCACACCTTATGGGGCTCCTGTGGCAAATTGCTACGCCGAAAGCTGGATCGGGAGCCTAAAGCGGGAGTGCCTGAACTTGCTGTTCTGTTTCAGTCTGCGACAGATCGATCACATCGTCCAGACCTACGTGGAATATCACAACAGGTTCCGCCCACACCAGTCGCTTGGGAACAGGCCGCCGGGTGTGCGTGACGATCCGCAGCCGCAGGAACTGGAGATCGCCGCAATCCGACGCCGAACCTGGCTCGGTGGCCTGCTCAAGCACTACTACCGTCGAGCGGCCTGAATGGGGGTGATCTCAACACGAAGCAGGTCTGGGATTCCTCTGGCCTAGCATCTTCTGTGCACCTATCATCCCATCCCGACCGTAGCGCCGTCGCCCGACCACCGACCGCATGGGTAGACCGCCGGGTCTGCCGACGCAGCTCCATGCCGAAGGGCAATTCGCGATCTCTCTGAGCCCAGCCCGACATTCTGGCCCACCTTCAGCTACATTCGTGGACCGCGCCACTGGCGCGGTGACAAGATCTGTTACTGGATGGCCGTCGGCCTGCGCATGGGGACGAACCGCTCAGATCATCTGAATGAGGTCGCCAGGCCCGGTGAACACCGTACCCGGTTTGACCGGCCAGGACCAGCGCTCTCCCGTTGCGGTATCACGATACTTGACCGACTTGATCTCCAGGGCAGGTCCGCTGTCCCGTGCAAACAGCCCGCAGGTGGGGAAGTCGGCATTGAGCAGGCTGACGGAGTCGATATACGCAGCCGAGAAATATGTGTCGCTGAGGAACCTGGGCGGCTGCTGTCCTTGCGGCACGGCCAGGCCCTTGATAGCGATTGACTTGATCCTCGCGGTTACGTTGACGAAATCGTCATGCCCGGACGTGTGTTGCTCCGCATAGCGCGGGCAGTCATCTGCGATTCCGGCCAGGAAGCTGCTGCCGTCGGAAGCCCCCAGCGTGATGCCCAACATGCTCCCCGCCGAGCGAATCACGCTGCCGCAAGCCATACCCTTGACGGTCAACCGTCCCATGTCGCCCGCGAGGATTCGCCACAGGCTGCCGCTTGCCAGATTCCCGGCGATGGTGGCGCTGCCCAGGACCGGTTTGCCAGCCGCTGCGCCCTGACCGGTCACGGTCAGATCGGCGCCGAAGTCGCCGGCCAGGCCCTTCTTGCTGTCTCCGGTCACGTTGACCTTGCCCACATAGCCGGCCTGGACGCTCCCACCGTCCCACCTGGCGGCCTGTAATGTTCCAAGCGATCCGCTGACGGTGAGGTCGGTGTCCGCGACCGCGCCCAGCTTGAACGCACTGACTGCGCCCGTCACGTCGATTTGGGCGCCTTGAACGGTCCCGGCTGCGATCGAACCCGCGTTGCCGGTGATCTGCCAATTCGCCAGGCTCAAGGCCCCCGCGATCTTCGCCTGGCCGAGCGTCTGTTTGGGATTGCCCGCGCCGCTTAAGACCAGCGAAGCCGCGAAGTCCCCGACCAGCGACCGCTCCTTGTCGCCCTTGACCATCAATGTTCCAATGAACGGCGCCGAGATAATGTCGGCCGTCTCGTCATTGTCCAGCCATTGGGTAATAGTCAGCGACTTGATCGGTGTCTGGAAAGCCAATTGGGCCTCGGCCACCTGGTCAAAGGTCAGTGAAGTGGCGGTCTTTGTGTCCGAGGCGGGCCGCGGCCCTATGCTGATTGTGCTGCCGGCAATGGCGTCGTCCATTGTCAGCGAGGCAAGCGTGCCATCGACGGTCAGGTCACCCAGAAGGCTGGTTGTTACGGCCTTGATGCTCTTCAACGATCCATGCACGACGATGTCCTCGACGGAGGCTTGGGCCGTGGTTCCCTGGCCCTTGGTGGTGATGGTCAGGGTGCTTTTTTCGTCGCTGCCGTCGATGGTGACTGTATAGAGGTCACCTCGCTGCTTGCCCTCCGGGTCGGCTGGGTTGATATATCGCACGAGCGTGGCCGTGGATGCGGCCGGACCGCTCCAGGTGACGGTTTCTGCCACGCCATTGGCGTCCAGGAAAGTGGCGGTATTTGTGGCCGTTTGGGTCTTCTTGCCGTGCAGGATGATTTGCTCGGAGGGCAAAATACTGAAAGTGACCGGGGCGGACTGATCACTTAGATAATGAGCGCTTCCAGCAAACGAGGCCACCACGGTGTAGGTTCCAGGGTCACTCGGCGCGACGGCCGAGCCTGGACCGCCAGCCGTGTTGCCGGCGTAGTAGGCCAGGACCGGAAAGACCCCCTCCAGGCTGCCGTCAGGCGATAAACCCAGACCCAGGACCGTGGCGGGGAAGGACGAGCCGTTGTACACGCCACCGGCATCGCTGACTGCCAGGCCGGGAAGGATGTTGCCGCCCTGGATGTCCACTGTGCCGAAGAACGAGCCGATGTCGCCATGGATGGATAGAATGCCGGCGCCCACGACGATGTGGCCGCCGCCGGCCATAGGCCCGGTTACCACAATCTGGGTGTCTGCACCTTCGACGTCCAGGGTGGCGCCGGCACCCACCGTGATACCGTTCGGGAAGGTCAGCAGCCCTTGCAGGATCAGAGTGCCCTGCGCGACCGTGAGAGGGTTGTCCAGGATCGGATCGCCGATGTTACCCACGCTCTTCAGAACGCCTTGGCTCTTCAGGTTCGCAACCAGCGGCCCCGTGCCCAGGGCATCGTTGGATGTGACCTCCACAATGCCGCTGTTCACGACTATGGTGCCGCTGAAGGGATTGTCGATGCTATTGACGGCAAAAAGAACTCCGTCGAGCACAATGGTCCCACTGCCGGTCAGTGAGCCGAACAAAGCCAATGCACCTTGTACATCCAGGGTTCCGTTGCCGGTTACGTTCAAGGACTGCGTGAATTTCAAGCGTGAACCCCCGCTGACCGTGGCACTTCCTTGCACGGTAACCGGGTTGCCAAGCACGGCTGTACTGCCGGAAGAGTTCTGCAGCGTGCCCCCTCCGAGGATCAGGCTGCCTTTTCCCAGCCCCATGGTGTCGGCGCTGTCGTAATCTTGTATGATGCCACCATCGGCCAACGTCACCGAGCCGAAGTAGCTCGGAGAGCCGCTTCCCGACGTCTGGTTGGTCGCCAGAGTGCCACTCAGCACTTGGATTCCGCCCCCACCCGACATGGTCGTAATCTCCACCAATCCCCCTTGGACAAGGAGCTGGTCGCCTGCGCCCTGCAAGTTGGCGCCAATGATCAGAGCGACGGTCGTTCCTGCCAGTTGACCTGCTTCTTGGAGCGTTACCCCGGCGGCGACACTGCCGGCGATGCTCGTCACGCCCGGCCCGTCCAGCGTCAGGGTTCCTGCGCCCTGCACGCCACCGAAGAGGTTGAGCTGATCGGAACTGCTGTCCGTGTCCAGCTCGGCGTCACCATTGAGCGTGACGGCGCCGCTAAAATTAACCGAGCCTTTGACAATCAGGCCCATGTTGTTCGTGAAAAGCGGGGTTTGAAAAAAAAGCGGGTTATTCAAGGTCACGGTTTGCACGTTGGCGGTGGAATCGATAATCGGTCGATGTGCGGGGTCCGAATTGTCCACCACCAGTTTGCCTCTTCCCAGATCGTTGGGGATTGCCGTCGGCATCACTACGCTGCGAGCCTCCAGGGTGATGGTGCCGTTGTAGCCACTGGCTCCTTTGGAAGTCAGTGTTGCGGAGTCCGCCACATCGATCCCGCCCGTTCCCTCCAGTGTCGACAACAGCATGATCTTGCCAAGAGACTCCTTGACCTGGCTCGGCGCATCAACATCGCCCAGAAGATTGGCGCCCAAATCCAACTCGCCCGAGGGGCCCGTCGCCACGTAACTCAAGCTCACCCCGGCGGGGATGTCCCCAAAGACACTGATCGTGCCCGGACCGTTCATACTCAGCGTCCCTGTCCCCTGCGTCTGATTCATGCCGCCCGAAAGTCGCAGTCGATCGCTGTCTCCCCGCATGGTTATTACGCCATTGCCGTTAAGGGTCAACAGGCCGCTGAGCCTCACATCCCCTTTGGTAGCAACGCTGCCTCCGGCTCGGAAATTAATTTCATTGCTCAATAATCCGAATGGGCTGGCCGTCGCATCGATGATCGGGGGAGGACCAGGAATATCAGGGTGGTCGTTTGCCACCAGGAGTTGAGCGGTTCCAAACTGGTCCGGGTTTCCCGTTACCACCAAGGTGCCACCAGCTTGCAGCAATTTGATAGTGCCGTCGTAGCTGCTGGTCCCATTTGACAGCAGCGTTCCACCATCGAGAACGATTTGGCTGAACGATCCCGATAGGTTTGCGCCTAGAGCCAGACGGCCGCGAACTCCGGTCACCTTCACGTCGTCGCCGAGGTTCCCATCGATAGTAGTCGTGCCCAGACCGCCCACGAGGAGTTGTCCTGTCCCCTGTATCCCGCCTGTAAGCTCCAACTGGTCGGTATCCGAAGCCGTTTCCACCACATCCGGATTGTTGATCGTTACAACGCCGCTGAAATTCAACAAACCTTGAACTTTCAGATCGCTATCGTGGTCGAAGCTCACCGCGTTGCTCAGTGTCACGCGTTGCCCAGCCCCCGATGCGTCGAAAATCGGTATCAGGGCGTTGGCGCCACTACTACCCCCTCCTGCGTTGAGACCCTTTATCAGAAGCTGCCCGGTTCCCAGATCGTTCTGACCCGCTAACAGTATCACGGTGTTCTGAAACTCATTAAAAGCCACAGTGACGGCGCCGTAGTAGCCGCTAGTTCCACCTGATATCAGCGACCCGGCGAGAAGCCCGATCTCGCCCGAGCCCTGCAGGCTGCTCAGCAGTCGGAGCGTGCCGCCATTAATTTGGACCTGCTGGAAAGGATCGCCTACCGCGCCCAGAAGGTTAGCCCCCACGTCCAACTCGCCCTGAAAAACCGCCAACTTCGCCGTTTCGCCAACGACCCCATTGATCGTGATCGTGCCTGCTCCCTTCGCAATTAAGACCCCTGTTCCCAGGACACTGCGGGTAATTCCTATCTGGTCAGTGAGTGAAGTCGTCGCCAGAAATGCGCTACCATTGAGGTTGACTGGGCCGGCGAAGGTGACATGGCCTTTGACTGTCAGTTGAGTCGTGCTTTGGAAAGTGAGCGGATTGTTCAGCGTGACTGTTTGCTGGGTCCCCGAGGCGTCGAAAATCGGTCCCGTGTCCGGGTCCGGGTTGCCGGTGGGGAGTATCAGTTGACCTCTACCCAGGTCGTCTGGGTTCGGGGTCAACACCACCGTACCCACCGTACTCTTAGTCGAGCCCGCCTCCAGAGTGATGGTGCCGTAGTAGCCACTGNNCGTTTGGACGGTTGCCCCGCCTTGGATGTCGATCCCGCCCGACCCTTGCAGGCTATTCAGCAGATGGAGCGTGCCGCCGCTGACGACAACCTGAGCTGTGCCGTTCAGCGCGCCTTGCAAGCTCGCGCCGAGATCCAATTCACCGGAAGCCACTATCAACTGGACGGTGGAAATGAGATCGCCTTGAATCTGCACCTTGCCGTCGCCCTGCACTGTCAGTGTCCCCGTTCCCTGGATGGTACTGCCCTTGAGCGTCATCTGGTCATCGGCGCCGGTGGCGGCGACGGTGCTCTTGCC
>PMBX01000194.1:0-2870 GCA_003153915.1 Phycisphaerales bacterium
GCATCGATGTGGGCCATGATGCCGATGTTTCGGATTTTTGCCACGTCCGTAGTCATAACAGTATCACCGCTCAACGACATCGCAACATTTCCAGGCACGCAACGACCGCACGGGACGCTCTCTAGCGCCCACGGGACGGGGGGAACGCTCCCTGCGCCCACCGAGCGATTCGGCGGGCACCGGTCTTGGGGCCGGGGCGCGAAAGAGCGCGTTGACCCGTGGCAGACCGGTCCGGTTGTGCTATCTCAAGCGGCCGGCGTCGGGGCATTCCCCGGCGGTCCAACCTTCTCTGAGCCCCGGCCGGACTGGCCGACCGGGGTCGCCCGCGTCGATGACCGCACCGGTCATCCTTCCTGTGCGGGCGATTCCGTCCATACCGCTCGTCCGCGCCCAACATCGGCGCGGGGTACACCTTAAGAAACCTGGTTATAACAACCTACCAGGCAAAGTGCGCAAATGCCTTATTGGCATCGGCCATGCGGTGGATGTTCTCCCGCGTCTGCATGGCCGCTCCTTCGCCCTTGAAGGCGTTCATCAGTTCACTTGCCAGGCGCACCGCCATCGGAGAGCCTTTCTGGCCGCGCGCGGCTTCGCGAATCCACCGCACCGCCAGCGACAACTGCCTCTTGCTGCTGACCTGCATGGGAACCTGATAATTCTGCCCGCCCACGCGACGCGAACGGACCTCGATGAGCGGCTTGACGTTATCTACCGCCTTTTCAAAGACCTCCAGGGGTGGAACGTCCTTGACCTTCTCGGCAATGATATCCATCGCGTCGTAGAACACCCGCTGCGCGACGGACTTTTTTCCGTCCTGCATCAGTCCGTTGACAAACTTGGTCACCAGCTTGCTGGCGAACCGCGGGTCGGGTCCCAACTTCTGCGCCGATACGGTAAACCTCTTGAATGCCATGATGCTCTTTCCAGGCCCCCGGGGCTATTTGGGCGTCTTGGCGCCGTACTTGCTTCGTCCCTGCTTGCGATTGGCCACGCCCAAGGCGTCCAGCGTTCCACGGATGATGTGGTACCGCACACCGGGCAGGTCGCGCACCCTGCCGCCACGCACAAGCACGATGCTGTGTTCCTGAAGGTTGTGGTCGACACCGGGAATGTAGGCCGTCACTTCCTTTCCGTTGCTCAACCGAACGCGGGCGACTTTCCGCAGCGCAGAGTTGGGCTTCTTGGGTGTGACGGTCTTGACCAGGAGGCAGACGCCTCGTTTCTGGGGGCAGGAGTCCAGCGCCACGTTCTTTTTCTTGGCTTTCTGCACCCGCCTGGGACGGCGAACTAGTTGACTGATCGTTGGCATCGCAAACCTCTAAAGTACCTTGCTTGTTGCGTGGTTGACTCGCCTTGGTTTTTCTCGAACGGTTTTTCTCGCCTCAACCTTGCCCGCTGAGGGCTTCCTGCACGGCCTGGGCGATCTCCGCGTCGCTAAGTTGCTCGCTAGGCGCGGTGGTCAGGTCCATCAGGTCCATCTGTTTCTTTATTTTCATGTCAACATACGGCTTGAAACTCGTCCCGGCCGGTATCAGGTGACCGAGAATCACGTTTTCCTTCAGGCCGCGAAGTTCGTCAATCCTTCCAGCCAGCGCAGCTTCGGTGAAGACCTTCGTGCTTTCCTGAAAGCTGGCTGCCGACAGGAAACTCTCCGATTGCAGCGACGCCTTGGTGATCCCCAACAACAGCGTCTTGGCCGTGGCGGGCCTTGGCCGGCGTGTCTTGGCGGGCTGGCCACCCTTGGCTTCGGCGTCGGCGTTGGCAGCCTCAACCTTCGACCGCAAGACCACATCGCCGGCGACGAGTTCCGTGTCGCCTGCTTCCACGATCTTCAGCGATTCGGTAAGCCGCCTATTCTCCTCGCGGAAGCGGTATTTGTCAACCACGTCGCCAGGAAGCAGGCCGCTGTCACCGACGGCCTCGACCTTGACCTTCCGCAGCATCTGCACGACGATCGCCTCGATGTGCTTGTCGTTGATGCTCTGACCCACGCCGCGATAGACGCCCTGCACTTCCGTCAGCAGGTACTGCTGCAAGGCCTCCTCCCCGCGGATGGCCAGGATGTCGTGGGGCACCAGCGGGCCTTCCGTCAGCGGGTCGCCCGCCTCAACATAGTCGCCGGTGTGCACCAGCAGATGCCGGTCGTGGGGCACGTGGTGTTCACGCTCCATGCCAGATTCGCTGCGGACGATGATGGTCATCTTTCCGCGGCGCTTGTCGGTCCTCAGTTCCACCCGGCCGGAGATTTCCGCCATCGCGGCAGGGTCCTTGGGCTTGCGGGCCTCAAAAACCTCCGTGACGCGCGGCAGGCCGCCGGTGATGTCCTGCGTTCCGATCATCTCACGAGGCTGTCGCGCCAGAAGCTCTCCGGGAAGCACCGACTGGCCCTCCTCCACCTCAATGCGCGCCTTGGCGGGCAGGTAGTGGAAGTCCAGGATCTTGCCGCTCTTGTCCTCGATGACGATGCGCGGGTGCTTCTCGCCCTTGTGCTCGATGACGACATATCGCTTGGCGGTGCTGCCCTTGGCGCGTTCCGCCTCGACACGGACGGTTTCGCCTTCCTCGATGTCCTGGAAACGGACCACGCCGGCCGCCTCGGCGAGAATCGGGACACGGTGCGGATCCCAGATCACCATCTTCACGCCCGGACGAACCTTGGCGCCATTGGGGACCAGCAACGTCGCACCGTAAGGGACGGTATATTTTTCCAATTCGCGGTTTTTCTCATCGACGATGGCCAATTCGCCGTTACGTTTCAGCACCACGCGCTGCTTTTCCTTGCCCGTCTGGACCTCGACGGTGTTCAGTTCGCGGTACTGGACCGCGCCGGTGGCGGTGGCAAGAATTTCCGACTCCACCACGGCTCGTGT
>PMBX01000194.1:2886-3104 GCA_003153915.1 Phycisphaerales bacterium
CCGTAACATTTGGCGCAGACGCCCATGGGGCTTTCGCAGGTCAGCGTGCTGCGGACGCGGATAGTCTCCATGCCCAGGTCTTCGATCTGCCGTGCCATCACCTCGGTGATGATCTCGTTTTCCTTGACGATGGTCTTATCGGTGATGGGGTTGACCACGTTCTCGCGCGCCACGCGTCCGACGATAATCTCGCGCAGGGGCACGTCCACCTGCTCGCC
>PMBX01000194.1:3194-3340 GCA_003153915.1 Phycisphaerales bacterium
TTCGATGATCTCTCCGGAAGGCTTGGACATCAGCCCTCGCATGCCCGCCAACTGACGGATTTGGTCAATGTTGCCGCGGGCATTGGAGTGGAACATCATCCACACAGGGTTGAGATAGTTGGGATCGTCCTCGTGGCGGTCCTGTT
>PMBX01000121.1 GCA_003153915.1 Phycisphaerales bacterium
GGCAAGGAGAAGATCGGCGCCGCCTACGTTACCGTGATGGTCGCCGGCGACGTAGCCGCCTGCAATGCCGCCGTGGACGCCGGGGCCGCCGCCGCCGAACGAGTGGGAAAGCTCATCGGCAAGCACGTCATCCCCCGCCCTCACCCCGAACTGGTCGCCCTGCTGCCGACCCATTAGGCCCGGCCGGCAAAACGCAACATCGCCGGAGTACGCCGATGATAAAGTGCATTGCCCACATCTGTTTCACGGTCGGCGACCTGGACGCATCGGCGGCTTTCTACAAGAAGCTTGGTTTCACACACGCCTACGATTACCGCCGCGACAATGGGGAGCTTTTCGGCGTGATGCTGCACATCGGCGGGCGGAATTTCCTGGAATTGTTCAAAGGGCAATTGAACCCCCCCGCCGAGAAGCAGCGATACCGCCACTTCTGCCTGGAATGTGACGACCTCCGCGCCACAGTCGAGACGCTCCGCGCCGGCGGCATCGAGGTCACCGACATCCAGACAGGCTCCGACCGCGCACTCCAGGCATGGGTCAACGATCCTGAGGGCAACCGTATCGAGCTTCAGGAATACCGTCCCGAGAGCAATCAAACCCCCTGGGTGAAGTAACCCCCTCGAACAGACGACGTTTATTACATCGCCGCCGTGCGCGGCCTTCCAACCGCTACGGAACGTCCATTGACGGATTTCGGGCTGTCTATTACAATAATGTATAGTTTATGGAGGCTGTAGGGCTTTCGGCAGCGACTTCCCGCTATGGATGCGCAATCGGCGGTTAGTTAATTGCCTTGCGCCGTGGCGGCATAGATGCCCGCTCAGGCATCAGTTGTGACGCCCAGGCCGCCATATTGACGGCTGGGAGATGGACAGGAGCTGCCGGCACCGCTTCAGGAGGAGATGCGCATGCTCAAGCGCATGGTTATTGTCTTTGTATTGCTCTGCCTGTCTTGCCTGGCCCCGCCGGAGGAATCCGTCGCGGGAATCCTGTCGGGCGGGTTGTCACTCGGCGACGGTGGGCTGGCGGCAACGGGGCTTTGGAATAATCCCAACACCAGCCTGACCTGGGAAGTGACCGACCCGGCCTCGACGCCCAGCGGCAAATGGCGCTATAAATACACCTTTTCCGCTCCGCAGGCGGGGGCAAGCGAGCTGTTGGTGGAACTACAATTCCATGTGCTTATCGGCGACCTCGTAAACAAGGTCTGGACCGGCCAAGCCGGGCAGACCGCCGAGGTCCGCGCGTTTAGCCCCTCCCTCGACTCCGCCACGCTGCCGGACCTGCCCTCCGATGTCTACGGTATCAAGTTCAACATCGCCGGTTCGCCGACGGAGGTGGTGGCACAGTTCGACACATCGCACATGCCCACCTGGGGCGATTTCTACTCCTGCTCCAGTTCAGCCGGACCGACGGCATGGAACGCAGGATTCACCTCCGCCGACCCGACGGACCCGCCCGACAACGGCTCGCTTCAACACCACATCCTCGTGCCGGGGCCATCGGTGCCGGAACCGCTCTCGGTGAGCCTACTGGCGGCCGGGGCGCTGCTGGCCGTGACAAGGCGCAGATGCCTGAGATAGACGCATCGTTGACCGCCCCGATGCATTGGGTTCTAATCCCCTCGTGACTGCAACCGGTCAACAAGGAAAGCCTCTCGCCCTGGGCGTGCTCATCAGCGGCGGCGGACGGTCGTTGATGAATCTCCAGCGGCTCATCCAAGATGGGCAACTAGCCGCCCGTATCGCCGTTGTCATCGCCTCGCGCCCCTGTAAGGGCGTGGAACTCGCCCGCCAAGCCGGACTTGATGTCCACATCGTCTCCTTCAAGAAAGCCGCCGATGTAGCCGACTACTCCGACGATATCACCGCCCGGCTGAGCGAAGCGGGCGCGAAACTGGTCGTGATGGCGGGTTTCCTGTCCATGTGGAAGATTCCCCCGCAATTTACCGGGCGGGTCATCAACATCCACCCCGCTCTGCTGCCCAGCTTCGGCGGCCAAGGGATGTACGGCCTCCGCGTGCATCAGGCGGTCCTGCAAGCCGGCTGCAAGGTCACCGGCTGCACAGTACATTTCGTGACCAACGAATACGACCGCGGTCCGATCATCCTTCAGCGAACTGTGGATGTGATGGAGGACGACACGCCCGAAACGTTGGCCGACCGGGTTTTCCAGCAGGAATGCATTGCCCTGCCAGCCGCCGTTGCATTGGCTGCCCAGCGACGGCTGAGGATCGAAGGCGACCGGGTGCGCGTCCTGAAAGCCCGCGGGGAAAAATAGTTCGCCACACCACCGCGACTGTTGACCACCGCCCAGTAGCTAGACTTCCACCGCCAGGTCCAACGGCTGGGTGAATTGCAGCGCCACGCGCGCCTGGCGGTTATTTTTAAGCGGTTGGTGTCTCAAGATTCTGCCCGTCGAGCGGACTTCCTCCAACATGCGGGTGTTGGGAGTGGAGCGCGGCAGGGAGAAAACCACCTCGACGGCTTCGTCGCGCTTCGGCGGCGGAGAGATCAGCGGGACGGTCAGGTACATGCCGCCGTCGGAGATGTTGACCGCCTTTGCGCGGAGGTCCCGCCCCCCGCCTTCCGTGCTGATCCTCGCCACGCAGGGCAGGGGAAAACGCTTGTGGCATCTGCGTTCGACTTCTCGCTTGGCCATGTTCAAACCCCTCAAAAAAAACAGAACCCACGACCATCTTGGCGGGTAAGNNCCCTCTAAAAAAAACAGGATCCACGACCATCTTGGCGGGTAAGCATTATACTCGAGTTGTCAAGGCCCGTACATCCCGCGTTCTTTCTTGATCCGTCCCGGCGGCTGGAGCATATAGACAATCATGAAGGTTGAATTACACCTCCACACCAGCCGCTACAGCGTCTGTAGCACGGCCACGCCCACCGAATTGATGGAGGCGCTGGTCGCCGCCGGGTACCAGGCGGTCTTCATCACCGAGCACGACACACTCTGGGATCCCTGGGAGCTGGAGCAACTCCAGGGCCAGTTCCCGGCAATCCGGATTTTTCCCGGCATGGAATTAAGCCTGCCCCGCGGCTCGTTCCAGCATCTGGTGGTCCTGGGCACCCACGACCGCCGGTACCTGGAGATGTCCGACGACCCCGCTGCCATCCTGGCCAAGGCCCGCCAGGACGGTTGCCTGACGATTTTGGCTCATCCCCATCGCTGGGAGGAGGCATCTAAGATGCTGGGCGAGGGCCTTCGACCCGATGCCATCGAGTATCGCACGAGCAATCAGGACGGTCCCACTGCCGAGTTGGCCCTGCGGACCGCCGCCCAACTGGGCCTGCCATGCGTCAACACCGGCGACGTGCACGGCCTGGACTTAGTCGGGAGATTTTGGATTGAAACGGCCCGGCCGCTCCAGGATGCCAAGGATATCCGGACAATGATCGTTGAGGGAACCTACTGCAATTGTGCCCGCCAGGAGTAGCGGGGAAACCTACCGCTGGCGGAAGATGATCCGGCCTTTGGTCAGGTCGTAGGGGCTAAGCTGGACGAGAACCTTGTCGCCAGGGGTGATGCGGATGTAGTTGCGCCGCATCTTGCCGGAAATGTGGCCGATGATTTGATGCTTGGTCTGGCCCATCTCGATTTCCAGGCGGAACATCGCGTTGGGCAATGCGGCCTTGACTGTGGCTTCGACCTCTATGGAATCGCTTCGCGGCATAGTCTTCCTTCCGGGACGTGGGCGGCGGGAACACCCCCAAGGCCCGGCCCCGGTATGGCATGATTATATAGCAGCACCGGAAGCCGCCGTCAATGAAGGAATTGACGCACATTGACTTGGCGAGGCTTTGGGTAAATGATAGGGCAAAGCCGACCGGCGGGAAACGCCCGCCCGCCGATAGCTGGAGCCTCCGATGAGCAGGACAATCGAACCGGACATGGTGCGTCACATCGCCAAGCTCAGCCGCATCGAACTGAGCGAGGAGCAACTTGCAACCTTCGGCCGCCAATTGGCGGACATCCTGGAGTATTTCGACAAGCTGGCGGAACTGGACACCACTAACGTCGAGCCGCTGGCCCACGCCGTGGAAATACACAACGTGCTGGCTGAGGACACGCCCCGGCCTTCGCTTTCCGCCGATGCCGCACTGGCCAACGCGCCCCAGCGCGACGGGGACTTCTTCATGGTCCCCAAGGTCATCGGAGACAGCCTGTGAACGACCTGTCTAACCTTTCCGCCTTGGAGCTTCGCGACGCCATCGCCGGCGGGACCGTCAGCGCGGTCCGGGCCGTCGATGCGTATCTGGAGGCCATCGCCAGGCGAGAGCCTGCTGTTGGGGCCTACAACGAAGTGCTGGCCGAGCGGGCGATGGAGCAGGCAGCGGCCATCGACCGCAAGCGACAGAGCGGCAGGCCCATCGGCCCCCTGGGCGGGCTGCCCCTGGCCATCAAGGACAACCTCTGCACCTCCTACGGCCGGACGACCTGCGCGTCCAAGATGCTGGCCAATTTCCAGGCCCCATACACCGCCACCGCCGTCGCACGTCTTGAGGCCGCCGGGGCCATCGTCCTGGGCAAGACCAACATGGACGAATTCGCGATGGGGTCCTCCACGGAAAACAGCGGTTTCCGCCCCACGGCAAACCCATGGGACGCCTCCCGGGTTCCGGGGGGAAGCTCCGGCGGGTCCGCTGCGGCTGTTTCGGCCAGGCTTTGCGCCGCGGCGCTGGGCAGCGACACGGGCGGATCAATCCGCCAGCCGGCTGCCTTCTGCGGTGTGGTGGGGATGAAGCCCACCTACGGCAGGGTCAGCCGATTCGGGCTGGTGGCCTACGGGTCCAGCCTCGATCAGATCGGCCCGGTCACCCAGAACGTCGCCGACTGCGCGCTACTGCTGGGCGCCATCGCCGGCGGCGACCCCGCCGATTCCACCTGCCTGGACCGCCCCGTTGGCGACTATCTAATTGAACTGGAAAAACCTATCGAGCATCTGCGTGTCGGGCTTCCCAGGGAATTTTTCTCCCAGGCCCTGGATGCCGAGATCGCCTCATCGATCCGCCTGGCCGCGGAGGTCTATCAGTCCCTGGGCGCAACGATCGTCGATGTGTCGTTGCCTCACAGCCGCATCGACGTGGACGGGGAGGGCAAGGTCAGTTCCTACGCGGTGGCCTGTTACTACATCGTGGCCATGGCGGAGGCCTCCAGCAATCTGGCCCGTTACGACGGCGTTCATTACGGCCATCGCACCGCACGGGATGTCGAGGACATCGTCGATCTGTATTGCAAGACGCGGGAGGAAGGCTTCGGTTCCGAGGTAAAGCGACGCATTCTGCTGGGGACCTATGCCCTCTCCAGCGGGTACTACGACGCCTACTACCTCAAGGCCCTTCGGGTGCGGCGGCTGATCAAGAACGACTTCGACGCGGCGTTTGGCCACTGTGACCTGCTGCTTTGCCCGGTGGCCCCGACGACGGCATTTCGACTGGGCGAGAAAACCGCCGACCCATTGACGATGTACCTGGAGGATATTTACACCATCAGCGTCAACCTGGCCGGGCTGCCCGGATTGTCCCTCCCGGCCGGGCTGTCCAAGACGGGATTGCCCATCGGCATGCAGTTGATCGGACCGGTCTTCAGCGAAGACCGCCTCCTGCGCGCCGGACGGATGTATGAGAAGGCGTCGGGCGTGTCTGGTCTCCGGCCGGAGATGACGAAAAAGTAACTGGGACATTCCATGTTAAGGTTAAGGAGAAGCCCGATCCCATGATCGATGCCGCCGACAACGTCACGCCCGTCATCGGCCTGGAAATCCACGTGGAACTGGCCACCGCCACCAAGATGTTCTGCCGCTGTCGCAATCACTTCGGCGACCCGCCCAACACCAACGTCTGTCCCGTCTGCATCGGCATGCCTGGCGTGCTGCCCGTGATGAACGCAAAGGCCGTGGAACTGGCCTTGAAGGTGGGAACAGCCCTGAACTGTACGGTGGCTGAATTCACCAAGTGGGACCGCAAGGGCTACTACTACCCCGACTTGCCAAAGAACTACCAGATCAGCCAGTATGACCTGCCGCTGAGCCTCAACGGCTGGCTGGAGGCGCCCCTGGCCGAGGGGGCGGTCAAAAAGATTCGCATCCGCCGCGCCCACCTGGAGGAGGATGCAGGAAAGAACGTCCACGACCACCCCGCCCACACGGGCGTCGACCTCAACCGCGCGGGCGTCCCGCTGCTGGAGATCGTCACGGAACCGGACATGAACGCCGTCGAGGAGGTCATGTCGTTGGCCCGCGCGATGCACCGGCTGGTCCGCTGGCTGGGCGCCAGCGAGGCCAACATGCAGATGGGCCAGATGCGGTTCGAGCCGAACATCAACCTTCACATCGCCCACGGCGGAGCGATCCACAAGACGCCCATCGTGGAGGTCAAGAACCTCAACAGTTTCCGCGCCCTGGAGCGGACCGTTGAATACGAGATTCACCGTCAATACGAGGCTTGGCAGGCCGACCCCGATGGCTTCCGCCTGGAGAAAATGGGCAAGCAGAACCGTGGCTATGACGACGCCCGCGAGCAGACGGTTTTTCAGCGGGAAAAGGAAGAAGCCCACGACTACCGCTATTTCCCCGATCCGGACCTGGTTGGCGTGGTGGTGGATCGCCCCTGGCGCGAACGCATCCGCGCGGGCATCGGCGAGTTGCCCCTGGCCCGGCGAGGCCGTTACATGGACGGCTACAAACTGACCTTCAAGGAGGCCGACGCACTCACCCAGGACGCCGCCACAGGCGACCTGCTGGATTCAGCCGTCGCCGCCGGGGCCGACGCCAAGCGATGCGTAAACCTGCTCCTGGGGCGAGGTGCGGCCATCGCCAACGAGCGGGGCTGCTCCATCGCCCAGATCGGAATCACGCCCGCGGCCTTGGCGGAATTGGCCGGAATGCTCTCGGGGGGAACCATCAACGCCACAGCCGCCGCGAAAGTTTTTGATACCGTGGTGCTGGAAAGCGGTTCGCCCATGGTCATCGCCCGGGAACAGGGCCTGCTGGCCGTGCGCGACGGGGGGGCGATCGAGGCGTGGGTCGATACCGCCATCGCCGCCAATCCACAGGCGGTAGCCGACGTCCAAGCAGGCGGCAAGCAGCAGAAGAAGGCCTTTGGCTTCCTCATGGGCCAGGTGATGCAGTTGTCCCGCGGCACGGCAGAACCAGGGGAGGTTCAGCGGCTCCTGCGGTCCAAGCTGGGAATCCCAGTAACGGACTAAAGGGGAAAAACAGTTGAGTTTGCCGCCGCGATGGCGGATACTGATTGCGGAGAAAAACTCGTCGATACCGGCGCGGCGGCGGGACGGTAGCGGCTAGCCCGCGGAGCGCCAAAATGACTTTCTGAGGAGCGGACGCATGGCACGCATGGTCCAGCGGCAGGCCCCCCCATACCTCCTGGTGGCCTTTGTCATCCTATTCCTGATCGCCGCGGCGGCGGCGGCTGTCTTCTGGGTGCAGAAGGACACGATGCGAGGAGAGAAACTACAGTCCGATGCCATGCTCAACAAGCTGGCCGGTCCGCAGGAACGCAACAGCCCCAGTCCGGCGCTGCGGGAGCTTTTCGGGCGTTACGACGCCCCGCCGCGAGGCCAGCCCCGCCAGAGCGTGGCGACACAGTTGACCTCCCAGATCGATGAGCTTTGCCAGTTGCTCACGGGCGAACGGGGCGGTTTCACCGACGCCAAGGCCAAGGCCGAGGAAACCGTCGCCGCCATTGGCAGCACGCCCGGGCGAGGTCTGGCCGTGGAGGCCAGGGAACTCCACCAGCAACTGGCGGCGATGAAATCCGCCGGAGAGAAACGGGACAGCCGGGAAGCCCAGCTCCAGGGGGAACTGGCCCAGCTCCGCAAGGCCCAGGAAGACGACAAGGCATTCTTTGCCGCCAAACTGGATGAGCTTTCCGCCCAGAAAAAGGCACTGGAAATCCAGGTGGAAGAAAGTCACAAGCGATACCTGGAAGACCAGCAGCGCGCGGAAGCGGAGATGGAGAAGGTACGTTCCGATCTGAACAAGGAAATCGCCAGCCGCAACCAGCAACTCAATGAGTCCGAGGAACAGTTGCGCGAAAAAGATGAGACGATCGCGCGCCTTCGTGCGGAATTGGACAAGAAACGCGGACCTTTAGGTTCGGAAATCGCCTCGCGCAAGCCCGACGGAAAGATCATGCGGGTGCTGGATCGCGCGGGGATCTGCTACATCGACATCGGCGCCAAGGACCGCGTCACGCCCGGCCTGACCTTCAGCGTGTACCCCACCAGCGGCATCCCCGATAACGGCGAAGGCAAGGCCAGGCTCGTCGTCACCACCGTTCAGGACTCCGTCAGCGAATGTCGCATCGCCAAGCAGAAGGCCGATGACCCAATCATTACCGGAGACTTAATCGCCAACGTGGCCTTTGACACGCAGCGACGCTACCTTTTCGCCGTCGAGGGCCTCTTTGATTTGCGCGGCGCGGGCCAGCCGTCCCCGCAGGACGCCAAGGAAGTCCGCCTCCTGATTAGCCGCTCCGGGGGCGACGTGACCGACCAGATCAGTGTCCAGACCGACTTCGTCGTCCTAGGTTCGGAGCCTCCCCGCCCGCCCCGGCCTTCCGACAGCGCGCAGGAGACCGTCTGGGCGGTCTATCACAGCCAAATGCAGGACTTCAACCGTTACCAGGAAGCCAAGCAGGCGGCTATGAACATGCATATTCCCATCCTGAACACCAACCGTTTCCTGGCGTTCGTGGGCTATTCCCCAGTGGCGACGCCAAGTCAATAAGTACGGGCAGCCAATCGCAAAATCCCACCCCAGCCGGGCCGAAAAAAAGCCCGGCTGTGGTTGTTTTATGACCCGTTGAAGAAGTTTTTCCACTCGCCGGGTTCGACCGGATTGACAAACTTCCTTCGGCTGGTAACGTACAAGCCGCTTACCAGAATAGGAGCGGACCATGAGGTTATCGGATCGTATCTCGCAAGTCGCCCCCAGCGCGACGCTGGCGATCACCTCGCGAGCCAAGCAGATGCAGGCCGCTGGAATCGACGTGGTGAACTTCGGCGCCGGGGAACCCGATTTTGACACCCCGGCGTTCATCAAGGAAGCCGCCAAAAAGGCCCTCGATGCCGGCGACACCAAGTACAACGCCAAGTCCGGACCAAAGCTGGTCGCCGCCATCGCCGCCAAACTCGCCCGCGAGAACGGCATCACCGCCGGCGCCGACCAGATCATCATCAACTTCGGCGGAAAGCACTCCCTCTACTGCGCCTTCCAGGTGTTGTTGAATCCCGACGACAAGGTGCTGATCCCAGCGCCCTACTGGGTGAGCTATCCAGAACAGGTCCGCCTGGCCGGGGGACAACCCGTGGTGCTTCCGGCAGGCCCGGAAGCCGGCTTCAAGATCACCCCCCGCCAGGTCCTCGACGCCGCCAGGGGCGCAAAAATTCTGGTCCTCAACTCCCCCAGTAACCCCACGGGTGTGACCTACACGCCGGAGGAACTTACCGCCATCGCCCAGGCCGTCCTGAAGACGGACCTGATCGTCTTTTCAGATGAAATCTATGAGAAACTGGTCTATGGGGACACGAAGTTCGTGTCGTTTGCTGCGTTGGACAAGGCCCTTCCGCAGCGGACCATCACCTTCAACGGCCTGTCCAAGACCTATTCCATGACCGGTTGGCGGCTCGGTTGGGCGGCAGGGCCAAAGGAGGTCATCTCGGCGATGAAAAACCTTATGAGCCATGAGACGTCCGACACGGTCAGCTTCGCCCAGGCGGGGGCCTTGGAGGCCTACACCTCCCCCGCTTCCGCCGAGGCGGTCGAGTCGATGCGTCGTGAATTCCAGAAGCGCGGGCAGCACATGGCCGCGCGGCTTAACGCCATCGGCGGCATCCGGTGCGTGGAGCCTACCGGGGCGTTCTACTGCTTCCCGGACGTCAGTGCCCATTTCGGCAAGACACTCGGCGGGGTGAAAGTGGCCGGTTCGCTGGATTTCGCCAAGGCCGCGCTGGAGTCGGCCAACGTGGCGCTGGTTCCCGGCGACGCCTTCGGCGACGACCGATGCGTGCGACTCAGCTTCGCCACCAGCACCGCCATAATCGACAAGGGCCTGGACCGCCTGGCAAAGATGCTGGCGTAAGACCGCACGCACAAATCTTTCCTTGTAGCGAGATGGCGACCTTGATGAAGTTGGCGTCGATCCCGAGCAACGCCGGTATGTAGCCCTGGGACGCTCCGTCCCGAAGGGTTGCGGCTCCGTGCGGTTCTCATGCACGCGATAACGGCGGTCACCTGGCTCGGGCGATGGCGTCGGTCACGATCTGCCGGACCTCAGCGCAGCGGGCGATGTGAAGCCAGTCCATCGCCTCCGGTTTGGAGGACCGCCGGAAATACAAACTGCCGACGCCCAGCAATCTCTCCATTGTGCTGGCTGCCAGCATCACCTCGGCAATTTCCCTCAGCGGACAGTGGCAAACCTCCTCTCGCAGCAGGCCGCGAACACGAAGGACGCGGCGGTCGGTGAGCACGTACAGTCGCGACATCCAACCAAGACCGGCTAACAGGACCGCCGCGCAGGCAACGGCGGTGCATGCCGTCAGTACCACCGTCTGGGTGGCCGGGGGGCCAAAGAGCCTGTCCTTGAAGCACCACACCGCCGCCGCCACCGCCGCCGCGACAGCCAGCATGGGAAGGCTTTGGAGCAGGATAAACCATCCGCTGGGCTTGATCGCCAGGATGACGATCTCCCCGTCGGCCAGCAACCGGGCCGGAACGCCGACCATTGCGGGCGAACAGGCCGCCGCCGGTTCCGCGGAAGGCGCCATGAACGTCCTTTCCCTGGATTCCACCCGCGACAGGCCATGCGCCCGGCGGGGCAGGGGTTAATCGTAACCGCCGGGGTCCCGCGATTTCAATCGTCGCCAGGATGAGATCGTGTGTCAGGGACAATTGTCTTGACTGTCCCACTCGCCAGGGATAGGTATTCTTGTGCTGAAAACAGGGAACGGCCATCCAAAATTCCAGCCACACAAGGAGAAAACCATGTCTATCCGACTGATGATCGCCTTGCTGACGTGCCTGCTGATCCTTACCGCTCCGGTTGTCGCGCAGCAGGAAGTCGCTCCGACTCAGCCCAAAGCCTCCGAGGCGCCTCAGGTAGCGCCTGCCGCCGTCAGCGACGAGACTCAGCCGGCCGCCAAGGCGATGCCGACACTGGAACCGGTCATCGGCCACATCCCCGCCGATGCGATTGCCTTCGTGATCGTCAAGGACATCGGGGCAATGAGCACCGACCTGGACAAATACCTCTCGGATGTCGGTCTGGCCCCGCTACTGGCCAACAAAATGCCCAATGGCGTCCTGGACGCCTTCAAGTCGTCCGCCATGCTGGGGGAAGGCTTCAACCCCAACGGCGGGTTCGCCGTTGTGCTGCTGCCGCTTGAAAAGTTCGGCGTGGACATCGACAAGCTGATACCCTCCCCAACCAAGGGCAACGGACAAGCCGACTCCGCGACCCAGCCGGCAGTTGAACAGAAGCTGCCCCTCCTGATACTGGTCCCAGGCGCCAGTGTCGCCGAGGTCTTCGGCAGCTACCAACAGGCCCCGGCTGGGAAATACACCGAGGTTTCCCTGCGGGTAGGCAAGATGCTGGCCGGCCAGGCCGGCGGATACGTGGCCCTCTCGCCCCGCGCCGATGCGCTGGACGCGCTTGCCTCGATGGACAAGGACATCACTTCCAGATTGTCCAAGGAGCAGGCGGAGTTCGTCGCCAAGTCCCTCGTGACCATCCACATGGACTTCTCCTCCGCTTCTGGAACGATGGAAAAGCTTTTCCAGAAGCTCCAGGCCGACCTCGCCTCGAAAACCGGCAACCAGGCCGCTTTTGCCCGCCAGTTGCAGCCGATGATCCTGGCCCAGCAACAGATGTACTCGCAGTTCAGTTCGATGACGGCGGGGCTTCACCTGGCGCAGACCGGCCTGGTCGGCGAGGCGATGATGGCCTACAAGCCCGATAGCGAAATCGGCAAGGCGCTGGCCTCCGTCACCGCCCCCACCACCGTGCCGCTCAACCGTCTGCCGAACCTGCCTTATGTCCTGGCTTATGGCGCGGGCGTACAGGACGGCAAGACGCTGTCGGCAGCAAAGCAGCAAAGCGGCATGGAAATCCTGGACAAGATGATGCAGGCCGGGGCCTTGCCGGGCATGGATGAGAAGTCCATGAACCTGCTCAAGGAGCTTATTACCGTCACCAGCGAAGAGATCAGCGAGGTGCAGTTTGTCATGGGCGGATCCCCGGAGGGAAGCGGGCTGGCCGGTCTTGCGGCAGTTGTTCGCTGCCAGAACTCCACGCGGCTTAAGAACGAACTCGTGGACAAGACCGTTTCCCTGGCCAACCAGATGATCGACAAGGCCATGCAGAATAAGAAACGGCAAAGCGGCGCGGAAGCTCCTGCCCAGGCCGCCGAGATCGCCCCTGCCGGCCAGGCAGAGGCTGAATCCAAGCCCGCCACCCAACCGGTGGAACCGAAGATTCAATTGGTTGTTTCCAAGGCCGCCGACAACATAGACGGCGTGTCCGTGGATGTGGTGGAAATCGCCCTGCCTGCCGATACGCAGGAACAGGCCGCCAAGCAGTTGACCACCTTGCTCGGGCAGGACAAGCTCCAGATCCTCCTGGCCGCACCGGACGAGAAGACCGTGGTAATCACCTTTGGCGGCGCCAAGGCGATGCTGGCCGAGACTATTCGGACCGCCAAGGCCGCCAACGGAACCATCCCGACCGACGAGGGCACCATCGAGGCGATGAAGCACCTGCCGGCAAACCCGATGTGCATTGGCCTGTTCAATATCGGAAACTTTTCTGATCTGATCGGCAAGATCGCCGCGGCAATGGCGCCCGAAAGCGGCCCGCCGCCCTTCCAGATCACCGTCAAGACACCCATCGCCTTCGGTGTTGGCGTAAAAGGCTCCACCCAGCACATGGCCTTCTACGTGCCCACCGAACTGGTCAAGGAGGTCTCAGGTATCGCGGCGATGTTCATGGGCGCAGTGCGGCCTCCGATGCAGGAAGCCCCCAGCGAACCCGGTTCCTCGCAGCCTCCACAGCAGGAAAAACAGTCGCAACAGGACTGACGTTTTCGCCCTTTGATGATTGACGACAAGACGGGCCTTCGGCGGCGAACCACCGAAGGCCCGGTTTTTTTTACCGTAGCGCCTCTACACCGCGGTCGGGCGTCCGGCCTACGCCTTGACGATCTTGCCCCGGTTGCCCTTCACGCCGCGGGTGGCCCCGCGGGTGTCGATGACGAGTTTGGCGTTGTCGGCGATGAATTGGTAGTCATAGGAAGAGTGGTCGGTGCTGATCAACACCGCGTCGTATCGTTTCAGCATCGCCTCTGACAACTTCCGCGAGGCCATTTTCAGGTCGTGTTCTCGCATCTTGTGGGTACGAGGCACGTGCGGATCGTTGTAGTCCACCGAAGCGCCTTTTTCCTTCAGCAGTTCGATAAGTTCCAGCGAGGGGCTTTCGCGAACGTCGTCGATGTCCTTCTTGTACGCCAGCCCCAGCACCAGCACCCGCGCGCCCTTCAACGCCTTGCCTCGCTCGTTGAGGGCGTCCATCAGCCGGGCGATGACGTAGCGGGGCATGGAAACGTTGACTTCCCCGGCCAGCTCGATAAACCGCGTGGTCAGACCGTACTGGCGGGCCTTCCAGGACAGGTAGAACGGGTCGATGGGGATGCAATGGCCGCCCAGGCCGGG
>PMBX01000228.1 GCA_003153915.1 Phycisphaerales bacterium
GTCTTCTACTGCGCCGGGCAGGCGGAACTGTTCGGTGACTGGCGGTCGGCGCTGAAATACATGCCCGTCATGATGGCCTTGGGCGTGGGACTGTGCCTGTCCAATACCAAAGCCATCCTGGAGGCCTTACTGGGGTGCAAGAGCGAGTTCGTCCGCACGCCCAAGTATGGGGATCGACCCTCGCTGGCGCGCAGCGACGCCCACAAGCTGGCCGTCAGCCGCAAGCGGCCGCTGCTGCCGTACCTGGAGATGGTCTTCGGCCTGTACATGTTGGGTTGCGCGGTCCTGAGCATCGTGAGCCTCCACTCGGCCATCCTCACGCCGTTCCTGGTGATCTTCACCTTCGGGTTCTTCTACGTCTCGGTGTTGAGCCTGTTGTCCAGCCGGGCCTCGCGCAGACAGCCCGTGGAATCCGCCCAGGCTTGACGTCGCAGCCGCAGGAATGACAAGAGGGGGGGCGTGATGCCGTGGTCCTCCGGCCGATCCGCCTGTACAGTGTCCCGCGGGTAAAAGGAAGTCTCACGTGCTCAAGGTCAGCGATAACGGTAGATTTTTGGTACACGACGACGGGCGGCCTTTCTTTTATTTGGGCGACACCGCCTGGGAGCTTTTCCACCGGCTTAACCGCGAGCAAGCCGACATATACCTGGCCAACCGGGCGAAAAAGGGCTTTACCGTCATCCAGGCCGTCGTGCTGGCGGAGCTGGACGGTTTGGGCGACCCCAACCCTTATGGGGACCTGCCGCTGATCGATCGAGACATCGAGCGGACCGACGAAGCTTACTTTCGCCACGTGGACTACGTCGTGGATAAAGCCTCCTCGCTGGGCCTCTACATCGGCATGCTGCCTACCTGGGGCGACAAGGTAGGTTTGGCCGTCCCCAAGCCCATACGGGAACACAACGCGCGGCGATACGGAAGATTCCTGGGCCACCGTTACGCCGACAAGCCCATTATCTGGATCCTGGGCGGCGACCGGGACGCTGAAGGCGTCGTGGAGATATGGAACGAGCTGGCCGGGGGATTGGAAGAAGGCGACGGCGGGCGGGGCCTGATGACCTTCCATCCCGGCAGGACCCGGCATTCCTCAACTTGGTTCCACCATGTCGACTGGCTGGACTTCAACATGGTCCAAAGCGGACACGCAATCGCCAACGCCAATTTCCTGCTTATCCAGCGGGAGTACAACCATCTGCCGCCCAAGCCCTGCATGGACGGCGAACCGACCTATGAGGATGTCCCCGGCGACAAGCCGTCCGATCGGACGGTCAACAGCTTTCACGTGCGGCGCAACGCCTATTGGTCGGTCTTTGCCGGTTCGCACGGACACACCTACGGCACGCATCCGATATGGCAAATGTACGAGCCGCCGAGAAAACCGCTCTGGGAGGTGCAGACGGCGTGGCATCAGGCGTTGGACATCACCGGCGCCTGCCAGATGCGACATCTCAAGGCGCTGATGCTCAGCCGGCCATACCTTGCCCGCATCCCCGATCAGCGTGTCCTTATCTCCGGTTCCTCCGAGGGATTGGACCGTGTCCAGGTGACGCGGGATGGGACGATCCGGCTATCGGACGCGACGTACATGATGGCCTATTTCCCCCAATATCGGCAGGTGAGGATCGACGTGGAAAAAATGCCAGCCGGGACGCTCCGCGGGTGGTGGTTCAACCCGCGCGACGGGCGAGTGGAACACCATTGGGAATTCTCCAATGGCGGCGTGATGGAATTTCAGCCACCCACGCAGGTCGAGGGCGAGGATTGGGTGCTGGTCGTCGACGATGCATCCCGTGGATATCCCCCGCCGGGAGGCTCGGTTTGTTGAATGGGACGATGGGGCGATCATGCGGGCGGTCGCGGCTTTGGTTGCGACGGCTCGCTACACTCCAGAGAGTTTCTTTTGCTCTTCGCGTCCCCGCCGGGAAACAGGCCAGACCTTCCACGATGTGTTTCATTGACCATGCCAAGTGCAATAGGAGAAATAAAACGCCGGAAAAAAACGTTTTACCCCTTATCACCGTCGGGACAGCCGTGGGTAGCTGCCACGGCGACGGTGGAAAACCCTGCTGAACCTCCGGCGGCGCGGTTGGTTTCCGCGGCCAACGGAGGCCAAAGGAGCCTGACATGTCTCTTGGCAAGGCCTTTCTGTGGATCGTGATGCCGGCAGTTACTTGTAGCACCGTCCTGGCCGGCCAAGCCGATTGGGTCTTTCCCGGCAAGCAATGGGAGACGAAATCCCCCGCCCAGGTCGGGCTGGACCCGGTAAAGCTGGAGAAGTTCGCCAAGGCAATCGGCGCTGGGGACCCTAACAGGAACTCCTGCGGCTGCATCATCCGAAACGGCTACCTGGTGTATTCCTGGGGCAATCAGGAAGATCAAGTCAACTGGGCCTCTTCCAGCAAGCCCGTTTTCAGCACGTTGCTGTTCTTTGCGATAGACAGCGGCAAACTCAAGGGCGTCAACGACAAGGTCGGCGACTGGGGCTGGAAATTCTCAGACAAGGACAAGCCCATCACCTTCTATCATCTGGCTAACAACATCAGCGGTTACGCCTGCCAAGAACCACCCGGAGAGGCGTTCAACTACAATGACACCGCCATCCAACTGTACTATCTGACGCTGCAAAAGGTCTTCGGCAAGGACATCAATTCCGCCGCGATGGAGTGCTTTCGTCCGCTGCAAATCGAGGGCAAGGAGCTTTTCAACGAGAAAGGACGAGTTGTCGCCACGCCGCGCGATTATGCCCGCATCTGCTGGTTGTGGGTCAACCGGGGCAACTGGAACGGCAAGCAGTTATTGCCGCGTGAATATTTCGACAAGTACATGAAACCACAGGTTCCCGTCTCCCTGCCGGTTTCGGTGACGACAAAAGCCGACGACTATCTGGGGATCGGTTCCTACGGCGGAAAGCCCAAACCCTTCGGGGAAGGGCCGGGAAAATATGGTTTCAACTGGTGGTTCAACGGTCCACAGAAAGGCGACAAGGAGCAACGGCCTTTCCTGGGCGACGCCCCCGCCAATACGATCTTGACCTTCGGCAGCCGTGGCTGCAACTCGATGATGTTGCCCAATCTTGGCCTGGTGGTGACCGGCAGGGTTCGATGGGGCGGCCTGGGCGGAAGGGGCGGTTCCAGGTTGAACGAGAACATTAAACTCTTGATCGATTCGGTCCTGCCGTCGGGTGATAGCCATCCGTAACACCGGATATGCTTATAGGGTCGCATCGGAAGCAATAAGCGACGTTTTAATCATCGGTTGGTCGCAACATCACAAAGGAAGGAGTGTTGCAATGCGTTGGCCACTGTTTATCGGATGTGTCATGGCGACGTTGTTGGCTTTTTGCGGCCCGAGCGGGGCCGGACAACCCGAGAGGGTTTTCCCGGGCGTATCTTGGGCGACCAAGTCCCCCGCGGAGGCGGGCCTGGATGCGGGCAAGCTTCAGGAGTTCGCCCGCCGCATGGGCGTGGACGATCCCAACTTCCACTCCAGCGGCTGCATCGTCCGTTATGGCTACCTGGTGTATTCCTGGGGTAACCAAGCCGACAATTCCAACTGGGCCTCGGCGACCAAACCGGTGCTGAGCACGCTGCTGTTTTTCGCCATCAAGGAAGGCAAGCTCAAGAGCGTCGATGACAAGGTCGGCGACTGGGGCTGGAAGCTCTCGGACAAAGACAAGCCCATGACCTTCCGCCACCTGGCCAACATGACCAGCGGATACGCCTGCCAGGAGCCGCCCGGAGCGGCATGGAACTACAACGATCCTGCAATCCAGCTCTACTTCCTGACGCTGGAGAAGGTCTTTGGCAAGGACATCAATTCCGCCGCTACGGAGTACTTTCGGCCTCTCCAACTCCAGGATGGAACCATCTTCAGTTCAACGGGCCGGCTGATCACCACGTCGCGCGACTTCGCCCGTATCGGCTGGTTCTGGCTCAATCGCGGCGACTGGGCCGGCAAGCAATTGCTGCCTCGGAAATTCTTCGACGACTACATGAAGCCGCAAGTGCCGGGGAACTTGCCCCTGTCGGTGACCAAAAAAGCCGACGACTACCTTGGCATCGGTTCCTACGGCGGCAAGCCCAGGCCCACGGCCTACGGGCCTGGCAAGTATGGTTTCAACTGGTGGTTCAACGTCCCCGAGGGCGGCTCTGCTAAACCCTTCCTGCCCGATGTCCCCGCCGACATCATCATGGCCATCGGGCACGGCGGAAACTTCATGGTGTTGATGCCCAGTCTGGACCTTGTCATTGCCGGGCGGGGCGACTGGGGCCACATCATGCCCGGTACGGAACGTGTAAAGTTCAACGCCAACCTCAAACTACTGGTGGACGCGGCAAAATAGACGGACCGGTGGAACGGCTCGTTCAAGATTCAGGAAATGGGTCGCTCGATCCTACCGCAGACTCGCAAGGTCTGGAGCATTTTAAGTTTGGGTGAAAGCACGGTGGGGCTTCCGTCCCACCGCGTGGTCAAGCGCCTGTTAGGCTGGCGGGACGGAGCCCCGCCAGCCAGATGTAAACATCCAAAATTTAACTGGTCTAACGTCTGATTCTCAGGTTGCGGATGTCAAAGACCGCCGGTTCGACGGGGCAGTCGGTCCCAGCAGTGATGGGGTTCTCGCCGCCCACCGCGCGGTAGGCTCCGGTGCGAAAGGATAACTGTCGCAACGCCTCCCCCGGGTGGGCGAAGGCGGCGTTGTGCAACACGCCTTTACCGTCGAGGCTCAGGGAGAACTTCCCCGCCGCGGCGTCGGCATCGAGGGCCACCGCCATCCAGCGCCCGGTGGGGTAGGGCGCAACATCGGCTGCCTGATCGCCGTTGACGGCGCGGACCCTGCCGTCCTCGGACAACACCACCCGCACGGGACGAACATGGGCGCTTGAACCGAGCAGTTCGATCTCCAATGATCCATTGCGCGGGTTTTTTACCAACACCTCGAAAGAAACGCTGACCCTCCCTGCCGGCGGAAATACGCAGGCGGCCCGGGCGTAGTCGTATGGGTCGCTATCCTCCAGGCGAAGGCACTTGCCCCCGCCGTCGCTCGAGTCGGCCAGGGATACCCGCGCCCACTTGGGACTGTACGCATTCCAGCCGGGCAGGAAGGCGCCCGCCGCCATGTCCTCAAGACCAACGAAAGGTCCGCCGCTCGCCTCGTGGCGAATCGGTACGGGAATCCGGGCGACCCAGATGTCCTCCTTGTTTACGCTGTAGACGATCCACATCGCATCGTCCTTGCGGCTGCCATCGGTTGACCACTCGCCGATGCCGCGGACGTACTGCGGGCCAAGTGACTTAGCCGCCCCGTCGTACCGCCTGATGGGCACCTCCCCATGGACTGCGCGCAAGTGGGCGAAGCTTGCGCCATCGTCCCCGCCGGCGACCGCCAGGGGGTAGCGCAGCTTGCGGCTGGGGTTGTAGACCAAGGCATACCTGCCATCGCTGGTCCGCCCAGGCCAGCACTTAGCCGAGCCGATCACCAGAGACGGCGGAACGACGGGCTGGGACCATGACTGGCCCTGGTCCTTGGATACCGTGACGAAACCCATCTTGGAGATACCGACCAGCGCCCCGTCGCGGCGGTGGAAAAACGACATACCCTTGCCGAACACCCACATCGGATTGTCTACCCACGGCATGTTACCCCCGGGCCAGCTTGAGCCTTCGTGCCATTTCATGCGATGCGGACCAAGCAAGGCTCCGTAATCCTGCTGTTCCAGGAAAGGTCTGTTGTCCAGGAGATCGTTACAGGCTTTGATGAAGCCTTCGTCATCGGCCTGCGTGTAGAGCGGCGGCAGCGTCCGCGCGGATGGCTTCGCCGGTGGGCGGAGCAGATAAACAGGCCCCATCGCATGATCTATCCCGATCTGTCGCACGATCAGCGCCCCTTTTTTCGTCTCGTCGATCTGGCCCTCGATGATCCTTAACCCACCCAGCACCAGCATCCGGTCATTGGAGGAATGATAGAAGTACATTCGCAGCGGCATGGAGACGCCCTGGGGGAACAGTTCAGCGGGCGGCGACCATGTTGCCCCGTCGGCGGATGTGCTGTACAGCTCGCGCGACGGCCAGATGTCCTCGTCCTTCTGGCAAGAATTCCAGGCCACGTACAGCCGCCCCCGCCAGCAGCACATGTCAACGTGATGGCTGAAGGTGTAACCCAACCCATCGGCCAGGTCCGCCCTGTCGCGCGAGGCGCGGAAGACCTGATAATTGTGCACCCCTATTGCCGGGGCAAGCCCGCCATCGGGATATGCCGGGTCCACGAGGGCTTGTTCCCGGCCCTCGATTCGCAGGGGCGCGGCGGCTGGATCATCGCAAATCTGGGGCATTTTCCTGTCCTCCGCGATGGTTGACCTGGCGGCCAATAGTAACACGTTCAATGCCATCAGGGCTATCGGATGCATGGACCAAGCCTATCTGTTTCACCTAATATAAAAAAACTGGCCGCCATGCGTGCATGACGGCCGGGTCGGTCCGTAGACCGTGGCCCGCGACTTGTTGTTCGCCTTGTTGCGAAAAACACGGGCCGGGATCGATTACACTGGCCGAAGTCTACTTTGCACCTCCGGCGGCCGTCAAGTAGAATTCACACTTCACCTGGTTGGATGGGTATTTGGATACTCTTGCCATATAGGGGTCGCACAATGCCAATGAGGCTTGGACTGGACTTGGGTCCGAATTCGCTAGGTTGGGCCTTGATCGACACGGATTCCACGTGTGTCACAGCCACCGGTGTCCGCGTCTTTCCAGAAGGCGTGGACCGCGACACCAAGGGCGGAGAGCTATCCAAGAACGAGGCTAGGCGCGTGGCCCGNNCGCGGCCCTGCCGCGCAGCGCCCCCCAACGCCAGGAATGGGAGACCCACGCCTTCAAGGAACACGATATCTATGCTCTCCGCCGGGCGGCGCTGAACGGCAAGCTGGAACTATATGAAATAGGCAGGATAATCCTTCACCTTTGCCAGCGCCGCGGTTTCCTCTCCAACAGCAAAGCCGACAAGGCCCGCAAGAAAGAAGCCTCCCAAATGCTGGCTGAAATCAGCGAGTTGGAGGCCCAGATCGCCGCCGCTAGCTGCCGGACCCTGGGCGAACACCTGGCCGG
>PMBX01000018.1:0-1019 GCA_003153915.1 Phycisphaerales bacterium
TGGCCTGCGCGGCGGCGCTGGCGTCGTTGGAGGTCATCGAGGAAGAAGACCTTCTGGCCAACGCCCTGGCTTTGGGCGAGGCGGCGATGGAACGGATGGAGCGGATGAAGGCCGCGCATCGGATCATCGGCGACGTCCGCGCTAAGGGCTGCCTGATGGGCATCGAACTGGTCAAGGACCGCGACACCAAGGAACCCTTCGACGAGGCCGGGCGGATGGTCTACGTCAAGGCATTCCAGAAGGGCCTTGCCTGGATACCGGCCGGGCATATCCTCCGCATGAGCCCCCCCATCGTGATGAACGAGGCGGAACTCGCCAAGGGCCTGGACATAATCGAGGAAGCCATCGCCGAGACGGAAAACCAACTGGGCTACGCCTGAGCTGCCGGCGGACCGGCACGGTTACGTAACGAGGACATCGGATGAAAACCTGCGGCGTCGCGGTGCTGGGCTACGGATTCATGGGCCGGACGCACACCTTCTCGCACAAGGCGATTCCGTTCTATTACAGCCCCCCGCCGCTGGACTGCCGGCTTCGAATCGTCTGTGAGGCCAACGACACCCTGGCCCAAGCTGCCTGCCGGGAAGGCGGTTTCGAGCGGTGGACTACCGATCCGCGCGAGGGCATCGAGGCCGACGACGTGGACATCGTCCACGTCTGCACGCCNNTCTACGTGGACAAGCCCGTCACCGCCGGCTTGGACGAGGCCGACGAATTGGCCGCCCTGCTTCCGGCGTACCACGGGGTTGCGCAGGTGGCGCTACAGTATCGCTTCTTCCCCGCCACGCTTCGAGCCAAGCAGCTTATCGAGGAGGGCTTCGTCGGGCCTATCACGCATTTCCGCGGCTGCTACCTGCACTCAGGAAGCGTCGATCCCAACAAGCCGGTCAACTGGAAGTCCACCGCTGCCGGGGGAGGCGGAGTCATCCGCGACCTTGGCTCGCACATCCTGGACCTGCTGGACTGGCTGCTGGGGCCGATGAGCGCCGTCTGCTGTGCGGGACGAATATGGTCCCCGC
>PMBX01000018.1:1030-1293 GCA_003153915.1 Phycisphaerales bacterium
AAGATCGCCACGGGCAGCGAGGATGAACTGCGGTTCGAGATCCACGGCAGGGACGGGGCGATTCGCTTCCACCTGATGCAGCCCAATTACCTGGAAATCTACGACGCTCGCGCCAAGGACGGCGACTTTGGAGGCCGGCGGGGCTGGCAGCAATTGGCCTGCGTCAACAAGTACCCCCCACCGGGAGGCAAGTTCCCCAACCCGAAGTTTTCCATCGGCTGGATACGCAGCCACGTGCATAGCCTGTATGCGTTCCTGGAGGC
>PMBX01000018.1:1355-8525 GCA_003153915.1 Phycisphaerales bacterium
CAAGCCGAGGATGACTCACGACAATCGTTTATATGGATTGTCAGTTACTGGAGGTAATCCAGCGCTTTTATATGGTCTGTCCATGTGTTCCAGGTATCGCTATTTTGGATGAATGTATAGAGTCCGGAGCTGGAACGCGGGGAGGCGCTACCGCCTACTGTTACCCGTATCCATGTTGGCGACTTCTCACCGGATGTCAGGTGAGGAGACATAGCTCCCTGGAACACGTCGCAGGCAAGGACGGCACTGTTGGGAAACGACTCCATCTTGGTGTACATATACCCGGCAAGTTGTCCGCTGTCAGGCATTACCACATTGATGTTGAATGGGTAGGACGACTTGATAATAACACCGCCGTACCCGCCGGATTGATCCACCTTGCTGCCAAACGGTTCGGGGAAGGGCTTCCGGCTGAACTGGCCAATGTCTTGGGACGGGCAGAACAACTGGCTGGAATTTTCAATCTGGCCTAAGTAGAGCAACAATCCGTGGGGCCCCCAGGGCACTGGCTTGCCCGTGGAATCCAGATAGGCTGTATTCGGCGCGCTGAGAAGCCTATAAGTCTCCAGGAGGATGGCCGGACGCGAACCGCTATCGAGTGCAGAGTAGATTGGGGCATAACTCATGCCGCCAACGACATAGGCCGACCCCGACGATATCGGCTTGCAATGGGGAGGAAGCATCCCGCGATTGGCCTCGGCATACATGACCGAGCCCATTGCGAGCGCGTGAAGGTTGGTCGAACACATTACCTGCTTGGCGATGTCCTTGGCCGCCTTCAACGAAGGCGCAAGGATCGAGATCAGCAGCGCGATAATNNGCCGCCTCCCGCGCCGCTTGCACCGCGGGCAACAACAAAGCAATCAGGATCCCGATAATCGCGATGACCACAAGCAGTTCCACCAGCGTGAATGCACGTCGATTTCTCATAAGAACCTCGCTATTTAAGACAACTCCTCCGTGCGCATACGCTAACCCGTACCACGCATAATGTATTTTAAGCGTAAATCAACGGCCAATCAAGCCTAAATAACCCTGAATCTTTATCATCTTTTGACGGACAGCGGGACCTTGGGAAAATACCAGAAAGTCCCGCTGTTACATGACTTTGGCCATGTGAGCATCCATACAATCCATTGCCCTAACTTACGTTCTGGTGTAGAATTGCAGCATGTCGGGCCTGTCCGCTGATTGGGTATCCGGGCACAAGATCATCCCCTCCCGCTGACAGACCGTAGCGGGCCATTTCAATTGTGGTTATCTTGGGCTTCGCTGAACCGCTGGAGCTGTCAATGGAAGACGTCAGAGACATGGTCTGCGTGATCCTGGCCGGGGGACGCGGCAAGCGCATGGCCAGCAGTGATCGCCACAAGGTATGTTTCCCCATCGTAGATCGTCCGGCCATCGTCCGCGCGGTGGACACCTACAAAGCTGCCGGGCTGCGGCGGTTTCTGGTGGTCGTGGGGCAACTGGCCGAGCAGGTCATCGCCACGGTGGCCGGCGAGCATCCAGAGGTGTCCTTCGTCTTTCAGAACGCACCTCGCGGAACCGGCCACGCCGCGACGATGGCCGTTTCGGCGCTGGAGGCGATGGGCTTTCACGGACCCGTCGTGCTGGTCATGGGCGACAAGGTGACTCGCCCGCCGGTGGTGAGGCGCCTGCTGGAGGAATACCAGCGATGCCGGCCCGACGTTTTGCTGACCACCCTACCCAAGGCGGCGGACTCCTCCGCCGGTCGCGTCGTCTCCGACGGCGAGGGCAAAGTCATGGGCATCGTCGAGACGGCAGACATCCTCAAGGCCCGCTCCGCCGGGCGAAAGCTCCGCATGGGGGCCAGAACATTCTCGCCCGAGCGGCTGGAACGTGGGTGCGACCGCGTCAACGCCTCGATGTACGTCTTCCGGTTCGATCCGCTGCGTGACGCCCTGGCGCGGCTGGGCAGCGAAAACGCCCAGGGGGAAATCTACCTCACCGACACTGTGGAACTGATCGGCAGGACCGGCTCGGTGCAGGCCATGCACGTCCCCGACGCAACCGACCTGATGGCCTACAACACTCCGGCGGAACTGATGGCCATCGAAGAGGTCTTGCGGCGGCGGTCCAAGCCGCCGCGGATCAGCGTCCCGTCCGGGCCGACCGTCCGAGCGGCGCCGCTGAAGACCGCGGCCAGGTGGATGGAACTGCTGGACGATCCACCGCCAAAGCTGCTGGCGTATCTGAAGAAGACCTATGGCCGGGATGAATCGGTCCTGCGACAGCGCCGCATGGCGATGCTCCGCGTAACAAGGGCATTCGCGCGTACCTACGGAGCCGCGCAGCGAATGATTCTTTGCCGCGCCCCGGGGCGGATAAATCTCATGGGCCGGCACGTNNGGCCCGCGCGATGACGACGCGGTGATCCTGCGCAACCGCGATGGCCACAACTTCCCGCCGCGCCAGTTCCGCGTCAGCGAACTGCTGCGCCAGGCGTCCTGGTCGGACTGGATCGACTTCGTCAATTCCCACACGGTCCGCGAGATTCTGGATTCCGCCCGCGGCGACTGGAGCCATTATGCCCGCGCCCCGCTGCTGCGGCTCCAGCACGAGTGCCGCCAGGCGATGCTAAAAGGCATGGACTGCATGATCGACGGGGACATCCCCACCGGGGCGGGACTGTCCAGCAGTTCGGCGATGGTGGTTGCCTTCGCACTGGCCGCCGTGGCGTTGAACGGACTGGACGTCGCCACCAGCGACCTGGTGGACCTCTGCGGGGAGGGCGAGTGGTTCGTCGGCTCCCGCGGCGGCAGCGCCGACCACGCCGCCATCCGCACCGCGCGCCGGGGTCGCGTGTCGCGCATCGGGTTCTTCCCCTTCCGGATGACCGGCGACGTGGCCTTTCCTGATGATCTGCGACTGATCATAGCCCACAGTGGCGCCGTTGCCGTCAAGAGCGGTGGCGCACGCGATACCTTCAACCATCGCGTCGCCTGCTACGACCTGGCGGAGCTGTTCCTTCGCCGTCATTGGCCGCCGGCGGCCGGTATCGAACACCTGCGGGACCTGACCCCTTCCCGCCTCGGTCTCCGCTCCGCCGACATCTACCGCGCCCTGATGCGTCTGCCGCAGGTCTGCCGGCGAGGCCAACTCCTGCGCGCCTTTGGAGGGTCGGATCGCGACCGGCTGGAGGCGATCTTTTCCACCCATGCCGATCCCGGCAGATACAACCTGCGCGGAGTTGCGATGTACGGACTCAGCGAGATACTCCGCGGCGAGCAGTTCGCCTCCCTGATGGAGGCCAATGACGTTGCCCGCATCGGCCGGCTCATTCGTACCAGCCACGATGGCGACCGCATCGTTTGCTTCGATGAGGCGGGCCGGCCCCGCACCCACCGCCCGCGCCTCAGCGACGCGGTCCTGGAACGCTTGGCCGCACGGGACGCCGACCTGGCAGGCCAGACCGGCCAATACGCATGCAGCACCGAGGCCATCGACCACCTGGTGGATATCGCCCAGGCCACCGAGGGCGTCGTGGGCGCGCAGTTGGCCGGGGCGGGACTGGGCGGATGCATGATGATCCTCGCACGCCCACAGGCCGTGGCGACCCTCAACCAGCGCCTCCGCGCGATGTTCTACGAACCTCGAAAACTGCCCTACAACGCCCACATCGTCGTCCCCGTCGATGGGGCCGGACTGGTAGAGGCGTAGCCGTTATTCCGTATCGTACTTCGAGTTGTCTTCAGATAAGAATCCCGTACCTTCGGTTACATCGGGCAGGTTGGCGGTGTAGCACTGGCCCCAGGCCGTCGCGTGGCCATCGCAAAAGGCGACGTTGGTCTTGCCCAAGTGGCGATATCCCTGCGTCCCGGAATAGCGGAAACTGTCGCCAAACTGTGCGTCGCCGGGGTTGGACCGTGGGGCGCGCATAAACTTGTTGGCCCCAGCGGAATACTGCCCATCGCCGAACAAGGCACATTGCCCGGGGGCCTTGACATCCTCGATGCGAGCGGGAGAGGGGATGCTCTCGTATTGTCCGTGGCCGATGTAACTGGTGTTGTAGTTGTACCCGGTGTAGGGATCACCGGGCGAATTGGAGGCCCCGCGAAACGATGGGCATTGATGTATCCGCGGGTCGGGACCATCGCCTTGCCACAGGAGGCCCGGTTCCACGGTCAGGCCCGTGGCGCTATTGGCATCCTTACGAGTCACGTAATCCCAGGCATACGAAACCTTCCAATCCACAGAGTAAGAATACGCGGGGGGATAGTAGTCCCTATTACAGGCCGCGTACGTTTGCGCGGCGACGGCCATCTGGCGGAGATTGGTCAGGCACAGTGTCGCTCGGCCGAGTTCCTTGGCCGCCCCCAACGAAGGCGCTAGCATCCCCACCAGCAGCGCGATGATCGCGATGACCACCAGCAACTCCACCAGAGTGAACGCCACCGCGCCCGCCCGCGGCGATGCATCGTGGCATTCGCCTTGTCGCGTCATATTTTTCATCGAGCGGCACCGATTTCGTCAGGCTCGGATCAGTCCCTTCCGCCTCAACGCCAGCAGCGCCCCGGCCGCCAGGATCAGACAGGAGGCCGGTTCAGGAACCGCCGCCGGTGGGCCTGTCGGGGCGGACCAGCCCCAGTTGATCGCCAGCAGGCCCAGGTCCGGCAGAGTGACCGCGCCGTCACCGTTAAAGTCTCCGTCGGCCCAGACCTTTCCGGACTGCGCGTTCCAGTTGGCCGCCAGGACGCCCAGGTCGATCAAGCCGACCTGGTCGTCCAGGTTGGCGTCGCCGGGCTGCGGCGGCGCGGCCACGTCGGCCAGGGCGTCGATCTCCGGCACCACGGCGCTACCGGAGGGATTCTCGATGCGGACGTACTGAATCCAGCTCAGTCCCAACGCGCCGATATCGAAGCCAGTCCCCCCTGCCGATCGGCCGTACGCAGAGGCCATCGCCGCGACGGTGTATCCGGTGAAACTCCCCGCCGTCAGATTGGGGTCCAGAGGCTTGGTCGGGTCCGTGGCCGCTGCCCACCAGTGGTTCCACAAGCCCAGCGAAGCATCCGGGTGGTTAGGGTCGTAGACCCTCCCCAGCGTCGGGGCGAACGTGTCGGCGTAGGGACCGTTGGCGAAAGTATGCCAGGTTTGCCCATCCTGGCTGACCGATACGATGCCCGGCTCCCCGGCGGCCGAGCCGGAAACCATGGTGTTGTTGGGGTTTCCGTTGCCCCATGCGCTGCCACCGCCGATCTGCTGTTGTGCGTTGCCGAAGAGGATCAGGTCCAGCCCGTAGGGGTTCCGGGGATCGTTGACGACGTGATGGTCGAAGGCCACCGTCAGGCTGCCGCCCTTGCCGATGCTGACCAGTTCATCGGCGATCCAAGGCTGATACACGGGGACCACCGGTGCGGGGTAATTGGGCATCCACCACGGGTCCGGGTCGGTGTCCACCGTAGGCCGGCCCAGGGCGGTGTTGGGGTCGCAAAACGCACCGGCCCCGACACCGGGAGTATAGGAGACGACCTCCGTTGCATACGGCGTTGCCGCCTGGCACGGCGCGCCGCCGGCGCAGGCCGCCAAGAGGATCGCCACAAGCAAAACGGCCATCGACCTGCGATGTTTCATCCGCGCCCTCCTTGGCTGCTCACTGAATGCTGCCTTGCAGTCCTCCTTGCTGCCACCACGCCCGCGCCTCCGCAGGCCAGCAGTGCCATCGTACACGGTTCGGGCGCTTCGGGCGGATTGGCGCTGCCGTAGACCAGGGCGTCCCAGCAACCGTCGCTCAACGTGTCGGCGGAGATGCCCATGCCGGCGCCCCAGGAACTTTCGACGCTACCGCGCTGCCATTGGTGCCACCAGTCCTCCCCACCCTGGTAACCGTTATTGGAATGGCCGTCGTAGGCGATGCTGTTGATGAAGACGCCAAAACTGTAGCTGTCGTAGGCAAGCTCCATCGAACTCAAATCATCAGCCCGCAGCCAGGCGTCCGCAGCCGTCTGGCCGGGGTTGAAGGGCACGGAGAACCAATAGTTCGCCCCGTCCTTGAAGTTGACCAACAGGTTGGCCAGGTGCTCACCCGTCCCCAGTTCTATCGGACCCGCCACCCCCGCCGCCGCCAGGACACAAACCACCGCGCACATCGCAACGATAGACCTCATGGCCATCCCATCCTTTGCCGCCGTCAAGGGCGGCTCGCGCACCGGCAAGCTCCAGCGGTGTGTCCCGGGCGCAAGGACGCTCCGCTTTCAACCGGACGGGGGAACCGCGCGGACCGGCGCGCGAAATGAGGAGGCAAGGACGACGACCGCCTTATGCGCGAGCGGGCCATGCAATAACCCCGGTCCTCGCGAGGAGGCGCCCGGGGTCGGCAAGCTCACGCATGCATTCCGGTCCGCCGATGTCTCGCGAAGGCAAAATCCGGTTGGTCACAGGCAGGTCTTCTGGCTTCCGGGTCATCCTTCCGCCGCGCCTTCCCATCCCGATAACGCATCAGGACAGTGGCATCTTGCGGCGGTCGTCGCCGGTTACAGCGGCGCGTCCGCGGCCGATTCGCACGGCCTTCCCTTTTCGCCCGGATTAGTCCGGGCAACCTGCAACGGAAACCACTGTATGCAAGGCCTCCGAAGGTGTCAATGACGAAATACACGGGAGTATGATTTCTGATTCGTTTGCCACTTGCGCGCTCGCAGAATAGAATCCGCCAGGCATGTTTCTTCGAGGATATCGGAATGTCCTTCTGGTTATGGCGACAGGGAGAGGATGGCAAGGGGTGGTGGACTACCGTTGGTGTCGCATGGCAGGTGTTGACTATGATTCTGGTTCCCATTGCGATATCCCTGGTGTCAATCGCGAGTTTTGAGACATCTGTAACGTTCTTCCTGACACCGCTTGGGCTTGGATTCCTTCTGTTCTTGATCGCCAGATTGAGCGTCGCGGGGAAAAGAGGGCTGCTGGCCTTCGGACCATCAGGCATGAGCGGGGCAATGAGGGCCTGCTACTGGATTGGGTACGCTCTGATGTCTATGGCCGCTTTGCTTATTATCGCCCGTTGGCTGAACAAGGGCATTCTCCCCCACCTTCTCAGGTAGCATTTCAATTGGGTCACTACTGCGATCCGGCGGTCCTCTCGCCCGACAGTTCCCGCTCCACCTCGGCTATCACGCGCGTCCTGGCGGCCTCCAGAGAGTCGGCCAGTTTCAC
>PMBX01000002.1 GCA_003153915.1 Phycisphaerales bacterium
CTCTACAATACCCGCGGCCAAATGCTGTACACGCCTTGGACGGCAAACGCGATCTCCTCCACTTGGCAGACCATCACCGTTCCCTTCGGAACGCTGGTTCCGCGCTGGGTTCCGGATTCCACGGGCTGCGGGACGGCTCCTTCCACCCCCAAGTGTCAGGCGGCTCCATTTGTTCCCAAGGACGTTCTGGGCCTTCAGATTTCATCCTACCAAGACAACGGATTCCCCAAGGTCTCGGGCGCCACGGCAGGTACCTTCGACATCTGGATTGACGACGTCCAGTTCACCAAGGATGACTCGGGTTTGCAGACGAGAACGGGATTCCCAATCGCCAGCCCCGGCAGCTGGGGCAGCTGCATCAAGCCCCAAGGGCCGAGCGCGAGCGCCAAGTACCTCGTGCCCGCCTACAACCAGTGGAAGGCGACCTTCGTCAAGAACAACGCGGTCATTCGTCCCGAGAACGCCAACGACGCCGTTTCCGAGAGTATTGCTTACGGCATGCTGATTGCCGTCAACATGAATGACCAGGCTCTGTTCGACAGTCTCTACAGCTACTGGACCGGTCACATTGCGGCCGGCACCCTCATGACCTGGTGCATCCCTGGCGCTGGCGGCGGCGGCGGAACCGGCTCCGCCTGCTCCGCATCTGGCGGTTCGGCCACGGACGCGGACGAGGACGCCGCGTTTGCCCTCCTCATGGCCGACAAGGCCTGGGGCGGATCGTACAAGTCCAAGGCGATGACGATGATCTCGGACATCTGGTCCAAGGATATCGACAGCGGCACGTTGCTGCCCAAGGGCGGCAGCAACTACGGCGCGCCGACGGGCACGAGCGGCACCGGCATCACCAACGCCTCGTACTTCGCTCCTGGTTACTACAAGGCGTTCAAGGCCGCTGGGGATACTGGCCACAATTGGGACGGTGTCGTTTCCGCCGTGTACACTGCCATCGGGACCATCGCTGGCAGCAACGGCCTCATTCCGGCATGGTGTGGTAACAGCTGCACGGTAGCGGCCAGCAATGGCGCGTCGACCGACACCGACTACCAATACGACTCGCACCGGATCCCGATGCGCCTCGGTCTCGACTACTGCTGGAACGGACAGGCGGAAGCCAAGGCCTATACGACGAAGAACACCGCCTTCTTCGCGAGCGCGGCCGCCAACGGAATCGGCTACGTCCTCGACATGTATACACCGAGTGGTGGCGCCGTGTCGGGCACCGCGCCCAACTCGGCCTCGATTCTTGGCACCTCCGCGGTGGGCGCCATGGCCACCGGCAACCAGACCTACCTCAATGACGCTTACATGTCGGTCTTCGATTCCATCACGCGCGGCACCATGGCCCCGGTCGACGCCGCCGGGAAGACGCCCTATTCCTACTACAATGCGACCGTCGGCCTCTTGACCGCGCTCATAATGACCGGCAACTTCATGCACTAGAGGGTTTGCTATCGCAATACCGATGCTCTCAACTGGCTTCGTTCGAGGTTCTTCGATGACACTCAGACACGTTTGTGTATTGCTGGCCTTGGCCAGCCCGATGGTGATGTCTGCATGCACGAAGGACGAGGCGAAGCCAGTGAAAGACTCGGGGCCGGTGGCCACGGCGGACACGGCGGACGCCGTCGTGTCCAAGTGCTTATCGAACACGGACGACTTGATCGCCGATTTCAAGACCGACAACGGTCTGAATCCAGCTGACGGCCGACAGGGTGGGTTCTACCTCTACGATGACAAGAGCATCAAAGGGGTGTTCGAACCGCCGCTGGTTACGGGCCAGGCCTATCCCATCGACCCAGACAACGGTAATGATGAATGCAGCCGTAAGGGTTCCTTCCACACCCATGCGACGGGATGGGGCGTCTGGGGGGCCGCCCTCGGTACCGACTTCGAGCCCATCGACGCAAGCGGTTTCAAGGGCCCCTACGACGCTTCCAAGTACAAGGGCATCTCCTTCTGGGCCAAGGGCGCAGCGCCGATCAGCCACGTCCAGGTCAGCCTCAAGGACATCTATACCGATGGCGACGCCAGCTTCGCCGGCACAGACGCTACGGACGCCGGGATCACCCAGTGTGTTTACGCGGCCAACACGAGCGCGAACTGCAGCCCGTTTCTGGTCAAGTTCGGTGAGGATGCCGCGTATTTCCCCGCCTACCAAGACTACAAAATCGATACCACGTGGAAGCGATTCGATGTGTATTTCGCCGACACCCGCCAAGACCAGTACAACAAGGGCTTCCACGCGGCCGCAGACCCAGTCAATCAATCGAACTTGGATGTAGCGCACCTCACGGGCTTCGCCATCCAAGTGAACGCGGATTTCAGCACGAGCCCGCCGACCCCCAACGACTTCGAGATCTGGGTCGACGACGTCTACTTCATCCGCTGAGCGTCTTTGGAAGGCTAGCATCTTCGTCGATGCGGCCCAGCAGGCTACCCCACCGGGCTGATCACACTTGGGTCCGAAGACCGGGTGGCAGCAAGGGGCGTTGCATATTGCCAACGCCCATGAAACGAGGCAGCATCCGAAAGTCATGGCCAAGGGGGCCAAGGGGTTGACAGAAGCTTCTCTCGTGGACCGACAGGAGATGTGCATGACCTTGAAGAATTGCCTCGGGATCCTTGGCGCGGTGGCGGTCCTGGCGGCGGGGTGCCTCAACCGGAAGCAGGACGGGGACGCGGCGATGTCAGGCGAGGCCGGCGCAGGGCCGGACCTTGCCGGCATCCCGCCCGTTGACACGTCCGGTGCGGGGGTGGATGTCTCATCGATGAACCGTGACAGCGGCCCCACGCTTGATGTTGGTCAGGAGATAGGGACCGTTCTCGACACTGGCGTCGATGCCCCAATCGATGCAGCGCCGGACTTGCCTCAGGGCGCGGAGACCGGTCTGCCCGATGCACCCACCGATCCCTTTGTCCCGCCGCCAGCAGACCTGGGAGCGGAAAAGCCCGTGGTGGCAGAAGTAGGGGCAGACTTTGGCCTCGACGTTCCACTCGGGCCCGAGGCGGGGCCCGATCTGGCACCCACGACCTGCACGATTGGCGGAACCTCGTATGCCAGCGATGCACCGAATCCTGCCAACACCTGCCAGGTCTGCAAGCCGGCCTTGTCGCTCTCCGCCTGGTCGAGCGCTGACGAAGGGAAGGTTTGCGGAGCAGGCCAGTACTGCAACGCGGGGACCTGCAAGCCAGGCTGCTTCATCTCGGGCAGCTACTACGCAAACACTGCCGCCAACCCGCTGAATGCCTGCCAGACCTGCCAGACGGCATCTGCGACAACCTCGTGGACGGTCGGCATCAACGGGACGACCTGCGGTAGCGGCCAGGTTTGCAGCGGCGGTACCTGCCAGAGCGGGTGCTGGATCGGTGGAGTGCTCGTCAACAGCGGCACGACCAACACCGCCAACGTCTGTCAGATCTGCAAGCCGACGTCCTCGACCTCGGGCTGGTCCAACAATGACAACGGTACCAGCTGCGGTAACGGGCAGATCTGCGGGAATGGTGCGTGCCAGTCGGGATGCTATGTTAGCGGGAGTCTATATGACGGTGGCGTGGTCAATCCAGTTAACCCCTGTCAAACATGTCAGCCGCTGGTTGCTACTCTGGCCTTCACCCAGATAGCTGCGACGGATTGCAGTCTCGTTGCATGCGGGAGCAATCATTCGTGTG
>PMBX01000041.1 GCA_003153915.1 Phycisphaerales bacterium
CGGACACGGATCAAGAACACCATTCGGCAGGTGGCATTGCAAAACTGCGGTATGATATTCGTGCCACCCCCAACCTTTAGGGTTGGGGGTGTCGATCGTCACCCCCAAACTACGCTTCGCTACGTTTGGGGGGTGGCACACATATCTACGGTTTTTCTGTGACAGCCGGTAGGGCGAGCAACTATTGTTGCTCGCGCAATTTGAAATGCCGTTAATATTGCGCGTGCAACCCCGGAAGGGGCCCTTCGGGCAAGTTGCACGCCCTACAAAACTTCGCCGGGGATGTCGTCAAGAGGGGAAAGATTATTCGGGTCGCCGTATCGGTGGAACGCGGCGACCATGGCCTGGAAGGCTCGTTTGGTGAATCGTAGCGAATTCGGCTGCTGGTAGGCCTTGACCATGAATCCGCCGCCGAAGGCCCCGAGTTTTTCCACCTGCCGGCGTGCCTCGTCGTCGATGGCGGCAGGGTCGCCGTAGGGCATGGTGGCTTGGATATCCACGCAGTTCCAGAAGCAGATTTTTCCGCCGCAATGTTCCGCCAGCCAGTCGATGCCCATGAGCTTCGGCTGGTCGAGTTGGATCACGTCGCAGCCGGCCTCGATGAGCAGCGGCATGAAGTCGCGCACCTGCCCGCAGCAATGGTGCAGAAGATGCATGCCGCGGCTGTGCAGGGCGTCGCAGGTGGCCTTGTAGGGGGGCAAATACAGCCGCCGGAACTGCCCCGGACTGATTAGGGTGCGTTCGGCCGTGCCCATGTCGTCGTAAGTGATTACAGCGTCCGCGCCGGCGCGATGATACCGTTCGATCAATAGCAGGCGGATGTCGAGAATCCCCCGCAGCAGCCGCGCCAGTTGGTCCTCGGCCAGGACGTGGTCCATGAACCAGTTCTCCATGCCACGCAGGAAGGCTGGCAGGAGCATCAGGGAGGGGATGACGCCGTAGACGTATTTTCCGTCGGCGTGGCCGCGGGCGACGTTGCGGTCCAGGCCGGCATAGCGGGCCTCGTTTCTAAAATCGGGCCAGCGATAGGTATCAAGCGAGTCCCAGCCGCCGGCAAGGGGGTTGTCGCGCGGCTCGCCGACGCCCTCGCCGGAAGGGTCCAAGGTCTCCATGCGGTGGCCCCATTCCGTCCTGCCGGGTGAGTCGGGCCGGAAATCCGGGCTGATGCCGAAGTCCACGCCGCGGAAATCCGTTTCTCTCCGCACGTATCCTTCAATTGGCGTGACCTCGAAATGCCAGGCGATCCGTGGCGGGTCGCGCCGCTCTATGCAGCGGCGGACGATTTCGCGGCTGGTCATTGTGCATCCCATGCTTTCACTCCCGCTTCGGCGGGACCAATGCATACGCAAAATGCTTTCCGCAAGCAAGCGCCGAAAGCATGTTGGACCTGTCGCGTCGGCGGGTGCCATGGCCACGCCGCGTGGCCATGTTTTGCTATTGAGAGACAAAAGACCAGACATGCTCATGGCTAAGCCATGAGCATGGCACCCAGATGGCACCCATCATCGAAAGTGTGTTGGACCCGCTCCGTCGGCGGGGGTAGAATGTGGGACTTTTACAGCCGATGTCTTTGGCAACAGGCAGTCCCAGGAGTGTGAACATGCCCATCCCCGCCGTTGTGGTCCCGCCCACGCCTCGCCAGAAGTTCATCATGGCCCTGGAAGGCAAACAGCCCCCCGGCCTGGTGCCGCACTTCGAGCTGGTGTTCTTTCTGACGATGGAGGCCTTCGGGCGGGTGCACCCGACGCACCGGTATTTCGGCCAATGGAGCCAGATGTCCGACGTCGAGCGGCAGTTGCACCGCCGCGATGCCGCCGACCTGTACGTCGCCACCGCCCGCCGTTACGGCCACTCCGCCATCTTTGTCCACCCCATGGGCATCGCCGATCCGGGTGAAGGCGAGTTCATGCGGCTGCTCGAGGAGATACGCAACATTTCCGGGATGTACTACTTCCTGATGATCCACGGCGACGCCACCTATGCGATTCCCGACGGGGCGGGCATGATGAAGTTCATCGAGGACATCGCCGACAACCCCGGCCAGGTCAAGGACAAGGCCCAGCGCATGGTGGATGAGGCTCTGAAGCGCGGTGAGAAGTTCCGCCGCCACGGCGCGCTGGACGGCATGGCGCTGTGCAGCGACTATTGCTTCAACCAGGGGCCATTCCTGTCGCCGGCGATGTTCGCCGAGTTTGTGACGCCCTATCTGCGGCAGTTGATCGCGGGCTATCGTCAACTGGGTTTTTACATCATCAAGCACACCGACGGCAACATCATGCCGATCCTGGCTGACCTGGTGGACGCCCGCCCGCACGCCCTGCACAGCCTGGACCCACAAGGCGGGGTGGACATCGCCGAGGTCAAGCGGCTGGTGGGTGGGCGGGTCTGCCTGATTGGAAACGTCAACTGCGGCCTGCTGCAAAGCGGCAGCGATCAGGAGGTCGCCGAATCGGCGCGATACGCCCTGCGATGCGGGATGCCCGGCGGCGGGTATATCTTCTCCACCAGCAACTGCGTCTACACGGGCCTGCCGCTGGAGCGATATGAACTGATCGTCGATGTGTGGCGCCGCGAAGGCGTGTATCCAGCCACAAGCGGGTAAAGAAACAACCGCCGGCTGAACCGACGGTCTACAAGCACGCGCGGCCTGCCATAGTGGTAGGGCAAGCGGGTTCTGAGCCGATAGGCACAGGTTCCGGGCCGGTAGGCCCAGGTGTGCGGGTTTTCTTACCTAGGCCGGCGGGCCGTCATAATATGACCGGACGGTTTTTATTGTTCCAAGGGGACGGTTTTTTTGTTCATACGAATTTCCTCTTGCATAACACCATCGCCGATAATACTATGCCAATAAAACGTAATACTGACGAGCGGGCAACACGCCCCTGATAGAGAGAACATGATGCTGGCGATGCACATGGCCAACGAGTTGCTCAATCCTTCCACGGCCTTGCTGACTTTGGGCCTTGCCGCGGCAGCCATTGCGGTTGCCTCGTTGCGGGCAAAGAAGTTTATTGAACCAGACAAGCTGCCCCTTGTGGGCGTGATGGGGGCCTTCGTCTTCGCCGCGCAGATGGTCAA
>PMBX01000153.1:0-5183 GCA_003153915.1 Phycisphaerales bacterium
GAAGTATATTACAAGTAGGCGGCGGGGGCATTATTTGTATGCGAACTTGAAACACATTTAGCGCAGAGGTCCTAGCGGCCGTATCGGCGGGGGGGGGAAAACCAGGCCCCGGATATTTCAATTCATCCAGCTGTTCAATGTCAATGTAACGACCAGCCTTCAGAGGCAACTACTTCTGGAAAATGGCTTTGCTCCAATGAAAGGCCGATGCGGCCAAGCCATTTTATAATCACAAGACCGGAAAAAAGGGTTGTCTTTGCCCAGCTACGAAATGAATCGTAGGCTATCGTTGGCCCTTCGGTGCGGTCCGCGCCCGATGGGCGGGGAGAAATCCCTACATGCAATCCGCGCATGCATAAAGAGGCGCGGGGCGCAAAACCGCGGGCCTCGATAAGTCGAGGCATACGGACGGCCGNNACCGCCAAGCCAGCAAACCGCGGCAGATCACACATCCATACGCTCTTTTGTTAATCAAGCCCCCTCATGAATCAACCGATTATGCCCACGGAATGACCGTGTGGCTTACGGAGCGGTCCGGTGGACCGCGCAAAAGCGGCAGGCGGAACCTGCCACGATGAGCTGCTCGATGGCTGACCCGAAGGGAGGTGAATGCCTAGGTTGGGACAGCCGGCCAGTCTTGTGTACCGAGCAGGGGCAATGCCGAGCGGGCGAATCGCTTCGGAGCGACAAGCCATGCAGCCCACGCGGCAGCCGCCAAGGAAGCACCGGCCGCAATGATATTGNNGGACTGAGGTTTCCTCAGCCCCGGCCTGGGGGTGCATCTGAGCCGGAAACCGTTCTTGTTTAGTGTTGCCGGTAAGACATGCTTCGGAAAGTTTGCGAACCAGCCGCCGGAGATTTGCAGCCGGCCGCATCGTCAACGGAGAATAACGGCCCATGGAAAGAACGGAATCGTCGCCCCCAAGAGGGCATGTACGAGCAAAACGCAAACGAATTTCGAGAGGTGGCCACTCATGACTCGCAATCAAGGCTTCACGTTAGTGGAAATTCTGATCGTCGTGATCATTCTGGGCATCCTGGCCGCGATCGTCATACCGCAGTTCAGTTCGGCGTCCAATGACGCGCGGTTATCGGCGCTGGCCAACGATCTCCAGACGCTCCGCAGCCAGTTGGAGGTGTACAAAATCCAGCACCTGGACCACTACCCGAATGTGCAGTCCGCCGACAGCGGCGTGACCTGGGCGGCCAGCACGGCCAACTTCGTCGCTCGCATGACCGGCAAGACCGACAAGTACGGTCAGACGAGCGGCACGACCTTCGGCCCCTACATGCAGAACTTCTCGACCAATGCGTTTAACGGTCTAAAGACGGTTCGCGTGGATGGCGCCGCGGCCGGAGCTGGCACAGACGGCTGGCGTTTCGACAGCGCCACCTCGCGGTTGGCCCCCGACGACAACGCCACACATGCGGCGCTGTAACGAGGTATGACGGCAAGGGATTGCCTGTGTTTGTGATGGATTCTCCCGGGCCGGGACTGAGGTTTCCTCAGCCCCGGCCGAGGGTGTTGAAACGGCGAATCATTCGCTTTGGGCAGCGGGTAACACACTTTGGGAAGTATGGCCCCGGACGAACCGGGCAGTTTCAATGAGGCAATGGAAATATGCGTTCCGCACGCAACAAGGCATTTACCCTGGTGGAGGTCCTGGTGGTCGTCGTCGTGCTGGGCATCCTGGCGGCGATGGTAGTACCGAAATTCTCCAACGCCGCCGCCACCGCTCGGGCCAGCATGTTGGCCGACGACCTGCGGGTCATGCGGATGCAGGTGGAGGTCTTCGCCGGTCAACACAACATGCCTCCCGGATATCCAGGTTGCGACCCGGACACTGTGCCCACCGAGGCCGCCTTTGTCACCTACCTCACCCAGGCTTCCAAGATTACCGGAGAGATAGCGGCGCCGGGGACACCGGGCTTCCCCTTGGGACCCTACATGCGGGAAATTCCACCGAATCCCATCAACGGCCTGGCCACGGTTCAGATTATTCCTGACGAAGAGAGCGTTCCCGCTGTTCCGGATGGCTCCCATGGGTGGATCTGTCAACCCGCGACACTGACCGTCAAGGCCGATTGTACCGGCCAGGACGACTCGGGAGTGGCCTATTACGACTACTGAGGATGTTTACCATGAATCGACCGCACCATGAACGCGGACGAGGCTTCACCCTCATGGAAGCTCTTCTGGCCACCGCCATCCTGGCGATGGCCATCTTCGCCATCACCATGCCCTTTTCCACCGCGGCGGCCAGCGAACAGCTTGACGGAAGGCAGACGTTGGCGGCTGCGTTGGCCCAGGAGATGATGGAGGAGATCCTGTCCAAACCATTTGACGATCCCCAGGGGGCCAGTACGCCCGGACCTGAAACGGGCGAGACCACGCGAGACAAATTTGACAACATCGACGACTACCATGGTTACACCGAAACTCCCGGGAATATCGCCGACGCTAACGGCACGGTCATCACCGGCGCCGCGGCAGCGGGGTTGTCACGGTACGTTACGGCGCAATACGTCTATGTCAGTGGGCAGCCCACGGGCCAGCCGGCGACTTTCATCCGCGTTGTGGTGGAGATTCGCTACAACAACACGCCGCTGATCACGCTGACGCGGCTGGTCTACAAGATGCCTTGAGGGGGCTGGAAGCGATTTCCAGGAGAGATGCCATGAGCCGTATACGAAACAGACTGGGTTTCACGCTGATGGAAATGACCATCGCGATGACGATCACCGCGATGATAGGGCTTTCGGTGGCCGGGGTTTCCATGGTGCTGGGGGATGCCACCGAGTACGGGGAGAACTTCTACCAGTCCGTACAGACCGCTCGAAACGTCGTGATGAAGATACAAAAAACGATCCGAAGCGCCAAACTGGTGACGGCGTCTTCATCGACGGCGATGGTGCTCTGGGCCGACGATACCAACGGTGACGGGCAGATCAACCTTAGCGAGACGGTGTTACTGAGTTGCGACACTACCAGCGGGCAGATTCGCCTCAACCGCGTGGTCTTCCCCGCGACGATGTCGGCCCAGACACGTGCGGCGCTGGACGTGACCAAGACATTGGCGGACCTGGCCAGCGTCAATACCGTGACGTCGCTGATAACCGGCAACGCCTACAACACGACGACGGTGCTGGCGACGGACGTGGCGGCGGGGCAGTTTGGCGTCTGGCCCACGGCCCCGCTAAGTCACCTGGTGCGGTTTCAGCTCACCGTCGGGACCGGCGACAGCGCGGTCACCCTGCGCAGCGCCGCGGCCACCCGGGCGGGACTGACCAGCAGGGTGCAAATGGCGGGTAACGTGTACGTGCTGACCGCCCCGAACTGACAGGCCGTCATCACCGCTGGATTGGGAGGAATGACGATGTACCGAAAGAACGTTCGCAACAGCCTCACCCGACGGCGGCGGAGCGGTTTCGCGCTGATCCTGGTGCTGATAATCGTTGCCGTGGCGGTCGTGCTGGGCCTTAGCTACGCCTCCAGCGCCTCGGTGAAGCTCAATAGCAGCCATAACCTTCTCAATGCCACCCGGGCGAAATACCTGGCGGAGTCGGGCCTGCAACATGCCCTGTACGTGATGTGGACCAATCCCTCGTCGCTGAACGGCAGCAGCGAGAACCACCCGCTGGGGCCTTACCAGGCCGATAACAGCGGGGAGAGCTACGTCTTCNNTCCATTGCCGATTCTAGCCATCCGGGGCAATACACCGTCTTCGCGCGGGCGACGACCGGCGGGGTAACCCAGCGGTCGTCTATGGACGTCACCTGCATCGGAAACTATCGCGACATGATCATGGCCCAAGAACCCATGGGTTACTGGCGCATGGGCGAGAAATCGGGCTCCACGATCACCGATGAGACCGGCGTTTACAATGGTACCTATCATAACGTGGATTTGGGGGTGGCCGGCGCGCTACCCGACAACGACACGGCGGTGCATTTTGACGGATGGGCCGACTGGGGCGAGGTGAACACCCCCGATTTCCAGTTGAAACAAGACCTTACCGTCATCGCCTGGGTCAAATTCGACGCCTTTCCGCTTCTTAACATTCTGGGCGACGCTTTTGTGGCCAGCGGCGACTTCGGCGAGGGGAGAAAGAACAACACTCTTTTCCAGGTGGGCATCAAGAAGGGTGGCGACCTGACCTACAAGCACGAGTGCCTCTGGGGCCTCAACCAGAGCGCTAGCTTCGACACCAACCTGCAAACCGGCCAGTGGTATCAGGTCACGATGGTGCGCGACTCCGCCGCCAAACAGGTCACCTGCTACGTAAACGGCCAGCCGGCTGGGACATACACCTACCAGTACGATCCGCAATATGGTTCCGACGGAAAGCTGTATTTCGGCATCGGTACCGCGCCTGGGTTGTTCAGTTGCGTCCACGGGACAATGGACGATACGGCCATCTTAGACAAGGTCCTCACTGCCGATCAGATTCATGCCCTGTACGTCTCCGGTTCGCAAGGTGGGCAATTTGAGGTGACTCGTTGGAATGGATGAACAAGAACCCCCGGCAGCGCGTCGATTCGGTCCGTCGTTCGACGCCTGGGCGATGACAGCAGCAATGGAAGTCGCAAGTTGGGACCGATGACTTGGGATTCAAGCGGAAAGGAATATGTAGATGAAAACGCAAACACGATCCAAGACGGTTTTGGTGGACAGGTACACGCGGTTTTGCCTCACGGCGATCGTGGTGCTCCTGACGGTGCTGATTGTCGGTTTCTGGGCCGACGGCGTGCCGATGGCCCGCAACGCCGGGGCGGCCGAGCCGATGCGGTACCAGCCACAGAGCGCCATCGACATCTCGGAGATGACCAGACTCCAGGGGCAAACCAACGAGAAGCTGGACAAGATCGCTCGATTGTTGGAGAGCGGAACGGCCAAGGTCCAGATGGTCGCTGCCGCGGATGCGGGCGGTGGAGGAAAAACCAATGACACAACCTCAAGCGACACGCAAAAGACGACCGAATAGGGCGGCCTTCACGCTGGTGGAGATCATGATGGTCCTGGTGATCATCGCCATCACTGCCGCCGTGGTGATCCCCAACGCCATAAGCACCGCCAGCTTCCAGGCGACCTCGGCTGCCCGGATGATCGCCACGGATTTGCAGTACGCCCAGGATACGGCGATTACCTCACAGACGCCCGTGACGGTGACCTTCAACGTTGC
>PMBX01000153.1:5224-24060 GCA_003153915.1 Phycisphaerales bacterium
CAGGCCGGTGAGCACGCCTACCGGCTGGACGTGGCCGCGGCGACGGGAAAAGTCACGGTGACGCGCACAGGACCATAGCAACAGACACGGGACGCAAGAGGCCCAATATGCTGAACCTTTTGGTGCGGAACAAGCGGTTGCCCATTGCCCTGGACATCGGCGCCGACAGCGTCAAGATGCTCCAGGTCCGGCGGAGCCCGGCATCCTGGTCCATCATCGCCGCGGGGATGGCCCGGATGGCCTGCCAGGCCCAACAGGACCCCGCCGCGTGGCGCAAGGAAGTCGTCGCGACGGTCAGGAACCTGCTGGGGGCGAACGGTTTCAGCGGGCACAAGGTCGTCACCGCGCTTTCCTGCGGTGAACTTTCCATCAAGAGCGTGCGCCTGCCGAGCATGCCGGAGGCGGAACTCCGCGAGGCCGTCAAGTGGGAGGCCAAGGAGAGGTTCGGTTTCGACCTCGCGCCGGACCAATTGAGCTACCTGGACGCCGGGGAAGTCCGCAACGGCAATGAGACGGCCCGCGAGGTGATCATGCTGGCGGCCCCTCGGGAGGTCATCGACGCCCACATCGACCTGCTGGCGGACATAGGACTGGCCCCGGAGCACATCGACGCCGCGCCGGTGGCCTTGTTTCGCGGCTTTGAGCGGTTCCTGCGCCGCCGCGACGACGAGCAGACCGTCAGCGTCGTAGTGGACCTGGGCTGTTCCGCCACGCGCGTCGTGGTCGCCCGCGGCCGGCAGATCGTCTTCATCAAGAGCATCGACATCGGCGGGCGCAAGTTCAGCGAGGCCGTCGCCACGCAGTTCAACCTCAGCTACGCCGACGCGCGACAGATCCGCGTCAAGAAGGCCGGGGAACTGGCCGCCAACCCATCCGGTCCAGGCGAGCCCCAGCGGGACAAGTCCGACGCGGAATCACTGGACTGGAACATCCACGATGCCGTACGGGCGCACGTGGAGGCATTGTCGGGCGAAATCGCCCTTTGCCTGCGGTACTGCTCGGTGACTTTCCGCGGGCTTCGTCCCGCACAGGTCATCCTCAGCGGCGGGGAGGCATATGACCCGTTCGTCACCAAGATTATCGGTGAACGCCTGGGCGTGGAATGCACGCTGGGCCATCCGCTTCAGGGCATCGCGGTCAACAACACGGACCTGGGCGGCGATCGTTCCGCACAGGTGGAGTGGGCCACCTGCGCGGGACTGGCCATCCGGGACCTGGAATTGGGCGATCAAACGGAGTTGGACCATGGAGAAAATCGACTTTCTGCCTGAAAGCATCCGGTCGCAGCGCGCCCACCGGGCCAGCCTGATAAGGCAGGGCTGCCTGTTGGCGGTCTGCGTGCTGGCCCTGACGGTGTTGGCGTTTGCCCGCCAGCAGCGAATCAGCGCCGCCAGAGCGGAACAGGTTTCCCTCAATGACCAATTCGCCAACGTCCAACACCAACTGGCCTTCCGAAGCGACCTGGAAAGCCAGCAGGCGGATTTGATGATCAAGAAGCGCATTGATGAACAACTCGGCAGCCGTGTCAACACCCTGGAAGTGCTGGCGGAGATGGGACGTCTGCTACCCGATAGCATCGTGCTGACGAGCTTGAACCTCGAGGCCGTTGAGTTGCGGATTCCGCTGAAGCCCGCCGAGGAAAGAAGCGACTCCTCGGCACGGTCGGCCGACAACCTCCCCAGGGAGAAGGTCGTCAAGCGAGTGCGACTGATCTTCACCGGGCTGGCGCCCTCGGACGTGGACCTGGCCAACTTCATCGCGCAGCTCTCTGCCGGGCGGTTGTTTGAGGACGTCAACATGGGCTACGCCAAGAATGTGGATTTCCGCGGGCGCAGCGCCAGGGAATTCCAGGCGAGCTGTTACGTAGTCCGCTGAGGCGATGGAGCGACAACCATGATCAAATTCACGCGACAAAGCTGGGTGATGGTGGCGGTGGCGATGGTGTTGGTCGGGGCGGCCGTCGTGGGAATCTATAGCCCCCAGAACCGCAAGCTCCATGACCTGAGGACGCAGATCACCGCCCAGAAGATGTCGCTGGAGAGCGACTCTAAGCGCGCCTCCGTCGTGCCGGAAATGCTGCGTAAGGTCCAGGAAATGAAGGGCCGGTACAAGGACTTCGACCAGCGTCTGCCACGCAGCAAGGAACTGGGCGTTTTCCTTCAGGAAATCACGCAGATACAGAGCGGTTCCCAGCTTTCCGAGGCCCACATGGAGACGGAAAATCCCACTAGCGAGGAACTGTTCAACACCATGCCCATCCGGATGCATTTCCGCGGGTCGTACCTGGCGCTGGCGGAGTTCCTCAAGAACATCGACGGGATGCAGCGCATTACGCGCGTGCAGAAGCTGGCGATCCTGTCGCCCAAGGACGGCGACGTGCTGGAGATCGAATTGCTGATGAACATCTATTTCACCAAAACCTGACCCGGCCAGGACCGGCAGGGGCGGTGCGGAGCCCGATGATGTCCAATTTTCAAAAACAGTTGCTGGCGGAACTCAAACGGGACAAGAAGAAGACGGTCATCATGGCGGTCTTGCTTCTGGTGGCCATGGTGGTCATTGGCCGCGTGGTGCTCAAGGCGGGAAAACCCGCCACGGCGTCGGCCGACACGACGGTCAGGAATTCGACGGATCCCCAGCCCGCGATGTCCGGCGAACCCGATACCGCCGAAACCGGCGAATCGGACCACGACGGGAAGGTTAGGAACCTCGGTCCCATCGACACGACTATCACACGGGACATATTTGCCACCAATCCCAAGTATTTCCCCCCCGGAAAGATCGACGGGGTTCCCGTGGAATTTGCCTCGGTCAAGACTGACGATGTGGCCGCCGAGCGGGAGGCCATCCTGGCCAGGGCGAGGGAACTGACCCTCCAGAGCACGATGCTGTCGGCGACTCCCACGGCCATCATCGAAGGCCAAGTGCTTCGCGTGGGCGAAACGATCAACGGTTACAAAGTCGTGGAGATCGGCCCGCGCCAATGCACGCTGGAGAAGAACGGAATAAGAGTGAGCATCGCAATGAAATGATTGAGGACCTTCGCCTGCCTTCAGAGGCGGGTCGATGAAAAACCAGACTCAGGCTGCCATCGAGGAAGCGGCCGAACCCTAGTAAGGAGTATGACACATGACCAGGCACCACACCAGGAACCGCCTTGGCGGCGCGGCGATTATTGTCGTGGCCGTGGCGGCGCTGGCCTACGTTGGCAGCGCTATAGCCAAGGAGGCGGGCGTTGCTTCTCCGCTGAGCGTTTCGGCTCGGCAAGGTAACGGTAAACTCGCGGCGGCTGACCCGACTCAATGGACGACCACGCATCCCGTCGTGGCAACCAGCCAACCCACTCGCTCGACCTTCCCGCCGGACAAGACTCCTACGGCGGCCAAGCCAGTGGTAGGGAACCCCGTCAATGCCCTGGCGGTTCGGATGTCTCGACCGGGGACGTTTGAAATCCACGTCCAGGGCGCCGATCTGCGGGGCGTTCTCCAGCTCCTCAGCACCCAGGGACGCAAAAACATCGTCGCTACCAAGGAGGTCACCGGAACGGTGACGGCTGACCTGTACGGCGTCAACTTTAAGGACGCCTTGGAGGCGGTGCTAGAGTCTTCGGGGTTTGTCTACCGCGAAAAGGACAACTTCATCTACGTCTACACCCCCAAGCAGTTGGAGGACGTGCTCAAGTCGGAGCGCAAGCTGGCCACACGGGTTTTCCGCCTGGCCTATGTCCGAGCGACCGACGCCAAGACACTGATTGCCCCAGCGCTATCAAGGGACGCGGTGGTTTCCATTACGCCGGACGCCAGTGTCGGCATTGCCAAGAGTAACAGCGAAGCAGGCGGCAATAACCTTGCTGGAAGCGATGCGATGATCGTCCAGGACTATGAGGACAACCTCAAGGAGGTCGAGAAGATCATCGCCGAAATGGACGTCAAACCCGACCAGGTGCTTCTGGAAGTAACCATGCTTGATGCCAAGTTGACGGAGAACAACGCCCTGGGCATCAATTTCAGCACCCTGGAGGGCATTGATTTTGAAACCCTCGGCTCGGCCTCCACTGCGTTGGGCAACATGGCTAACGCCGGACTGAGTGGTGCGAGTTTGAAAAATGCCCCTGCCGCCACGATTCGCACGGACCTTCCCACCACCAGCGGAGGAATGACGATCGGTGTCGTAAGCAATAACGTTGCCGCTTTCATTACGGCGCTGGAGGACATCACCGATGTCACCGTGTTGGCCAATCCCAAGTTGTTGATCGTCAACAAGCAGCGTGGCGAGGTGCTCATTGGCACCCACATGGGTTACCTTACCAACACCACCACCGAGGGCCAGGTCACCCAATCGGTGGAGTTCCTGGACACAGGTACCCGCCTGATTGTCCGGCCGTACATCGGCAGGGACGGTTTCATCCGTCTGGAAATCCACCCCGAAGACAGCACCGGAACCGTCCAGACCCTGGAACAAAACGTCGTACCCAGCAGCGTGTCCACCGAAATGACCAGCAACGTCATGGTTCGCGACGGCCATACGATCATCATCGGCGGCTTGTTCCGGGAGGAGACGACCAATCTACGCAACCAGATCCCGGTGTTGGGCAATATCCCCTATGTGGGCGCCGCCTTCCGATATACCAAGGACACGACCATTCGCAAGGAGATCGTCATCCTGCTGACACCGCATATTATTCAGCATACCCATGACGAGGGCGTTAGCGAACAGCTCAAGAATGATGTGGAGCGATTCCGCATCGGGCAGCGCAAGGGCTTGCAGTGGTTCGGAAGAGACCGGTTGGCGCAGACCTACATGAGCTGGGCGCGACAGGCGATATCGCAAGACAAGCCTGACAAGGCGATGTGGAACATTGACATGGCTTTGTCGCTATCCCCGCGCATGGAAGAGGCTATTCGCCTAAGGGAACGTATCACCGGTAAGGCATTTTGGTCAGATTACGCTCAAGATACTTCCGTTCATTTCGTCATTCAGCGAATGATGATGCAGGACCTGGGCAGGCCAGTGGAACGGATGATCCCACCGGCCAAACCGCGCGACGCAGCCAATGTTGAACCGGTTGTCCGTGATGCCTTTGGGATCACGCAACGATATGAAGACCCTCTGACGCCGTCCATGGCGGCCCCCCCGCCGGTGGTGACGCAGGAGATACTGTTGCATGCACCGCAACCGGTCGAGAAGTCCAAGACGCCGACGACATGTCCCAGTGACGCGGGCGGTAAGGCCCAGTGAGTATTTTTTTTGCCTTATGCGTCAATTTAGGGATTTTGCGCAGGCTGGGCAAGTGTCTTGCCTGAAGCCTGAAGGAGCAAGCCATGAAGAACATGAAGAAAATGAAGAAGTGGATGATAATTGCGGCGGCGGTGGTACTGGGCGCGCTGGCAGGCTGCCAGCAGGGCAGCACCAGCAAGGAAGCCCGCGCCTCAGCCTATCAAAGATGGTACCGGACCAGGGCGACCGTGTCTTGTGGCCTGGCGAGTGAATACCTCAAGACAGGACAATTGGATCAAGCTGAAAAGAAAGCCAAGGAGACGATTGCCCAGGACGCCGAATGTACGGATGCCCATGTGGTTCTCGGCAAGGTTTATATTGAAAATGGGCAGTACTTGCTGGCGACCAATGAATTGACCATCGCCTGTCGGCAGAAGGGGGATTCCTCGGATATGGTGTACCTGCTAGGCGTGGCGCAAGAGAAGGCCGGACGGTTTGACGAGGCGCTGGCCAGTTATCGAAGGGCACGCCAGTTGGACGGGGCTAACGTCGATGCAGTGATAGCAGCCGGCGAGGTACTGGTCCAGATGGACCGGGTGGAGGAAGCCCAGGAGTACATTGAGTTCAACCTTCAGACTGCCGGCGACTCCCTGGGCATCTACGAACTGGCGGGCCGGCTGGCCATGATGCGCAAGGAGTATGCCACCGCGGCGGACCGCTATCAGCGCGCCAGCGACCTGGATATCAAGAACTCTTGTTACCTGGAAGCCTTGGCCCAAGCTCGATTCCTAGCCGGACAGTACGAACAAGCAGCCGAGACGCTAACGACCTTGTCGGGCAAGGGTGATTATCCCAAGGCCGCCTGGGTCCATACCATGCTGGGCGACTGCCTGCTGGCGATGGACCATCCAGCGGAGGCCTGCGACGCCTACTACCGCGCCAAGGACATAACCCCTGATTCCGCCCAGGCCTGGACCAACCTGGCCAAGGCCCTGTTGGCCTGCCGGGAGACGGCCCGAGCCGCCGCCGCAGCCCGGGAAGCCGTCAAGCTCCAGGCTGACAGCACGGAAGCCATCGGGTTGCTGGGATATACCCTCCTGTCCAACGGGCAGGTTGAGGAGGCGATGGAAGTGCTGATCGGGGCCGTGCGGAACCATCCCTCCGATGTGACCCTGCAATGCCTTTTGGGCAGGGCGCACGAGTTGTCCGGAGACGAGGTTCAGGCGGAGCGATGCTATGCCGCCGCGCTGGATTCAAATCCACGAAGTCCATTAGCACGGGAACTTGCGGGCCTGGAGGGGCCTAGCGACGGTTCCCGGAATTGATGCCCTTCGGCCGGGCGGGCGGCTCGCGCCGCCCGCCCCCGGAGGTGTACTTGGAGGATCGGTCTTCTTGACCACGGCCAAGCGATTGGGACTGGCGAGCGTGGCGTTGATTGGCCTGGGGGCCAGCGCCGCCTATTACGCCACCATCATGGCGATGAAGGGTTACGCCTTTCCCCGCCGTGGATTGGATTGCCTGGTCTTCGGTCTGGTGGCGGCGATGACGGTCCTGGTGCTGCTGGTGTTCTGGAGGAGCGTCCACCGCGATATGGGATTGATCTCCCTGCAACTGGACCAGATGGCCCGGACCGGGCAGGTGGGCATGTTGATGGCCAACGGGACGCACGAATTGACGCGGATCATCCGTCCGCTGAATGACTTCCTGTCCGCCTCCCACAGGCAGCAGGAGACCCTCCGCGCGGAGAACCGCGAGCTTCAGATTCAGGCCCGTATCTCAGCGGCGGAAAAAAACCATACCGAGGCCATTATTTTTTCCATTTCCGACGTGGTGATCGTTACGAACCGTTTCGACGAACTGATCTTGGCCAATGAAGCCGCCGAGAAACTCTTCGGCTTTAAATCTTCCGCCGTTGTGCGCAAGACCATCGAGGACGTGATCCGCGACGCAACGTTGGTACGCCTGATCCGTGAGACGCGAAGCCACGGCGCGAATTTCCCGCGCAAGGTGGTGGAGCACATCGTAGGGGACAAAGGCGCCAACCGAACCTACACGCTGACCCTCAGTTGCGTCCTGGCCCCGGCCAACGGGGTGGCCGGAGTGGTGTCGGTCCTGCACGACATAACTCGGGAGAAGGAAATCGCCCGAATGAAGACAGATTTCGTCTCCCACGTCTCGCACGAACTGAAGACGCCCCTGGCGTCAATCAAGGCGTACGTCGAGATGCTGGTGGACGGAGAGGCCCGCGACGAAAAGACCCGCCGCGAGTTCTACGAAATCATCTCCACGGAGACGGACCGCCTTCACCGGTTGATCGAGAACATCCTGAACATCTCGCGGATCGAGTCGGGCGTGGTGAAGATGGTTCGCGAACCCGTCAGTCTGACGGCAGTGACCAGGCAGGCCCTGGATGTAACCGCCCCGGCGGCCAGGGACAAGAACATCCGTCTTGTGGAGCGGTTGGCCCCGATGCTCAACCAGGTGGAGGCAGATGGCGACATGATCTGCCAGGCCGTGCTGAACCTGCTGTCCAACGCCGTCAAGTACACCCCCCCCGGGGGAACGGTCACCGTGGCCGTGACGGCCGACGAACGCCGCAACGTGGTGACATGTGAGGTCGCCGACACGGGCGTGGGTATTCCCGCCGACGACCTGCCCCACGTGTTCGACAAGTTTTATCGGGTCGCGGCCAACAATCGCATGGCCTCCGGCACTGGGCTTGGACTAACGCTGGTCAAGCACATCATCGAGACGGCCCACGACGGCAGGCTCTTGGTGACCAGCGAAGTGAACAAGGGCAGCCGCTTCGGCATCGAGCTGCCCATGCTGAGATAATGGTCAGGAAAATCCGAATATGACAGGCAAGATACTCATCGCCGATGACGAGGCCCACATTCTGCACGTGGTTTCGCTGAAACTCCGCAACGCCGGGTACGAGGTCATCACGGCCATCGACGGTGAAGAGGCCCTCGATCTTTGCATGATCGAGAGGCCCGACCTGGTCATAACCGACTATCAGATGCCGCTGGTCAGCGGGCTGGAGCTTTGCCGCGCCCTTCGGGCCAATCCCGCCACGCGGGAGGTTCCGGCGATCCTGCTGACGGCGAGGGAGTTCGACATCGAACCGGAGGAAATTCGCGAGGCGCGGATATCAGCCGTCATGGCCAAACCGTTCGCCCCGCGCGAGTTGCTGGTAAAGGTAAAGGAGCTTCTGGCGGTCCGCGAGCCTGCTGGAAATGAGTGAAACGATGGCAACGATGCTCACAACGACACGCATGCCCTCAGGCTTAAGCCGGACATTCGTCCATCTTCGCGGGCACCTGCGCGAGTTGGGGCTGAGCATGTCCATCTGGGACAGTCACGCCCGGGCGGTGGGACGGTTCCAGACCTGCTGTCGGTTGTGCCAGTATGTCCATGGGTCGGGGGGGCTTTGTGTCGCCTCGGCTAGTGGATTGGCCGCTCGCATCGTCGGGGCAGGGCAGGCGGGCATGTCGCAGGCACCCTGTGGATGCTGTCTGGTGGGGGTGCCCGTGCACCAGCGCAGGCGCCTGGTGGGGGCGGTGGTGGCCTGTTATCCGCCGCGTGAGATGTTCCAGGATGAGTCTTTCATCCGCCTCTGCGACCATCTACAACTGGACCGTTCGACGATGCTATCCGCCGTCGAGGCCGCCGCTCGCCACAGCGCCGCCGAGGCGGAGGATTTCCTGCGGATCCTGGGCTGGACGCTGGGGCGGGAACAGGCCCTTGGGACCGCCCAGGAGGAACTGGGTAACCTCAGCGCCAACCTCTCCAGCACCTACGAGGAACTGAACCTGCTGTACGCCGTTAGCGGCGCGATGAGCGTGATGCGCCAGCCCAGGGAATTCCTGCTACAGGTCTGCACGCAACTGGTGGACGTGATGAGCATCTCGGCGGCAGTGGGGGTGATCCACGAGCGACCATCGGCGCCGGCGGAAGTCATGGTCGCCGGGAAGATCGCCCTGGAATCCGCTCAGTTGGATGCCTGGCTGGCGCGGCACGTCCTGCCTCGAATTGCGGACAACCGTCCGGTGCTGGACAACGCCTTTGAGGATTGCGGCGAGGGTTTTGGTGCGATCCGTGGTTTCGTCGCCGTGCCCCTGACGGCAGAGGGACGCTCCCTGGGCATGTTGGTGGCGATCAACAAGCGACACGGCGATTTCAACAGCGTCGATTCCAAGCTCATCGGGTCCATCGGCAACCAGGCGGCGGTGTTCCTGGAATACATCCGCCTTTACGCCGACATGAAGGACCTGTTGATGGGGGTCTTGCACGCCCTGACGGCCTCCATCGACGCCAAGGACACCTACACGCGCGGCCACTCCCAGCGGGTGGCGATGATCTCCAAGCGCCTGGCGGAGGAATGCGGACTTTCCGCCGACAAGGTACAGCGAATCTACCTGGCGGGGTTGTTGCACGATATCGGCAAGATTGGAATTCCCGAGTCGGTTTTGCGGAAACCTGGCAAGCTGACGGTGGAGGAATACGAAACCGTCATGTGCCATCCCGCTACCGGTGCGAAGATTCTCGGCGGCATCCGGCAGTTGGAGGATGTGGTCGTGGGCATTTTGACCCACCACGAGCGGCCCGACGGGAAAGGCTACCCGCGCGGGCTGAAGGGCCAGGACGTCCCGCTGGAAGGCCGGATCATCGGTCTGGCCGACTGTCTGGACGCCATGACCACCGACCGGACGTACCGCGTGGCGTTGTCGTTGGTCCAAGCCGTCGATGAGATCCGCCGCAACACCGGGACGCAACTGGACCCCATGCTGGTGGAGAAACTGCTGTCGATCGACCTGGCCGGCCTGATGAGGGAACTGGACCGCGCCGAGTATGATCCCGGATCCCTCAACGGGGGGATGGAGGACGCCCAATGAACCTTACCGCGGAAAGCTACGGACATTCGGTCATCCTAAACATCAAGGGCGAACTGACCGACGATTCCATGGTGGCATTGCAACAGGCGGTGGACCACCACCTTGCCGGAGGAGAAGTCGTTGATTTGGTGGCGAACCTGGAACAGGTTCCTTTCATCGACAGTGCCTGCCTGGAGTACCTTTTGGACCTCCAGGACAAGCTGGCCGAGAAGTTCGGGCAGGTGAAGCTGACCAACTGCGACGCTAACGTGATGAAAATTCTGGAAATAACGCATCTTACGACAAGCTTTGAAATCCTGCGGGATGTAGCCGAAGCAGTCAAGGCCATACAGGTCTGACCGGCGGGCTGCCGCGAGGGTGAAAAATGTTGGCGACGGACACCAAGTGTGGGCTTCAGATCGGGCAACTCCTGGTTAGCCAGGGCTGGTTGACGGAGGAAAACCTCCACAAGGCCCTGGACTACCAGCGCCGGACGGGCAACGCCATGTTGCTGGGCGAGGTGCTCCAGGAATTGCACATCTGCACCGAAGAGCAGATAATGGAGGCCCTGGCGATCGGGTACGGGGTTCCGTTCGCCCGCATCTCGCCGCGAGTAGCCGATCCCAAGGTCATTGACATTTTGCCGCGGGAATTCCTGGACCGCCACCGGGTCCTTCCGCTGTTTAAGGTGCGCAACCGCCTGACACTGGCGGTGAACGAGCCGGCCAACGTCTTTCTGCTGGAGGAAGTCGGAAGGATGACCGGTTGCGAGGTTCTCGTCGTCTGCGCCACGGCCAAGGACATCAAGGCCACGCTGGAGACGCACCTGCCCTCGGCGAACATCTTCGCCATAGACGAGATGTTAGACGAGGAAAACCCCACCGGTGAACTGGCGATGATCGAGGAGAAGGGCGACGACATCGCCGACATGGAGGCCGCAGCGCAAGGCTCCCCGGTGATCAAGCTGGTCAACTACCTCATCTTCCACGCCGTCCGCGAGGGGGCCAGCGACATCCACATCGAACCTGATGATAATTTCCTTCGCGTGCGCTACCGCGTGGACGGGTCGCTGTACGAGAAGATCCGCCCCCCCTACAAGATGCTTCCGGCCATCTCCAGCCGCATCAAGATCATGGCCCGGCTGGACATCTCGGAACGTCGCCTGCCGCAGGACGGCGGCATCCACGTGCTGATGGAGAACCAGCCCATCGACCTGCGCGTCAGCACGATGCCAGGTCAGAACGGTGAAAAGATCGTCATCCGCATCATCGACAACCGCAACATCCTGGTGAACCTGGAGAAGCTGGGCTTCGCCTACGAGACGCTCAAGCAGTGGCGCAAGGTCATCGCCTCGCCCAATGGCATCGTGCTGGTCACCGGTCCCACCGGTAGCGGCAAGAGCACCACGCTTTACAGCGTGTTGAATGAGTTGAACGCCGACGACGTGAACATCTCCACGGTGGAGGATCCCGTCGAGTTTAACCTGCCGCGCGTCAACCAGTTCCAGGTCAACGAGCAGGTTGGCTTCACTTTCTCCGCGGCGCTGCGGTCGCTGCTGCGGCAGGATCCGGATATCATCATGCTGGGCGAGATTCGCGACGGAGAGACCTCGCGTGTCGCCGTCCAGGCGGCATTGACCGGACATCTGGTGCTTAGCACGCTGCACACCAATGACGCTCCAGGGGCGATCACGCGCCTGCTGAACATCGGTGTCGAACCATATCTGGTCTCTGCTTCTGTAATGGCGGTGCTGGCTCAGCGGCTGGTCCGCAAGATATGCACTAACTGCAAGGCCCCATACGACGTCGCCGAGGGCACGCGGGTCATGGCGGAGCGCGTTGCCGGACCGATCGAGACGTTCTACCACGGTGTCGGATGCGCCAAGTGCCGCAACAGCGGTTACAGCGGGCGGATCGGCATCTACGAACTGCTCGTACCCGACGACGCCATGCGCGACAAGATCACGGCAGCCCCGAGCGTCAACGAACTTCGCGCTATGGCGGCGGAAACGGGGATGGTCACGCTGAGGCAGGACGGGATGGCGAAGGTCAAGGCCGGAATCACGACAGTGGAAGAAGTCCTCAGCGCCACGGCGGCATGACGGAACAAAGAGCAGGACGGACGACATTATCATGCAATGGACCATTGAAGGCATGTTGGACCTGATGGTGAAGGAGAAAGCCTCCGACGTTATCCTGGTGGCCGGGGCGCCACCGGTGGTCTGGGTCGACGGGATGATGTGCCAGTTGGGAAGCGATCGTCTCAACAGTGCCGATATCGCCACCTGCTTCCTTCCGCTGCTCAGTGACGACCAGCGGGCCAGATTGGAACAGTTGGGGGACGTGGATTTGTCCGTCGGAAGGGCAGGCGTGGGGCGGATGCGGATAAACCTCCACCGCCAGCGAGGTACGTTCGGCGCCGCCACACGGTTCATTCCCCACGAGGTGCCGAGGTTTGAAACGCTCAAACTACCCCACCGTATCCTGGAATTAGCCGACCTGCCGCAAGGCATGGTACTGGTCACCGGTGGGACCGCGACGGGCAAGAGCACCACACTGGCCTCGATGATCGACTACATCAACCATACCTACGCCTACCACATAATCACCCTGGAAGACCCGATGGAATTCACCTTCCAACACAATAAGTCGATCATCGAGCAACGGCAGATAGGCCAGGACAGCGAGTCGTTCGCCTCGGCGCTGCGACACATCGTGCGACAACGGCCCGATGTGGTGTTGGTGGGCGAGATGCGCGACCTGGAGACCATTTCCGCGGCCCTGACAGCCGCCGAGATCGGGCATCTGGTACTGGCTTCTCTGCACACCGCCAACGCCGTGGAGACCATCAACCGGATCATCGACGTCTTTCCCGGCGCCCAGCAGACCCAGATTCGCGTGCAACTGGCCGGGACGTTGCAGGGCGTGGTCTGCCAGACGCTGTTCCACGACGAGGTTGACGGCGGGCTGGTCCCGGCCGTGGAAATCATGATCCCCAACCCCGCAATCCGTCGGGCTATCCGGGACAACGAGACTCACCTGTTGGGCGGAATGATCGAGACCGGAAAGAACACGGGAATGCAGACCATCGATGCGGCCATCGCGAAACTGGTGGCCGAAGGACGCATCAGCCTGGCCGACGGCCTGTCCAAGGCGCATAACCCCGAGAAGTTGGCCCGCATGGTGGGCTAGGGGCAGGAGGAAGTTTTATGCAACGATTCACGTACCAGATTCGCGACGGAGCGGGCGCAAGCCAGACGGGCGTGCTGACGGCAGGCGACCTGACCGAGGCCTCACGGATGCTCCGCCGTGATGGAAAGACGATCGTCTTGCTGGCTGCGGACACGGAAGTGGAAGTCCAGCCGAAGGGATTTACCTTCGGGATAAAGCGGAAAGTCAAACGCGACGACGTGATATTCTTCGCCACCCAGTTGGCGGTTATGGTGGACACCGGCGTGCCCATCGCCGAGGCGCTGGATTGCATCGCTCAAGGCACTGATAACCTTGCGCTGAAAGAAACCGTCACTGACCTGTCCAACCAGGTCAAGAGCGGCGTGGAGTTCTCCAAGGCCCTGGAAAGTTATCCCAGGGTCTTCAGCAGACTCTTTGTTGCCCTGATGCGGGCCTCCGAGGCCTCGGGAACGATGGGCACGATGCTCCAACGGCTCAGCGAATACCTCGAACAGGAGCGCGACACGCGCAAGAAGGTAAAGGGCGCGCTGACTTACCCTGTCTGCATGTTGGGCTTCTGCATCCTGGTGGTCACCGGCCTGCTGTTGTTCGTGCTGCCTCGGTTCGAGAAGATCTACGCCGGAAAGGGCGAGTTGCTCCCGCTGCCCACGCGAATCCTGCTGGGGCTTTCGGGGGGCATGGTCCACAACTGGCCCATCATCCTGGCGGTGCTGGTGGCGGCGGTTGCGGGAATATATTTTTTCGCCCGTTCTACTGCGGGGAAGATATTCTTCGATGACCTGCGCCTTCGCCTGCCCGTCATCGGTACGATGACCCGCAAGGCCTGCCTGGCCCGTTCGCTGCGAACCATGGCGACGATGATCACCACGGGCGTCAGCATCCTGGAGGGCCTGCAACTGACCGCCGATGTGGCGGGCAACTATTTCTACTCCAAGATGTGGACCGACATCGGCAAGGGAGCCGAGGAAGGCCAGGGCCTTTCGCAGCAACTGATCGGTAATAAACTCGTGTCCGGCTCGATCACTCAGATGATCTCCGCCGGGGAACGCACGGGACAGCTCGGACCGGTAATGAACCGCGCCGCGGGTTTCTGCGAAAACGATCTGCGGATCGCCGTCAAGACCTCCACGGACATGATCGAGCCGATCATGATTGTGGTCATGGGCGCTATCGTCGGCGGAATCGCCATGTCGATGCTGTTACCGATCTTCAGTATCTCGCGGGTGATGGCCCGTTAGGGCCACGGCTGGGGGGGGGGATGGAGGAAGTCCTTACTAGGGACGGGGGCGGGTTCGGCTCGTACGGCGGCCTGCCCCCGGCTTGTTTTATTCCGCGAGCCTTTCCCTACACATCACTGGTCAGGGCCTTTCAGTTCTCGGATCGAAAAATCACGAAAGTTCACCAGGAACTTGAAGATCACGAAGAACAGCGAAAATTATCAATCTCTTTCTTCGTGGCCTTGGAGGTCTTTGTGGGCTTGATGATCTCCACGCATAAGATGGAAAGATACCGCCTTGCTGGTCGCCCCGGTGGAATGATGCTGGGCAGTCCCGTACAATAGTCTCATGGCCAAACGGGATTACTACGAGGTTTTGGGCATCAAGCGAGACGCCAACGAGGCACAGATACGCTCGGCATATCGCAAGTTGGCGCGGAAATTTCACCCCGATGTCAACAAGGCCCCCGGCGCGGCGGACAAGTTCAAGGAAGCCACCGAGGCATACGAAGTGCTATCCGACGCGCAGAAGCGGGGAATGTACGATCAATTCGGCCACGCCGGACCGAACAACGGGCCTTCCCCTGGCGGCGAGGCTACATACAACTGGCACGGCAGGCCCGGCGGGGGGGCGGCGGTGGGCTTCGAGGAAATCCTGGGCGGATTCGGCGGCGGCTTGTCCGGATTGAGCCTGGAGGAAATCCTTCAGTCCCTCGGTGGCGGGAGGCGCGGGGCCAGGGCACAGGCCCGCTCAATGGGGGCGGACCTGGAATCCCACCTGACTCTGGACTTCCTGGACGCGGTGCGGGGCACGACCACCTCGTTGCGGCTCCAACGCCCGGAAGCATCGGGCGGGTCGGAGTCGATCACCGTCCGCATTCCCCCGGGTGTGAGCGAGGGCGGGCGAGTGCGGATACGCGGAAAAGGCGCCGACGGCGCCGCTGCCAGGGGCGACCTTTACATTGTCCTCCATATCCGCGAGCATCCCTATTTCCGCCGCGAGGGCGACGACATCTATGTGGACGTTCCCATCGGCCTGGCCGAGGCCGCCCTTGGCGCCAAGGTGGACGTGCCCACCGTCGACGGGATGACCACCGTGACGATACCGCCCGGCTCGCCCAGCGGGCGACACCTCCGCCTGCGGGGCAAGGGGGTCGCCTCACCCGACGGCAGCCGGCGGGGCGACCAATACGCGGTGATTCGCATCGTCCCGCCGCCTAAATTGTCCTCGCGCGGGGCGGAATTGCTCAGGGATTTCAACGCCGCCGAGCGCTTCGACCCGCGGGCTAATGCACCGTGGAAATAGAACGCCGCAACATTCTGCGATCCGTGGATTTCGCCATAGTGGCCGTGACGTTGGCGGCTATGGGGGCGGGCCTGGCGGCGCTGCTGTATATCACCTCATCGCAGGCGGCCATCGAGACCGATCCCAATACGCGGCGATACCTGCTGCGCCTGGCCTGGCTGTCGCTTGCGATGCTGCTGCTGATGGTGTTGATCTTCACGTGGGTGCTGCTGCGGTACCTCGCTAGTCGCCGAAACCGCTCCAATCGCCCGCCGTCCACGCCCTATGTCGATGCCTGGGCCTTGGCCGGACAACGATACAAACTAAAAGACCACCCCCAAGACCTTGGCGAGGAATCAGAATGGGAACCCGACAAGCCGCCGCCCAAAGAAGAGAGCGGCTCAGAATGACGTCTGTCACCTCAACGCCAACGATATCAAACTCAGCGCTGGGGGGATTCTGTCCCTCCGCAGGCAAGATGAACAGAAACGAAATACTTCTCGACCTTCACGTCGTCGTCGGAAACTTTATGGAAAGTTGTTGGTCGTAACTTGCCAGGCGAATTTGATACGCATCGTACCGAGTGCTCCGAGTGGAGTTTATAGCACAAGTCGCGCAAGAAAGAGTCAGGCCTTGCGTTCCGCCGCGGCGCGGGCGATGAGGCGTTTGGCCCGCAGAACCTCGGCGACAGACCATGCCTGGGCGACGCAGCCGCGCGGCTCGTGCGGCGGGTCGCCGTCGAAGATTTCATTGATAAAGCCCAGCGCCGCCTCGCCCAGATGCGCGTCGAATGCCTCCAGCCAGCGCGTGGCCTGCGCCAGCGCCGGGAAGCTCCCGTCGTTGACCTTCAGATACGCCTCGATGAACGGGCCGATCAGCCAGGCCCAGACGGTTCCCTGGTGATAGGCCCTGTCGCGGGATTCCCACGAACCGCCGTAGCGGCGGCGATATCGGCCGTCGAAGGGGCTGAGCGTCCGCAGGCCCATGGGGGTCAGCAGGTGGTCGCTAACGGTCGCCACGACGGCGGCCTGTTGAGTGGCCGACAGGGCGCTGTAGGGCAGCGAGACGGCCAATATCTGGTTGGGGCGGATGGAAGCGTCCGCCCGGCCGTCGGTGATGCAGTCGTAGAGGCACCTCGCCGAATCGTTCCAGAACGCGCGCACCATCGCCGGACCGATCAACTCGGCCAGGTGGGCATAGTGGAGGGCCATGCGGTCGTTGTTCCCCGCGCATCGCCGCGCCATGATCTGATGGGCGCTGTGCCACAGCGCGTTGACCTCGACGGCCTTTCCTTGTCGCGGCGTGACGACTTCGTCTCCCAGCGCCGCGTCCATCCATGTCAGTTGCGTCTTGCGCGAACCGCCGGTCAGCAGGCTGTCGGCGTCGGCGCGGATATCGAACCGCGTTCCGACGTGGTAGGCCGTCAGGATGGCGTTGGCGGCGGGCATAAGGACGCCCTGCCAGAATTTCATGTCGCCGGTGGCCTGGACATACCGCTCGGCGGCGATGATGAACCATAGCGATGCGTCGATGCTGTTGTAATGCGCCGAGGAGGAGTAATCGTCGAAGCGGTTGGGGATCATGCCCTCCGACATCGCCGAGGCAAAGGTGCGGAAGACCTGCCGGGCCGACTCGAAACGAGCGGTTTCCAGCAACAATCCCGGCAGGGCGATGAAAGCGTCGCGCCCCCAGTCGGCGAACCAGTGGTATCCGGCCAGTATGGTTGTCGAGGGCGGGGCGTTGGGGAAACTCCGCTGGACGATGAAGGCGTCAGAGGCCATGGCCAGCCGGCGGGTGGCCAGGTCGGTGGTTGGGCCTACCGAATCGGCCAGTTCGGCGGCTCGCTCCCTCCGCCGCGCGACTGCGGTATCGAAATCCACCGCGGTCGGTTGGTTCAGGCAGGCAGTGAGTTGGCGGGACTGCCCATCGGCCAGTTCACAGAGGAAACTGCCAGGGCAGTAAAGGTCCTCGAATCCATCCTGGCCGCGGGAGAGGTCCTGGCGATACAAAAAGCGATACCACCACAGCGGGGCGGGCTGGAATAAACCGTCGGCGACCACGATATGCAGGTCGCATTGTCCATGGAGGCGGTCCTGAAGGATCAGCCCACCGTGTCGCTGCTGAAAGATCATTTGGTGAGGCTCGTTGGCCTTGCGCAGGCCGTGGTAGTCTCGCATGGCGGCCAAGGGCGTCAGGCGCAGCTTGGCTGAGGCTCCACGCAGCGTATAACGAATCACCAGGGCGTTGGCGGTATCCGCCAGCATGATTTCCTTGGTCAGTTCCGCCGGACCGAGCCGGTAAACGAAACGCGGCGCCGCGTCGTTGACGAACTCCACAAGGTGCTCCCAACCGCGCGGGGCGAAGGCGTCGGGGAATTCATTGGCCGACAGCTCGTAGACGCCCCCGTCCAGTTCGACCTGCTCCATGACCGTCGAGAGGGTCATCACCCGTCCCACCGGTGGGTTGGCGGTGGCGATCAGAAGCCCGTGGTACCGCCGCGTGTTGCACCCGATGACGGTGGAGGATGCGTACGCGCCGATGCGGTTGGCCAGCAACCATTCCTTGTTCAACAGGCCGTCAAGGTCCTGGCCTTGGCATCGCACCACAAGGGGCGGGGGGGGGCAGCCGTCTCCCGGTTGGTGAGGCATGAGGCTTAATCTCCTCTGGAGCCCGGACGCGACATTGTATGCACCGCGATGAAGTCTAATGAAGGAGCAAGGCTTGCGGACAAGGCGAAACAGCCGCTACGAGCGGACCTGGGCGGCTGTGCGGCTGCGGATGTTGTCCAGGATATTCATGTAGTTGATATACGCGTCGTAGGGCGATTCATAGGGATTGAAGTATTTATGCACGTCCCCGTCGGCGAACCACTTGGTGCACATGTAATAGAAGTGGTCGGAGGTTTGAAGCTTCCGCCAGTCGTCGATGAGGGTTTCGTCCTCGCTGCCCAGTACGGCGTCGGCCAAGGCGTAGACGTCGTGAAGTGCGTTGGCCTGCATGCTGTTGCCCAGCCAGGCGGAGATGTCCCGTTCGGTGTCGGCCCAGGAGATCAT
>PMBX01000250.1:0-327 GCA_003153915.1 Phycisphaerales bacterium
AACGGCTTTGCCATAAGCGATTCGGCGCCGTGGGCCATCCTGGTAGGCGGGGGCGTTGGCATCCCGCCGCTGATTTTCCAGGCCGCCGCCCTGTCTGCCGCGGGTAAAAATACCGTCGCCTTCTGTGGAGCGCGGCAGGGGAACTTGTTGCCGCTGACACTCGTACCGGGCGCCAAGGTCGCCGCCAATGTAGAACCGGCGCCATGCCTGGTGGAGCTTGCCGCTTGCGGCGTCCCTGCCGTGGTGGCCACCGACGACGGCTCGCTGGGCTACCACGGACTGGTCAGCGACGCCTTCGCCCGCTGGCTGGACATCGCCCGCCCGGTG
>PMBX01000250.1:447-12521 GCA_003153915.1 Phycisphaerales bacterium
CCGGTCTTCGACGCCAGTGAAATCCTCTGGTAGCCCGCCATTCGCGCCATCGAAGACCGCGTCAGGTCCACCTGGAAGAAACCGCCTTCACGCTCCCCTCGCGTCACAATTTCTCGACGAGTATATCGGCGATCCGCTGGGCCGCGTGTCCGTCCCATAGCGGGGGCACTTGCGGGGGGGGAAATTTGCCGGCCAGCACTTCATTGAAAGCGGCCAACACCTTCACCGGATCGGTCCCGACGATGCGGTTGGAACCCACCTCGGCGGTGATAGGCCGCTCGGTGGTGTCCCGCAGCGTCAGGCAGGGGACCTTCAGGATGGTCGTCTCCTCCTGGATGCCGCCCGAATCGGTCAGCACCACTGCCGCGCAGGACATCAGCCGCAGAAAGTCCAGGTACCCGGCAGGGGGAATCATCCGCAGGCCGCCCATCGCCTCCATGCGTTTGCCCAGCGGCCCGGTAGCGAGATTCTTCCGCGTGCGGGGATGGACGGGGAAGACCACCGTTAAGCGGCGTTGTATTTGCTCGATGGCGTCCAACAATCCACCGAGGATGGCAGGGTCGTCAACGTTGGCGGGGCGATGGAGCGTCAGCACGGCATATTGGCGTTCCGCCAGCTTCAGGTCGGCCAGGATCGTCGAAGCCGCGGCCTTATCGCGGTTTCTCAGCAGCGTGTCGATCATGACGTTTCCGACCAGGAATATCCGCTCCGCCGGCACGCCTTCCCGCTTGAGGTTGTCGGCGCCGCTTTGTTCGGTGCAAAAAAGCAGGTCGCTGATGGCGTCGGTCAGCAGGCGGTTGATTTCCTCGGGCATGGTCCGGTCGAAGCTGCGCAAACCGGCTTCGACGTGCACGAGCTTGACGCCCAGTTTGACGGCGACCAAGCCGCAGGCGATGGTGCTGTTGACATCCCCCACCACCAGCACTGCTGCGGGCCGCTGCTCCAGGACAATCGGCTCGAACGCCCGCATGATCTCCGCCGTCTGGACGGCGTGCGAACCGGAACCCACGCCCAGGTTGGCGTCGGGGGCGGGGATACCGAGTTGGTCGAAGAACAACTCGCTCATCTGCCGGTCGTAATGCTGCCCGGTGTGGACGAGAAACGCCTCCAGGCCCCCGCTGGCGCGGAAGGCCGCCATCAAGGGGGCGATCTTCATGAAATTGGGCCTGGCTCCGGCGACGCAGATGATCTTCATGTCCGGTTTCCTGTGGATGACATTGTTGGTTTCTTATGCTCTATCGGCATAGCGGCGCTCGTATTACGATCAAACAGCGCCCGGTGAGACTGGATTGCCTGCCGGGAATTGTCGAATCACACTATTATCGGCGGCTGTAAAATCCGAGCGTAGTGATGTATCGGGCGATTTGCCCCACGGGGGCAGCGAGGCTATAATGCGAGTCAACGTAACGGCAGTCCCCGGAACACATCTTCGCAACACTTTGTATAAACTTATGTTATAAACCTCCCATACGACTGGGAATCCCTGCCACGGGCAATCGTCAGATCGGCCCGGTCGTGGCGGGGAAATAGCCGCCAGCACGTGGAGCGAGTAATGCGGATCGGGTTGCTCACCTATTTCTGGGAAGATAATCCCGGTGAATTTTTCCAGGCCCTGGCCAGCCTTCAGGCGTTGCGCCGGGTCTTCCCCGATTCCACGGTGGATATACCCGACGTTAGGCACTGGGACCAGACCGGATCGGGCCTGAGCCGCCGATACTGGCTGACATGCCCCTGGCGGAACCTGGCGCTGCGACAACGGCGGAGGAGATATATCCAAGCCAGGAACCACGACTTGTCGATCGCCGGCCCAAAGACGGTCACACATGATCCCGTCGCAGCCGTCCGGGAGATACAGACCAGGGCCTATGACCTCCTGGTCGTCGGCAGCGACACTACCCTGTACCTCTGGGGCGATGATCGGGTCCAGGCAGACCTGCCCCCGCTGTACTGGCTGGCGGACCTGCCCAAGACCCCGCGAGTGGCGCTGTCCTCGTGCAGCCACACCAACCGATATGACAAGCTCAATCCCGTGCAACGGGAGATCATGACACGCGCGCTGAAGGCGTTTTCTTTCCTGGCCGTGCGCGACCCGTTGACCGCGAGGCTGCTGGAATCCCTCGGTCCGCCAAACGGGGTGCCCGTGCGGATCAGTCCAGACCCCACCTTCAGCTACAACGTTGACCCCGCCCCCGCCCAGGCCGCGATGGCGCGCCGGAGGATGGGCCGGAAAAAACCCGTCTGCGGGCTGACCCTCCCCTATTTCACCCCCTTCACCAAGGAACTGGCCAGGCTGCTGGCCGGCCATTTCGAGATCGCCGACCTGACGGGGCACTACAAGGGATGCACGCCCGTCCTGGAGATCGGCCCATACGAATGGAGCGGAATCTTCTCCCAATTCGACCTTCACGTAACGACAAGTTTCCATGAGTCCATCTTCTGCCTCAAACAGGGCGTTCCCGTCTTTACCGTCGAGGCCGTCCCGTTCCGGTTCGACACGGAGTCGGGCAAATCGAAGGCATATTTCCTGCATGAGGAGTTCGGCCTGCTGGAGAGCAACTATTTCAACCCGCACGTCAACCAACAGACGCCCGAGGAGGTCTGCCGGATGATCCTGGAACGATGGGAATCCTTCGACAGTCAATCCGCCGTGAAACATGCCAGGGAACTTGGGCAGCGATACATGGACATCGTTTTACAGATGCGCCGAACCGTGGCCGGATCTTTGGGCCTGCGGGACTGACGGTGGAAATTTTCATGGATTCTCCCAAAAGGACAATCCGCTGGGTGGTGGACCATCGGCTGTGCACCGGTTGCGGCACGTGCGTCGCCGCCTGCCCGGCTGGGGCAATCGCCATGCGCGAGACGCCCGCGGGATTGCCACGCCCGGCCATCGACGACGGCCCGTGCACGCATTGCGGCATCTGTTACGATGTGTGCAGCGGCGTCCGGTATTCCATGGACCTGCCCCGTGATGTTGACGGGTTGTTCATGCCGCCGACTCGCGAGGTTTTCCTGGGCCGCTCTACGGACCCCACCATGCATACCCTGGGTCAAAGCGGCGGGGTGGCCACGGCGATGCTGACCTACATGATGCGACAGAATCGCATCTCCCACGCACTGGTCACGCGCATGCCCAAGGATGGCTCGCTGCGCCCCCAGGCGTTTTTCGCCAGCCGCCCGGAGGAATTGTTGGAGTGCATGGGCAGCAAATACTGCCTCAACCCCCTCAACGCCGCCCTGCCCGGCTGGCCTGGCGGCGGGGCCAAGGTTGCGATGGTGGGCCTGGGCTGCCACGTCCACGGAATCCGCAACTTGCAGCGCCTATTGCCGATGCGCTGGGCGGATGCCTTCCAGCTCGTTATCGGCCTGTTCTGCCTTCAATCCTCCGGTTACCTGGGCATCGACCACCTGTTGCGGCTGCGAGGAGAGGGCAAGCCCGTCTCGAGGATTATCTATCGCAAGAAGACGGCCCCCGGAGATCGCGGCCATCCCTGCATCGAATACTCCGACGGAACCTTCGCGGACCTTCCCGAAGACTTCCTATGGGAATTCTTCAACGACAAGTTTGCCCCGCTGCGATGCCGGTTCTGCTTCGACCAGATGAACCGCTCCGCCGACCTGGCCTTGGGCGACACTAACGGTTTTCCACCGGAGGTATCTGCCAAGGGGCTTAATGTCATCGCGGTCTACACCCAGCGGGGACAAGACCTGCTCCAGCAGGCGCGGCGCGACGGGGCCATCGAGCTTTTCGATTGCGACCGCCAGGTCATGTGGAAAGGCCAGGTGCTTCTCAGCGACCGCAAACCCAGGATACTGAGCGCCTACGCCCGCTGGAAACAACTCGGCCGGCCTGTCCCACACGTCCCGGTGCTGGAGGACCTGCCGGCCCGGCCACAACGACTGTCCACCAAGGTAATCCTGCGGTTTCTATGGAAGATCGAAGCCGTTGGCGACCGATCTAGAGCGTATCGCAAACTGGTCCGTTTCGTGACGCTCATGAAACGCTTGGCGAGGTTCAAGAGTTGGCTGNNATCAAGCTGGCGCCCGTGATCCTGCACGCCAAGGAACGCGGGCAGGACTTTGACGTCCGCGTCTGCGTCACCGCCCAGCACCGCCAGATGCTCGACCAGGTGTTGGAGGTTTTCGGGATCGTCCCGGACATCGACTTGAACCTTATGAGGCCCAACCAGGACCTCTACACCTTGACGGCCAACCTGATGATTGCCCTGCGTCCCGTGATGCAATCCGAGCGGCCTGACTGGGTGCTGGTCCAGGGCGACACGACCACCGTCTGGACGGCGGCGCTGGCGGCGTTCTACGAGAACATACGCGTGGGGCATGTGGAGGCGGGCCTGCGCACCTTCGACAAGCGCCAGCCCTTCCCAGAGGAGATCAACCGCCGCCTGTGCACGCAGCTTGCCGACCTGCATTTCGCCCCCACCTCGCTGGCGCGAGACAACCTCCTGGCCGAGGGCGTAAACGGCAAACAAGTCGTCGTCACGGGTAACACCGTTATCGACGCGCTGTTGTGGGTTCTGAATAGCATCCAGACGGCCCCGACCCCGGACGTGCAAGCCATCCGCCAGTGGACGGAAAAAACCATCGACCAGGCAAGGATGGTCCTGATAACCGGGCATCGGCGTGAGAGTTTCGGCGAGGGCTTCGAGAATATCTGTAACGCCATCGCGGACCTGGCCGGGCGATTCGCCGACGTGCATTGGGTGTACCCCGTGCACCTGAACCCCAACGTCCAGGAACCGGTCCGCCGCATCCTGGCTGGCCGGGCCAACGTACACCTCATCGACCCGCTGTCCTACGCGCCGTTCGCCTGGCTGATGCAGCGCAGTTCGCTGATCCTGACGGATTCCGGGGGAATCCAGGAAGAGGCCCCAAGCCTGGGCAAGCGCGTGCTGGTGATGCGGAACACCACCGAGCGGCCGGAGGGTATCGCCGCCGGCTGCACCCAACTGGTGGGCAATACCAGGGAAGGCATAGTCGCCGCCGTGACCGCCTGCCTGTCACGTCGGGACCAGGAAGCGGACATTCAGCGCCGCAATCCCTACGGCGACGGCCAAGGCAGCCGAAAGATCGCCGAGGCGATACTGCGATACGAGAACGGGGAGAGTAAACCTTGAAAGTTCTGCTGGCCACCCAACAGGTCATTCCCCACGAAGGCGGGTTGAGCACGCACATGGTTGACCTGGCCGCCGGGCTGGAGCGCCTGGGGCACGAGGTTCGATTGATCCACGGCGGGCAAGCGAGCGGTTCCGGCCTGGCCCGCATCGGGCGAATGGCTGCGTCCCTGGGCGATCTCGACCGCTACGTCTGTTGGAGCATGGGCGCTCTCCTGCGCCGGCTGGGCGGGCTGTTGCTGCGGGAAATTGAGGCTTTTGCCCCCGACCTGGTGCATTGTCACGATCCCTATGCCGCCGCCACGGTAGCGGGCGTCATTGGCTCGGGATCACCACCGGTCGTGGAGACGGTCCACGGGCCGGCGCTGTACGAGGCCCAGATGGGCAACTCCATTCGCGGCCCGCGCCACCGCAACTTCATTTTGGATTGCGAGCAGCGGGCCTTTGCCGCCGCGCGGCGGCTCATTGCCGTCGACAGCGGCCAGGCGGCGATCCTGCGAAACGATTACGGCGTGGACGGTTCGCGCATTACGGTGATCTTCAACTGCGTCAACGTAGCCGAGGTGCGGCGCCTGGCGGCGGCGGACAGCCCACTCCGCCCGGTGGAACCGTTCTTCCTGGTGCCCCGGCGACTCGTGCCCAAAACCGGCGTGCGGTATGCCATCGAGGCACTGGCACGAATGCAGCAGACAAATGTCCGGCTGGTCATTGCAGGTCAAGGCCCGCTGCGAGGCGAGCTGGAGGCCCTGGCCAACTCTTTGGGCCTAGCCGGGCGAACGCGGTTTCTCGGTTCGGTCCCACGGGCGCAACTATTGCCCTTGTTTCCGCGCGCCGCCGCCGTCATCGTGCCTTCGGTCCCGGAATCGGGCGTGGTGGAGGCCACCAGCCTGGCTGTCACCGAGGCGATGGCCGCCGGGACGATCCCCATCGCCTCCAACATCGGCGGGCTGGCGGAACTTATTCAGAACGAACAGACGGGCCTGCTGGTCCCACCCGCCGACCCGGGGGCCCTGGCGGCGGCGATGGCCAAGGCCCTTGGCGATTCGCCGTTGCGCCGGCGACTTCTGGGCGGCGCTAAAGAAAAGGTGGAAGCCGACTACGACACGCACGCCTGGCTGGAAAAAACAATCGCCGTCTACAGGCAAGCATTGGCGGAGGCGAGGAACTAAGTGGCTAGTTTCCTGCAAAAAGGCATTTTGGTTTCCGGCGGGCAGGTACTTGGGATCGTCCTGGGCATGTTCGCCGGCATCCTCTACTCCCGCACCTTGGGGCCGGAGGGCATGGGCCAGGTAGAGCTGTTTCGCTCCACCTCCATCATCGTCATCACCATTGTGGCCATGGGATTGGGCAACGCCAGCATCTACCTGCTTAACAATCGCAAGGTTCCCATGGCGGAGGTAGCCGACAATGGCTTGAAGATCAGCCTGGCTTTGGGAAGCCTCGTTGCCGTGGGTCTTTGGCTCGTTTTCCTGGCCAATCCCAAGTATTACGGCCGGCTTGCCACGCCCGCCGTGGCTATCTTCCTGGTGGGGATCGGGGCGCAATTGGGCACGAACATCCTCCGGCCTTTACTGGTGGCGCAAATGGCCGCCAGGCGGATGGTGACGGTTGACCTCGTCATCCCCATTGGACTGTTGGTGGGCGGCTTGGCGCTGCTGGCTGGGCGATCGCTGAATCCCGCAACGATGCTGGCCGTCCAGGGAGTCGCTTCTTTCGGCGCGTTCGTCCTGGTGTTGGTCTACCTTCGAGACAACCTCAGTTGGCGGCAGCGGTTCCACTGGAAGCTCCTGATGGACATGTTGAATTACGGCGTGAAGCTGGCAGCCGCCAACATACTCATGAACCTGGGCAACAACATCACGGTCATGCTCCTTCGCCATTTTCGCGGCGATCAATTCACGGATGTCGGCCTATACACGCGGGCCGCCACCATCAGCAGCCTGGCGATCCTGATACCATCGGCGCTAGGCCCGCTGCTGTATGCCAAGTGGTCCGACACGGCCGGGCTGGCCCGCACACGACAGGCGGAGATGGCCGCCAGGATGAGTTGCACCTATGGACTCCTGGCAGCGGTGTTCCTGATGATTTTCGGCAAGTGGATTATCTGGTTGATGTACGGCCATGAGTACCTGCGCGCCCAGGAAGCCCTGATCATACTTGCCCCCGCCGTGGCGATGTTGTCCCTGTTCAACGTGTGCAACAACCTCCTTGCCGGCGACGGACGGGCGCTGGTCACCGCGTGCATATTGGTCGGCACGGTCGCGATCATCGCCACGGTGACGTACCTTGCGGCCCCGGTCTGGGGGATCCGAGGCGTGGCGGCGGCTGCCCTGTGCGGAAACGCCTTCACGGCCACCGTTAGCTTGGCCGCCTGCAACCGATACTTTCATCTCAATCCTCTTAAATGTTTGATTCCCAGCAGAAGCGACCTTGCCTACGTAATCCAATCGCTGGGAGTCCTGGTCAAGAAGACATAAGAGGCAAGAAGACGGCACGACGACTGCCTGCCACGACGCGAACCCAGGCCGGCTTTTCGCTTACGACAGGAAAACGATGGGCATGTTGACTACCAGGCCGTCAACACGGGAACAATTGGAGGCATGGGACCATTTCGTCGCCTCCTGCCCCCAGGGCAGCCATTGGCACCTGAGCTGGTGGCTGGACTGCCACCGCGCGCCCTTGTCGCGAACGGGCATACTGGCCGTGGAACAGGACGGGCGCATCGTCGCCGGGACGGCATGGCATAGATACGGTGTCCGACAGTGCAATGTCACCATTGTCTCCAACGGTCCCCTGGTGTCGGACCCCGCCTCACCCGCGTTGGGTTCCCTGCTGGCGGCGCTAAAGGAGGATTGCCGGAGGGCGGGCAGTTTCCTGCTCCAATTCGAGGCATTCGAGCCTGCATTGACCGAACCGATTCGCTCCTTCTTCGCCCGTTACCGCCTGGAAGATCAACCCGTCTGGAAGCTTCGCCATCCGGGCATCTGGAGGGACATACGCATTCCGTTAGCCGGCAGGACGCAGGAGGAACTGCTCAAGAGCTTCAACCGCCTGGCCCGTCGCCAGATACGCGATGCCCAGCAGGCCGGCGTGGAGATCGTCGCAGGCCGTGACGACGGCGATATCGCCGCGGCTTATGAGATATTCAGGGAATCCTCCGCCAGGAAAGGCTATGTCATTCGCAGCCGCCAGGACTTCCATGAGTTGATCCAACAAGCTTGGAAACACGGCATGGGCCGGCTGCTGCTGGCCAGGATCGAGGGCGTTGCGGCGGGCTTTCTCTTTGGCGTGTTCCACCATTGCGGGGCGGTCGGCGTACACACCGGCCACACGGAGCGATATGCAAACATCCCCACCGGCAGACTGCTTCATTGGCACATGATGCTCCAGGCTATCAACGAGGGGATTCCTTACCTGAGCCTGGCGGCTCCGGGACGGGGAGGCGTGCGGGAATTCAAGGACGCCTTCCACCCGCAACTGATCGACAACACGCGGTTCGTCACCGTCATCCTCAAACCGCACCTGGTGGATCCGCTGCGAGGACTCATCGGGGATGTCCGATGGATGGAACCGCTGAAGCGGCTGGCGGCACGGCGATAACGGTCCGGTGGTCCGGCGACGGTAAAAAACATGGAGCCACCCCCAGGCCTTGCACCTGGACCTCAGCCAAACAATGGCCGCGCTCTGGTAATTGAGCTAGAGTGGCGTAGTTATGGGTACATGTAGGATATCACGATTGGGAAAGCAACCGAATTTGGGGCCTCCTGGACCGCAATGGGCCTGGGGTTGCTACGGTGGAGATGCCAGGCGATGAACCGGCGAATCCAGCTTGCGATTACGAGCCTGGCCTGGAGGTTCAAGGGCGCCGATGTCGCGCGTCGCTACGAGGAGTTGATGGCCCGCGAGTATTGGCCGGTGGAGAAATGGCGAAGCTGCCAGGACGAACTGGTGCGAATCTTCGCGGCGCACTGCTACGAACACTCGCCCTTCCACCGCCGGCGGTTCGCCTCCGCCGGCCTGACCCCTTCCGATATCCGCGCCGCCGCCGACCTGCCCAAGTTGCCCATACTGACCAAAAACGATGTGCGACAAAACGCCGATCAACTCCTGGCGGACAACTTTGACCGCCGGCGTCTTCGTCTCGGCCATACCAGCGGCTCCACCGGCGCGCCCCTGACCTACTACTACGACGCCTCAGTGACGGAATATACCGAGGCGGGCCTGTGGCGGGATTTCAGCCGTTGCGGCTGGCAGGGTGGGGAAAAGATCGCCGGCATGTGGGGGCTTAGGCCGGCTAACTTATTGGCCTCGCGGCTGCGGAAGGCGATCTGCAATGCCGTCGGGCTGGTCTATCTTTCGGCGTGGAAGGTGGATGACGACCAGTTCGACCGGTGGTCCCGGCTTCTCAACCGCGCCCGGCCTACGGTGCTGGTGGCCTTCGCCTCCGTGGGTGGACGTTTTGCCCACTGGCTGATCGAACACCACCGGTCCGTACCGAGTATTAAAGGAGTCTTCACGACGGCGGAGACATTGTACCCGCCGCAGCGACAGGCCCTGGAGAACGCCTTCGGCTGCAAGGTGTTCGACTATTACGGCTGCCAGGAGGTTCCGCACATCGCCTGTCAGTGTGAACTAGGCCGCATGCACGTCAATCCCGACATGGTGGCGGTTGAGAACGGCCCGGCTGACGAACTGGGCCGCCGGCTGTTGATCGTAACCGGGCTGCGTAACCTGGCCATGCCCTTTCTGCGCTACGCCCCCGGCGACACCGCGGTCCTGCTGGAGGAAAACTGTCCCTGCGGAAGGACTACGCCCTTGATGGAACTTGGGATATCCAGGGTCTCGGACGTCTTCCGGCTGCCCGGCGGGAAGGCGTACCCCAGCTTGTATTTCGTGGTGCGGTTGCAACGGGGGGGCTTCGAGGGTGTGGAGACTTTCCAGTTCCACCAGGACCGCCCCGATCACATCTACCTGCGGATCGTCCGCAACGCCCGTTTCGACGGCCCGGCCGAAAAACGACTCGCCGCCACGGCCAAGGAAATCGAATCCGAGATGGATCACCAGGCCCGGGTGGAAATCGCCTACGTAGACCACATCGAACAGTCCGCATCCAACAAACACCATTACGCGCGCAGCGACGTGAAATGACCGAGACGGACCAGGCCACCGCGCAAGATAGAGATTAACGAAATGATCGACAAGGCACTCCGCTATCTGAAGAAGCAGGCCCAGTGGCGAAGGTACGCCAAACGCCTGCGCGAGTTTACGAACATCGAGGATTACCAGCGGTTTCTGGAGGCAACGGAGTATGCCCCGCTCCTGGCTATGTGGCGAAGCCTTCTCCAACGGCACCAAACAGAAGCGGAACTGGTCCTGGACACATACCGCATCGAGACGAATGGAAAACGCGTCCTGGATGTCGGGGCAGGCTCCGGGGGTTTCCTTGATGCAGCCGGACAGAGGGGAGCGGTCACGGTTGGACTCGACTATAACCCGTTGGTGGTTCGCTGGCTTCAGTTGCGAGGGCACCTGGCCTTTGCGGCCAACATCCTCAGGAAGAACTGGAGCGTGGGGGGAAACATGTTTGACCTTGTGCATCTAAAAGGCAGCATCGTCGTGGAGTACTTCGACCTGGTGGGATATGGGCGGCTCGGAAGGTTCCTCGCAAATCTCGAAAACTGCGCCGCGCCCGGCGGGAGGATTCTCTTGTGCCCGTACTTCGAGCTTGCGGGCAGTTCCCAGGATCGCGTCCTTCGGACGGCCGACCCGCTCAATTGCCGGTTTACCTCGGCGATGCGAGGGGCCGGATATGAGATCATGGAACGGATTCCCCTGCGGAATGACGAGACCCCCTATCCCCTGACGTATGGAAAGAGCGTTTGATCGCAAAGCGGAGTCTCGCAACAGAATGGCTGGAAACGATAGAATCTTGCCCAATAGACGGCCTCAATCCGAGTATCCAGCAGCGCCGCCCCTGCCGGCCTGCCGCCCGGTCCGCGTGGGTTTTATGATAGACGGCGGGCTGTACGGTTACGGCGTGGCGGAGTTTACCCGGATGCTCCTGCAACACCTGGACCGGCGGAGGGTGACATCGGTGGGCCTGTTCCTTGGAAGGGGACAGGATCGTGATTATCTGTCGCCGTTTTGCGACGAGGTTTGCGACCTGGGGACCGGCTGCCTGGTACCCTTGTCCCTGGCCGGGCGGGGCAGATTCTACGTGCCAAACCTGCTGAACAAGGGTTCCATCTTTCTACGCGCCATTGCCGCAACGGCTGGGGCAATCCGGCGGCTGAGACTGGACATGGTACACGTGCAATTCTACCCGCTTCATCTGGTCGCCGGACTCGCCTGCCGGTTGGCTGATGTCCCGTGCATCTGGCATTGGCATGGCCCGTTTCTCAAGCAAGGCCTGGCGGGCGGCGCTTTGGACCTGGCCTTCGGGGCCTTGGCGAGCCAAACGATATGTATCAGCCATTTCGTGGAGGGCACGCTGCCTCCTTTGGCGGCCGGGCGGTCATGCACGATCCACAACGGGGTGGACACGGAGGACATCCACGCCAACCAGCGGCGCGGCTGGCTCCGCCGGCGGATCGGGATAACCGACGATACGCCTCTGGTGGGCCTTTTCGGCGCGATCGCGCCGCGGAAAGGGCATGAATATTTCCTCCGCGCCGCGGCCGGCGTGTTAAAGGAGTTGCCAGGCGCGCGTTTCTGCATCGTCGGAGGCGAGAATGTCGTTTTGAAAAGCCGGATGGGATTCGAGGCCCAGTTGCGCCAACTATCCCATGACCTGGGCATATCCAAAGAGGTAATCTTCGCCGGGGAGATTCCCAAGGCCGCCCTGGCGATGAGCGACTGCGACGTGATCTGCATGCCGACGGTTCCTTCGGGCATGGATACCGGGGAGGGGTTCGGCCTGGTGATGGTCGAGGCGATGGCCGC
>PMBX01000260.1 GCA_003153915.1 Phycisphaerales bacterium
ATTGTGTATGTGCCGGGGCGGAGGTTACTGAACTTGTACTGTCCGTCGAGGTCCGTCAGCATAGCGATGCGAACGGCGTGGCCTTGGTTGTCCGTGCCCGTGAGAGTCACGCTGACGTTGCCCAGACCAACCTCGCCTCCATCCATTGTCCCACTGAAATTGGCATCGTTGTAGATCGTGCCCGAGATACCCGACCCGCCGGCGATCAAGCGGTCCACGCCACCATTGTCCGCACTGATTAGCCGGTCTTGATTGCCGTAGAAGATGTTGCTGTTGACGGGGCCTAGTTGACTGATCGCCGGTCCCACGACAAAGTCGACCTGGTAGTACGAGTCGGGGTCCGTCACCGACATCGTATACGTGCCCGGGCCAAAGAGGCCTGTGTCCACATCGAAGATCACTTGCTGCGACGCGTGACCGGCGACGAAAGTTGAATCCGGCGCGGTGTAACTCACTAGCGAGAGCTGAATGGGAGCACCGGAGGTAATCGTGAAGACGGCTTGAACCAAGTCTCCCTCCTTGGTCTTGCCCCTCAAGTCGGAAACGGTCGTCGTACTGTTGATAAGGTAACTGACGCCCGTTACGCGGCAGGTGTCGAGTTTCAGGAAATTGTCGAAGTCCAAGTTCGCGATGTTGACGCCGTCGGCCACCTGTACGCTGTAGTAGTTTAACAAAGCGGGGGCGGTTCTGACGAAGTCGCAAGGAACCACTTCCTGCACGAAGTAACGCCCTGGCTGCAAACCGGAGAACGAGTAGGCCCCGGTGCCAACGGATGTGGACATTGATGCCACCGGCGCTCCATCATTCAGGTTGCCATCGTTATTACGATCCAGGTACAGATTGATGGTGAGGCCGCTCAATGGGGTGTCGTCGCTAGTCAGCCCATTGCCGGTCATGTCCCGTAGCCCGCGCCCACTGAGCCTGCCCGGTGCCGGCTGGGGCATCCGCTCGCCGAAGCGGTAATCGGTCCCCGTTTTGCTGCTGGCCAGGCTGATCGCGTCGATGACATCATTGCCGGCGACGCCGCCCAGACTGCCGACGGAATCGAGACCATCCTGGTAGCCCGATGGCTGGGTTTCGGAGATCCTGTAGTTGCCGGGCCGCAGCGCGTCGAAAAGATAATCACCACCGATCCCGGTCTGGCCGATCGTGCTGATCGCCTGGCCCAGGTCGTTCGTGCCCGTCAGGGTCAGCGTGACTCCGGGTATCCCCGCTTCAACGGAGTCCCGGACTCCGTTGTTGTTCGCGTCGAGGTAGACATAACCCGCCAGGCTGCCGGACTGGATCTCGGCAAAGTTCTTGTTACCGACTGTCAACCCGCTGGAAATCCCGATGCCAACGAGAGTGTTCCTTGACCCAGCGGCGTCTAGGTATCCACCGGGCTGGATTTCAACGACGTCGTAATACCCCGGTCGCAAGTCGGTGAATGTGTACAGGCCGCTACCGTTAGTCTGGGCGACGACGTTAACATGATTACCCAGGTCGTCGGTTCCGGTCAGCGTCACCGTCACTCCACCAATCCCCTTCTCGCCATTGTCGAAGGCATTGTTGTCGTTGGCGTCCAGGAAAGCCCTGCCGCTAATGGTTCCCGGCAGCAGCTCGCCAAAGCTGTAACCTGTACCGTTCTGGTCTTGCTCCACGACTAAATTGTTGATCTGGTCGTCGTGGGCAGTCCCCGCCAGACTGCCCACAGAAACCTTGCCCTGGAGGTAGCCCGCCGGCTGGGTCTCTATGAGGCTGTACATTCCAGGCCGAAGGTCCAGGAAGAGAAAAGTCCCCGCGCCATCGGTCTGGGTCGTGAGGCTGACCTCGTGGCCAAGGTCGTCGACGCCGGTCAGGCTCACATCGACGCCACCGATACCCGGCTCGCCCACTTCCGGCCGGCCATCGTTGTCTACATCAACATAGACCTGGCCGCCGATAGTGGAGGGGAGGGGATTTACGGTCTGAATCAATGGGTCCGACGCGCTGGCCGCGAAAGCCGAGTTCCCAACGTACGTTGCCACGATGGTGTGACTGCCGACCATCAGGTTGGAGGTGGTCAACGTCGCCTGCCCAAGTGCGTCTAGCGCACCGATACCCAGCAATGTCGAACCATCCGTGAAAGTCACCGACCCGGTCGGAACGTCGGAGGCAGAGAGATTCGCCACCACGGCGGTCAACGTGACGGGCTGTCCGAAAAGGACAGGATTGGCCGAGGAAGAGAGCGTTGTTGCCGTCGTCGCGACGTTGTTACCGATTTGCGGGATGATGTCCTGGGCAAGGCTGAATTCCGAGGTGTTACCGGTGGAGTCAGTGGCGGTGGCAGTNNAGGAATTCCTGTTCGGCTGGAACACTGTTCAGGCTACACGTGAAGGACGCCGTACCCGTGGCGTCCGTCGTGACTACCATGGAGCCGACGTAGGTTTGGCCTTGACCATAGCCCGACTGGTCGGCCGTCAGATTGGAGTAAAAATCTATCGTGAAGGATTGTGATGGTGCGGTGGTAAGCGTGCCTTCCACGGTCACCACAGAATCCACACGTATCGCGCCGGTCAAGATGGGGAAATTCTGGTAAAAATTGGGACCATTGTGCGAGAGGGAATTATTTAAGGTCACGCCGTTATCGCCCAGGTCAATGCCAATACCGGGGTAGCTCGGGTCGCTATTGACGTTGGAATAAATGGAGTTGCCACGGATAGTGTTGCCCGTTCCACCCTGGACCGTGACCCCGTTGCCAACATTGAAGGCAATCACGTTGCCTGCACCGGCCTGGCTGCCGCCGATTCGGTTGCCCGAACCGTCGATCCAGATACCATCGGTCGCATTGGGAAGAGCGCTCAGCCCTCCGGCCTGCGTGCCGATCAGATTGCCTTGGAGGATGTTGGCGTCGGCGACAATGCGCACGCCGTCACCGAAGTTGCCCGAGAGGACGTTGCCGGCCACGGTGTTACCAGAGGCTTGGAGGGTAACGCCGTTGCCGTAGTTGCCAATGGCGCTGGTCCCGTCCAGATTTGTCCCGATGTAGTTGCCCTGGATGATGTTGTCGGTACCGGCCTCGATCAGCACGCCGTCACCAAAGTTCCCGGAAATCAAATTGCCATCGCCTTCGGTGTTGCCGCCAATCGTGTTGTTCACGGCGGAACCCTGGATTGCGATCCCGTTGCCGAAGTTGCTTAAAAGCCCGCCGTTGTCGTCCACGCTGGAAGTCCCGGCTGCATTCGTCCCGATCACGTTATCCACTACGACCGAATTGGCAGCCCCATCCAGGCGGATGCCGTCGCCATAGTTACCGGAGATCACATTGCCGCGCACGGTTACCCCGGGCAGACCGGCATCGCCAGCTCCGATATATATCCCGTCGGTAAAATTGCCTAAGGCCAGACTGCCCGATGCGTCCACGCCAATTCGGTTGTTACTCGCCTCGCTGGCGGTGAAATTCACGGAAAATGAAATGCCGTTGCCCCAGTTGGAGGAGATCACGTTGCCTTGAATGATCGCGCTGGCTGGCGCTGCATGAGAGCCTCCGTTGATTTCGATTCCGTTAACGCCGTTCGCCACGCCCACCGAACCGCTGGGATCAACGCCCACGAAGTTGTCCTGGACGAAATCACCGCTGCCCCGGATGAGGATACCTGACTGGTTGAAGCCGGTAATTGCCAAGCCACGGATAGTGCTGTTGTTCGCGTCGACCGTTAGACCATTGGCTGGATCGTTGAATCGGCTGCCATCCAGCCAGATCAGGGGCGTACCCGCGTAGCCGCCTTGAGTAGTTCCGTCCATGGAGACCGGGTCTGTGATCTCGGGCAACCCGCTCAGAAGCTGGATCTTCTGGAGCCCACTACCGATGTCGAAGGCAATTACATCGGAACCGCCGGATGCGTTGGCATCGAGGATCGCCTGACGCAATGACCCAAGTCCCGCGTCCTCGATCGTGGTGACCATGTATGTGCTGAGCAGTAAGCGGAACTCCAATGGTTCGAGGAGCGGTGGTCGAGATCCAACTAAGGTGCAGTCGGACCGCTTGCGGACGTTCTGACGAGGACCGCCTGAAGTCGACGCCAATGCACGACGCGCGCCAGAATGGCTTATCATTGGAGATCCCTTCTGAGTAGGTTCGCCTCTACTGATTAACATCGATGTCGCTGCCGACGATGCCCACTGGAACTTCCAGCAACCGCTATGGCCAAGTGATGACATCGCACTCTGAAACTATCGGCAAAAGAGAGCTTTTTCCTCGAAGCGTTTTAGCAAGCGACTTTTCCGGGGTGAAGTCAGGCGGGGGAGGTTGTCTGCGCGGTGTTTGTAGCGAATCCGCAAGCGTCGAAACTGGGGCAACCAACGGATCGTTCGCTCCACCACCCAGCGGAAGATGCCCAGCCCACTGCCGTGTTCGGTGTTTCGCTCGGCGATGACAGGCCCAATTCCTCGCCGGCTCAAGGCTCCGGCCACATGAGTCTGGCGAAGAGATGGATCGTGGGGCAAACCTTCTCCTGGTTCGGACGATACCGCCGCTTGAGTAAGGACTACGAGACGCTCACCGACAGCAGCGAGTCCTTAATTTACCTGGCGATGACTCACCTTATGGTCCGACGGCTCAGGCCATGTCCGATGCGATTGTAGTGGTTTTCATACACATTCGAAGATGAGGTGGAATTCTAACGCTCGATCCGGCGGTTATCAGGCCGCCTGCAAATGCCTGGTCAACCTGTCCGCCCAGCATTTCAACCAACCAGTCCTCCACGACTTCTGTCGTTTTGTCGTTGGCCTGCGTAACCTTGCCACCTCTGGGCCTATGGGTAAAGTCCACGGAAGCGACCGTTGACGCCCGCTTTGTCTGCGGATAAACAAACGATTTGAGAATAAAGGAGTTGGCGATGGCATACGATCTGGTCACATTCGGCGAGGCGATGGTCCGCCTGACCGCCCCGGACCACATGCGCCTGGAGCAGACACGATTGCTGGAGGTCTCCGCCGGTGGGGCGGAATGGAACGTGGCAGTCAACCTGGCCAGGCTGGGGATGAAATCGGCCTGGGTATCGGCGCTGGTGGACAACTGGTCCGGCCGGCTGATCGTTGAGGAGGCCCGCCGCCACGGTGTGGATACCTCGCACGTCATCTGGGAGAAATTCGACGGCATCGGCAACGTCCGCAACGGCTTTTACCACCTGGAGATCGGCGCCGGCCCGCGGGCCAGCGCGGTAACCTACGATCGCGGCCATTCCGCCATCAGCCGCCTGACAGCGGATCGGATCGACTGGAAGCCCATCCTCTCCCAGGCCCGCTGGCTGCACGTCAGCGGCGTGACGCCCGCTCTGTCGGAGTCGCTGGCGGCCCTCGTCGCGCAGGCCTTCGCAGTCGCGGCCGAGTGCGGCGTATGCACAAGTTATGATCTCAACTACCGCGGCAAGCTTTGGTCCACACAGAAAGCCCAGGAAATAACCGCGCGCATCATGCCCCATGTGCGGGTGCTGGTCGGCAACGAGGAGGATTTCGACAAGTGCCTGGGCCTCAAGGCCGCCGGGACGGGTAGCGATTATTCCCAACTGGACCCGCAAGGGTACCAGGCCGTCGCTCGCAAAGTAACACAGATGTATCCCAAACTCCAACTGGTCGCCACGACGCTGCGCAACGCCAAGACCGGCCTGCTGAACGACTGGCGCACGCTTGTCTTCGACCGCAAGGACTTCCACCTTAGCCGCGTGTACGAAAACCTGGAGATGGTGGACCGTGTCGGCGGCGGGGACAGTTTTTCATCGGCCATCATCTACGGGATGCTCAACGGATGGGCCATCGACAAGGCCAATGACTTCGCGGCGGCCTACTCAGCCCTGGCCCACACCTTCCCCGGAGATCTCAACTGGGCAACAATGCAAGAGGCCCAGGCGATCATCGCCGCGGGATCGGCCCGCATCGCCCGCTGATCCGGCGGCAGAGACATTCGAGCGACGTATCATGGGGAGGGTATATCGCTTGCTTTTATCGCCGCGTACGGCTAGGATTCTCCCGCACGCTTCGGGAATGGGTCCATGAAACGTCAGCTTAGTGCCCAAGAGGTTCAGCGCGCCATCGACCGGCTGTACAAGGTCGTAAAAGCCCAATTGCCCGACGATCTCCGCATCGCCGTCATCGGTATACGCACGCGCGGGCAGACCTTGGCGCTTCGGCTGGTGGATCGCTTGCGAAAGGACTATCCAGCCCTAAAGGTCGATCACGGGGCGCTGGACATCACCTTCTACCGCGACGACCTTTCCCGCCGCCGCGGCGCGCCGCTGGTCCGCGCCACGGAGATCGACTTCGACCTCGACGACACCTGGACGCTACTGGTGGACGATGTGCTGATGAGTGGGCGGAGCGTGCGGGCGGCGCTGGACGCGCTGGCGGATTTCGGCCGGCCTCGCATCGTACGCCTGGCCGTGCTGATTGACCGCGGCGGGCGCGAATTGCCTATCGCCGCCGATTTCGTCGGCGCCAAGATCCACGTCCCCGCCGGATCGCGAATCCAATTGAAACTCAGGGAAAACGATGGCCAAGAAGGCGTCTTCATCACCCCAAAACGCTGAACCGCTCGCTCAGGACGGCTTCGTCTGGACCCGCAAGGACCTCCTGGGCCTCGACGACCTTTCGGCCCAGGAGATCACCCACATCCTCGACACGGCGGAGAGCTTCAAGGAAGTCTCCACCCGCTCCATCAAGAAGGTTCCCGCCCTGCGAGGCAAGGTGGTGGCGTTGCTGTTCTTCGAGGATTCCACGCGGACGCGGATGAGCTTCGAGCTGGCCGCCAGCCGGCTCAGCGCCGACACGCTGCTGTTCACCGCGGCGGGTTCCTCGGTGGCCAAGGGCGAAACCACCCTCGACACCGCCCGTAACATCGAGGCCATGGGCGTGGACATCTTCGTCATACGCCACAAGCAATCCGGCGCGCCTCACATGCTGGCGCGGAAGCTGCGAGCCTCGGTGGTCAACGCCGGCGACGGCCAGCACGNNCAGGCCCTGCTGGACATCTTCACGATCCGCCAGCGCCTGGGTCGCGTGGAGGGGCTGAAGGTCGCCATCGTCGGCGACATCGCCCACTCGCGCGTGGCCCGCAGCAACATCCTGGGCCTGCGCAAGCTCGGCGCGGAGGTCGTCGTCGTCGGACCGCCCACGCTGGTTCCCTCGGCCATAAAGTCCATGGGTTGCCAAATCAGCCACGACCTCGATGAAGTCCTGGGCCAGGTGGATGTCATCAACATGCTGCGGATCCAGTTCGAGCGGTTCGGCAGCAATCTGTTCCCCTCCGTCCGCGAGTACAGCCGCTTCTACGGCCTAAACGCCGACCGCCTCAAGCGCTGCCGCAAGGACGTGCTGGTGATGCACCCGGGGCCCATCAACCG
>PMBX01000266.1 GCA_003153915.1 Phycisphaerales bacterium
CGGGCAGTCCCCTCGCAAGCCGGGCGAGATCGGCATGCACGCCCTCCGCGTCGGCGACACGGTGGGCGAGCACGTCGTCTCCTTCGGCAACCTGGGCGAGACGATCACCATCGCCCATTCGGCACACACGCGAGACACATTCGCGCGCGGGGCGCTACGCGCCGCCCAGTGGGTAGCCGGCAAGAAACCCGGCCTATATTCCATGGCCCAAGTCCTGGGCTTGCGGAAGTGAAAGTTTCCTTTGACCGTTCGGTGGTGGGCATGGTGGTTCGGACGCGAGAGGCCGTCAAACCGCTGTACATGTCCGTGGGCTACCGCATCCGATTGTTCCAGGCCGCCGTCTGTACACTGCTATGCGCCACGTTAGTGCGCCTGCCGTAACCGACGCGATTGTCCCACCAGGCGGTCAGCCGGCTTAAAGTCCGTGGCGGGGATTATTAAAATTGCAGCCGCGCCGCCGGCGTCTATAATCGCCCGTGGAATGGCTCTCATGTCAATGCGACTTTCATGGACGATAGCCGCGGTAGCGCCCAAGACGGGTTTGGTCTTATGGCTGGTCTGTGCATGCGTGTCTTGTGCCTCGCCGGCCACGAACCTGTATAAACGGTTTGAGGACCAGGACCCCGGCGTTCGCTTGGCCGCCGTCGTCGATGCCGGCAATCGCAAGGACCCCAACGCAGCGCCCTACCTGGTGGACCGGCTCGGCGACAGCGAGACGGAGGTGCGATTCTTCGCGGCCTTGGCGCTGGAAAAGATCACCGGCCAGACGATGGGGTATCGCTACTACGAACCCGCTGACCGGCGCGAGGAGGCGATAGGCCGGTGGCGGGTGTGGCTCAAGGCCCGAGCGGCAACCCAACCGGCAAGCCAGCCGGCGACGGAACCCGTCGGAGGGGATGCGCCTTGACCGACGAATCGACCATACCGTTTCGGTTAAACATCCCATCCTCGCCGGCGGTTCTGGCGGTCGTGCGCGCGGCGGTCGGAAAGTTCTGCGAGTTACTGGGGTTTGACTGCCCGACCGTCTCCGGGATTGTATTAAGCGTCGATGAGGCGATGACCAACATCATCCGCCACGCCTACAAGGGCGACGAGAATCAGTGCATCGAGATGGAGCTTTCAGCGCGGGAGGACGGCGGACTGCGGGCGAGCTTGCGTGACTATGGCCCCAGACAGTGGACCTTCCAATTATCCGACAGTCCGGATGGGACGCTGAAGCCCGGCGGGTTGGGACTGCATATCATTCGACACTGCATGGACCGCGCGGATTATCGCCCCGCCGATGGCGGCGGGACGTTGCTGGTGATGGAAAAAGACCTGACCTCCGACAACAAGGCCAAAGAGAACATGAATTCCAAGCCCCCCCAATCGTCCATTCGATCGGTCCGCAAGGTCGGCCCGGACATCGTTGTCGAAACCGTCGGCGACATTGACTTACGGTGCAGCCAGGGATTCCAACAAGCCCTGCTGTCCGTGGCGGAGGAAAAACCCAGGCGGATCGTGATCGACCTTTCCGCCGTGCCGTACATGGATTCCTCCGGGGTGGCCTCGATGGTCAAACTTCTGTCTCGCGCAAGGAAGGTCGGCACGACGTTGCATCTGGCGGGCCTCAACGAACGCGTGCGAAGCATCTTCGAGATCACACGGCTGGACCAGGTCTTCGACATTCGCGCCACCGCCCAGGAGGCGTTGGAGGCCCCATGAGCCTTCCGGTGGAACATCCCCGCTTGGTCCGCGCCGTCGGGGCCAGGACGCTGGGCGTCCTGGGCTACCTGGGTGGAATGGCGATCCTGCTGGCGGAAACCTTGCGGTGGACGACCAGGGGCCTGTTCGTTCCTGGGGTACGTTTTGGACGCAACGCCTTCATGGAGCAGATGGTCCGCGTGGGCGTCCGCAGCGTGGGCGTGGTGATGCTGGTGCAGACCTTCATCGGCGTGATCCTGGCGCTGCAACTGGCCCCGACGCTGAAGGAATACGGACAGGTGGACAAGGTCGCCAACATTATCGGCGCGGGCGGATTTCGCATTCTGGGTCCGATCATCACTGCCGTGGTGCTCAGTGGTTTCGCGGGGGCCTCCATCGCCGCGGAACTGGGCACGATGGTCGTCTCCGAGGAAGTGGAGGCCCTGGAGGCCATCGCGCTGAATCCCATCCGGTATCTGGTCGTGCCCCGCGTCCTGGCCACGCTGATCATGATGGTCCTGTTGTCGGTGGTGGCGGACCTGATGATCGCCGTGGGAGGCTGGTTGGCCAGCCGGGTCGCCCTTGGACCGACGACGTACATGGGATATTTCCAGCACATGCGGGACCAGTTGCGATACCGCGACTTCTTCACCGGGCTGGTCCAGGCGGCGGTCTTCGGTCTGCTGATAAGCGGGATCGCCTGCTTGGAGGGCTTGCGCGTCCGCGGCGGGGCGGAGGGCGTCGGAAAGGCCACCACGATGACGGTGGTCTATTCCATCGTCGCCATCGTGATCGCCGCCTGCGTATTCACAGTCATTTTTTACGTCTTTGGGTTCTAAAGCTGGAGCGGCCTTGCCGAAGGAAGCGGACAACTCCGAAGCAGCCAGGCCAATCGCGGCGGCGCAGCCGGTCATACGCATCGCCGAGTTGGTCAAGCGATACCAGGACCGCAACGTCCTGGAGCATGTCAACCTGGATGTCTACCCCGCCGAGACGATGGTCATCATGGGTGGTTCCGGTTGCGGCAAGAGCACGCTGCTGCGGATACTGATCGGCGCTATCGCTCCCGACGGCGGGCGGGTGGAGCTTTTCGGCGACAATATCGCCGATCTCGACGAGCACCAAATGGACGCAGTCCGCAAGCGGTTTGGGATACTCTTTCAGTCCGGGGCGTTGTTTAACTCGATGACCGTGGGCGACAACGTCGCCCTGCCGCTTCGGGAGCACACCAACCTGGACGAGGACACCATCGCCATCATGGTCCGCATCAAGCTGGAGCAAGTTGGCCTGCGGCATGCGATGGACCTGATGCCGGCTGAGATTTCCGGCGGGATGAAAAAGCGGGCCGCCCTGGCGCGGGCCATCGCCCTGGACCCGGAGATTCTTTTTTACGACGAACCGTCTGCCGGGCTGGACCCCGTGACCAGCGCTGAGATCGACCAGTTGATCCTCAACCTCTCGCGCAAACTGGGGGTCACCAGTGTGGTGGTAACCCACGAGATGGACTCGGCCTTTCGCATCGCCGACCGCATGGCCATGCTGGACAAGGGCGTGATGCTGAAGGTCGCCTCGCGGCAGGAATTTGCCGACATTCGCGACAGCGCACCCAGCGGCGACCTCAACCACGACCTGATCCGCCAGTTCCTCCGCGGCGAGGACCAAGGCCCCATCACCGCCCGGCGATTGGGCAGCGATTACGAAGAGGACATCATGGAGGCCGCGGAGAATTTCTAGCCCCGCACGTTGACACGATTCATTCCTGCGTTGGGAGAAACGCGATATGCCACGGAAACAACATAACGAACTGGTCGCCGGCCTGTTTGTCACCGTCACCCTGGCCGCGTTGGTGGGCGTGGTGGTCTGGCTGGGCGCGGCGGACCTGCTGCATCCCAAGGCCGGCGTGGCCGTCTTTTGCGTGAAGGAATCGGCCGGCAGCCTGGGCCTAAAGGCCGGCGGCGCCGTACAGGTCACCGACAAGGTGATCGGAAAAATCTCCGACATCCGCCTGGCCCCCGACCGAGCGATCACGTTGTACGTCGTGAAACTGGAACGCGGCGACCTGAAGGTCTACTCCAACGGTAAGGCCACCGTCGCGGCCAACCTGGTGGGCGACCGGCAACTGGTTATCACCAGCCGGGGAACGGCGGATTTCCCGCCAGCCGACGCGGAACACCCCGTGGAGATATCCGGCGGGCTGGACCAGGCCATGGCCTCCATCGCCACGGCGGCCGAGAACCTCAAGAGCATCTCGGAAATCGTCCGCAAGGAACTGTCCGCCGACGTGGCGGGCAGCCTGNNAAGATGACCGGAAACCTTCGCCCGGAGATGGACCCGGCCAACCGCGACTCGATCCTGGCCAAGCTCAAGCAGACGGCGACTTCCGTCGCGCGGACCGCCGACAACATCGAGGGTTACAGCAGGACCGAAGTCGCCGATATCCTCGCCAAGCTGCGGGACGTGAACACCAAGCTCCTCCAGGCCGCCAGCGATATTGGGCAGACCGCCGGCACGGCGAAGGAAATCATCACCCTCAACCGGGACAACATCAACGAGATCATCGACAACATGACAAACGTCTCCGAGAGCCTCAAGTCCACCGGCAAGGAGATCCGCCGCAACCCCTGGCGGCTGCTCTACAAGCCCAACCCAGGCGAGTTGCACAGCCAGAACATCTATGACGCGGCGCGGGCGTTTTCCGACGGCGCCGAGCAGCTCGACGCTGCCATCGCCAAACTCAAGGCCCTTCCCCCCACCGCCGCCACCTCCGACCCCCAGGTGGAACGCATCCGTAAACAAGTCGAGCGGAGCTTTACGGACTTCTCCACGGCAGAACAGGCGTTGTGGAAGGAATTGAGCAAGTAACTTTGTGGCCGGGGGATAGACATGACTTTATGGATTCTACATACCAACGCTCCGGTCCTAACAATGGAGACGGTCCATGATATTTGACGGGAAATCCGCTCAATCCATTACGACAGATGAACTTCGCAGACTTATCACAGATAAGATCGGCGAAGATCTTCATTTGGATTATAAGGGTCGTCCATATGTCTCGAATTCTCACGGCACAGAGGAACTTGCCAAGGATGTTACTGCCTTATTGAACACCGACGGGGGCTGGCTGATTATCGGGATTAGGGAAGATGGCAAGGGGCGGGCCGATGCCTTTGTTTCTGTTGAGAATCCCGAAGGCGTACGGCGATCTATCATTGATCGCTGTCTTGAAAAGATCGATCCGCGTCCTCCAACTCTGGACATAGCCATACACCAGGTTGATGGACATAATGTCGTAGTTGTTCACGTACCTGAATCCGACCAAAAACCCCACTGCGCAAGACCGGATGCTGAACACCACTATTTTTGGCGACGCTACGAAGATGGCAACAAGTTAATGACAATGGCGGAAATTCGTGAATGTTTTGAAGGCGACCGGGTAGAGAGGCAGTTATCTGAGATTCTGCGGGTACTATCTTCAATGCGGCGTGACACAACAGTTACCAGGGAGTTATCGCTTGAGAGCAAAGACGTTGACTTGCTCTCGCTGAATACAAAGGAAGCGTTTCTCAAGCATGCTCAGGATAAGTTCCTTCCCGAAATAGCTAAACGGCCAACCTACCGCTTAATTGCTTGCCCCGATAAGATAGACCATTTCAACCTGAACAACCACATCAGCACCGTCCGCAGTCTTGTGGCTAACCCCCCGGCGCTACGGTCGCGTGGGGCGTGGGACTTGAAGCCGATTGGTAACGTTCGCATCACAGAGAATGGAATTGTCGCGGGGGATGAATCATATCACTATCTGGCGGTACATAGAAACGGTTATGTAGAATTCCGAACTCCGTCCGATGATGACTCATTCCATTGGGCCCAGACTGGTGACCCTAGGCCGATAAACCCTTATGCCATTATTGAGCCGACGGTATGTCTCGCTTTGTTGGCTGTGAAAATCTGCTCCCTGGTCGGATATGACGGTGATATTCTATTCGGACTTGGACTTCACAACGTTAAGGGTTCTTTACTTCTGCCATATTCGCCAAATACTCATGGGTATCAAATGGCGACAGCGTATCCTATTGGGCATGCCTACGGAGGAAGGCTGTGTCCAGAGGACACCCTAAAAGTGCCAGATGTCATCGCATCAGTGGATGAATTGCCGGGCACAGTACCCTGGCGGCTTGTGTCCGAAGTTTACTATCGCTTTGGCTTCCGAGATGAGCAGGTGCCCTTTTTTGACGGCCAGCATAAATGCACGATTGGGGCCACACAATGATCCCCAAAGAATGCAAACGGCTGGATGAGATGGGGTGTGGCACCCGGCCCCGGCTCCGCGCATAAAAAAGCCCCGCCGGAGTTCCGCGCGGGCCTTGGGTTTTGCTGGCGGAAATTGGGCTCAGAATCGGTTCTATTCCTCCGGTGTTTTCTTGGCTTTCATCCAGGAGAACATCTTGCCTGTCCGGCAGTGGGTACTGGAATC
>PMBX01000067.1 GCA_003153915.1 Phycisphaerales bacterium
GAGCAACTATTGTTGCTCGCGCAATTCGAAATAACGTTATTGTTGCGCGTGCAACGAGTTACACGCCCTACTTTTCTACACGCCTACTTCTTGTGCAGGCGGTCGTAGATGTCGTTTAGCATCTTGAATTCGATGTCGTTGGCGTAGCGTTCGGTCTGCCAGCTTTCGTTCTGCTCTGCCGTGGTGGCGGCCTCCAGTTCGGCGGGGGTCTTGGAGGTGGCGTTTTCCGACGCGCCCGGCGCCATCTGCCGCTGCTCCTCGGATGCCTGGCGTTGCACGGCTACCGAGGCCCATGCTTCCACCTCGCCGCCGGTCCGCTTGAGGCGAATGATGGCGATCTGGCGGGTTGGGGAGGAGCGGAAGAACTGGTCGCCACCGGCGGAGATGAACTTCGGGGCCGCTTGGATTTCTCCGCTGTTGAGCTTGGCCGACTGCACGGTGAAGTATTGCGACATCACCTCGTTGGCGGCAACGAAGGCGTCCTGGTAGGCCACCGAGCCGAGCATCCGCGTGGCGCCCTCGGGTTCGGCGCAACCGGCTGCGAAGGCTGCCGCGATCATGGCCACTGCCAACAGCGTTGTGCGAGTCATTTTCGTTTCCATTGAAAATCTCCTTTCATCGGCGGGGGAAAGGACGGCCACAGGCCCTATTCCTCATCCATCCGCCAGACCGAGTAGTTTGGCGCTTCCTGCGTAATAGCGATATCGTGGGGGTGGCTTTCGGTCAACGTGGCGGCCGATACCCGGATGAACCGGGACTTTGTCCGCAGGGCCTCGATGTTCTCCGCGCCGCAATAGCCCATGCCCGCCCGAAGCCCTCCGACAAGCTGGTAGACGAAGTCGCCCAGGGTGCCGCGGTAAGGCACACGCCCCTCGACGCCCTCGGGCACAAGCTTCTCCCGCTCGACGGTATCCTTTTGGCCGTAACGGTCGGCCGAGCCGGAAATCATCGCGCCCAGCGACCCCATGCCGCGGTAGACCTTGAACCGCCGGCCCTTGAAGATAACCGTCTGGCCAGGGGATTCATCCAGTCCGGCGAAGAGGCTGCCCATCATGACGGCAGAGGCCCCGGCTGCGATGGCCTTGGTGATGTCGCCGCTCTGGCGGACTCCGCCGTCGGCGATGACGGGAACCCCGCGGGCATCGGCGACCTTTGCGGCATCGGAGATTGCCGTTATCTGCGGAACGCCCACCCCGCTGATGACGCGGGTGGTGCAGATGGCGCCTGGTCCGATGCCCACCTTTACCGCGTCGGCCCCGGCGGAGATCAGGTCGGCGGTCCCCTCTGCCGTGGCGACGTTTCCGGCGATGACGTCGATGGCGTGCTCCGATTTGATCTTCTCGACGGTCTTGATGACGTTGTCGCTGTGTCCGTGGGCGGTGTCCACGACGATGACGTCCACGCCGGCGGCGATCAGGGCGGCGATGCGTTCATAGTCATGCACGCCCACTGCCGCCCCGACGCGAAGGCGTCCGCGCGGGTCCTTGCAGCCGCGGGGGAACTGCCGAATCTTGTCCACGTCCCGCATCGTAATCATGCCCGCCAGCCGCCCGTCGGGGTGGACCAGCAGCAGCTTTTCGACCTTGTGGCGGTTGAGGATCTGCTCGGCTTGGTCCAGGGAGGTGTCCGGCGGGGCGGTGACCAGGTTGCCTCGCGTCATAACCGCTTCGATGCGGGTTTCGGCGGCAAGGAACTTCAGGTCCCGCTTGGTCAGGATGCCGACCAGCTTTCCACCGTCGGCGACTATGGGGATACCGGAGATGTTGTGGTCGGCCATCATCTGCCTCGCTCGGGTGGTGGATTCACTTGGCGGAAGCGTGACCGGATCGGTGATGATTCCGTTCTCCGACCGCTTGACCTTCTCCACCTCCCTCGCCTGGGCCTCGATGGAAAGGTTCTTGTGGATGATGCCGATGCCGCCCTCCTGAGCCAATGCGATGGCCAGCGCCGCCTCGGTCACGGTGTCCATCGGAGCCGACAGCAGCGGGATGTGGAGGCGGATGTTGGCCGTCAGCCTCGAGGATGTGTCAACGTCGCGCGGCAGCACGCACGAACGGGCGGGAACCAGAAGCACGTCATCGAAAGTGATTCCGTCACCGACGATTCTGTCCATGGCGCCTCCTGCACGCGGAAGGTTGGAGAAGATATAATCAGTCGATCATGCAACGGGCAAGGGATGGTTTCAAGAAAAATGGCGATGCTTCCGTCTGGGGGGCGATGGAAGAGTCGTTGGCGGCGTTGGCGGCGGCGGATTTGCTCCGCCGTCCCGTGGTGGCCGACAGCGCCGCCGGACCGCGTATGACCATCGACGGCAGGGAGGTCGTCTGCCTGTGCGGCAACGATTATCTGTCGCTGGCGGCCGATCCGGCCATCAAGGCGGCAGCGGTGGCAGCCATCGGTCGTTGGGGCGTGGGGGCGGGCGCTTCGAGACTCATCAGCGGCACGACTCGTCTGCACACGGAACTTGAAATTCAATTGGCCGCCTTCAAGGGCGCCCAGGCCGCAGTGGTGACATCCACCGGCTGGGCGGCCAACCACGTCGCCGTCGCGGCAGTGGCGCGCAAGGGCGACCTGGTACTGTGTGACAAGCTCAACCACGCCAGCATCATCGACGCCTGCCGCGCCTGCGGGGCGCAGATGCGCACTTATCCGCATCGCGACACGCGACGGCTGGCCGCGATGCTGGATCGCCTACGCAGCCGGCACGGCCGGTGCCTGATCGTCACCGACTCGCTGTTTTCCATGGACGGCGACCTGGCGCCGCTGGCGGAGCTAGCCGTACTGAAAGACCGCTTCGAGGCGCTGCTGATGATCGACGAGGCCCACGCCACCGGCGTGCTGGGCGAACACGGGCGAGGGGCGGCGGAACTGCTGGGCGTCGAGGGCGCCATCGACCTGACGGTGGGCACGTTGTCCAAGGCGCTGGGGGCGATGGGCGGGTTCGTCGCCGGCCCGCGCGTGCTCATCGACACCATCGTCAACACTGCCAGGGCGTTTATCTATACCACGGCGATTCCACCGGCGATCTGCGCGGCGGCGATGGAGGCCCTTCGCATCGTGCGCGATCAGCCGCAACGGCGGCGGCGGTTGCTGGACCTGGCGGCAGGACTACGCGGCCGGTTATCCGAGGCGGGGCTGATGAAACCGTCCAACGAGCCGGTTACTCCGATCCTTCCTGTTATCGTGGGGTCTGCGGGGGATGCCCTGCGCGTGAGTCGGGCAATGTTGGAGGCCGGATTCCTCGTCCCGGCCATCCGCCCGCCGACGGTAACCCCCAACTCCAGCCGCCTCCGTGTCAGCCTCTGCTCCGGCCACGATCAGCGGGACTTGGAGCGGTTTGCCGATACCCTGAGGGCATGTTTTTGAGAAGCGAAGTAGGCGCCTTATAACATCTAGGCGTCTTGGGCGGATTGCTCTTTGTCGCGTATAAGGGACTCGGCCGCTCGATTCCTCCGAATCCGATAAACGGCGAAAATTATGCCCACGATGCCCCCGACGTATTCTCCCAGGTGAATGCCCCACGTACACATGAACCTGCGGGGACGCCAAAGGTCGTTACGAACGATGTCCTGGAACCGCTGCGAGAACGCCCCGAGATATCCAGCTATCCCAATCGCTGTCCCGAAAAGGATCACGGAGATTAGAGGCCATGTCATCAGACGAAACAGGCCCCGATAAGTCAACTGCGGTAACTTACGGTGGGGATTGTTGGCCAGCAGAAAGGCGACGCCAAGGACAAGGCCACCCGTCCATGTAGCCTTTGCCCCGACCAATGCCGCCTGCCATCGCACCGCTGCCATGTCGGGCGGCACGTGCCCCTCCAACACTGGCAACATAAACTTGCCATAATAGAAGTACTCCCAGGATATGGTGACGGTGATTTGATCGCTCAGGCTGCCGTATGCCACTGCGATGGCGACGCTG
>PMBX01000049.1:0-5900 GCA_003153915.1 Phycisphaerales bacterium
CCTCCACGCCCGCCAATCGTCCAATAGGAATCTCCAGCCACTGTATCATCGCAATGACCGGGTAGCAGAGGTAACGGAAGAACATCAGCGGCCACAGCGTCGCGGCCAGAACCTTCTCCCCCGCCTGAGCGGCCCAGGCGTGGGGGATCCCAATGCCCAGGANNGCGATAATCCCCCCGGCGATCCCCATGGCGCACAGCGCCCGGCGGAATCCCTGGTGTTGCGGGTCAACCAGGTACAACATCGACACCACCAGCACGAGGTTGGCCGCCGAACGGCAAAAGGAGGCAGTGATCTGAAGTGGCCGCAAGTGACGGTCCAGCATCGCCAGACGGGCCGGGCCGTTGGGACCGGAAAAGGCCTCCCCCAGCCTCCCCCGCCGGAACGTCCGCAGCGTGAAACCATCGAGGGCAAAGAAACCTGACAGCACGGCCGACGCCGCGACGATCCAGATGAGNNCTGGCGGGACAGAGCCCCGCCAGCCAAGTGTAAACATCCAAAGTTAAACCGCTCTAGCGAGACGGCCCGCCATCACCGCCGGCCACCGAAGGCAATCCCCGCACGCGGGCCAGGACGCGCAAGGCCCACTCGACCTGCTCGGAGGGATACGTCTGTGGCCGAAACCGCTCGTTGAGCGGAATCAGGTGCACGACCTTCCCGCTCCGCCGATACAACTTGCAGGTAACACCGATCTGCTGATGCAACTGTACCACCGCCGCTTTCCCGTCGGCCGCCGGAACGGACGGACTGACGATCACGATATCGCCATGGCGAATGTCGGGGGCCATGGATTCCCCGTCGATCCGCAGGGCGAATGCGTCGGGATAGCGAGTCTTGATTCCCCCGGCGGAAATGAACTCCGCGCCCTGGTCTTGCTTCGCTTGGCGCAACGTGATCAGGGCTACGGCGTCCTCGCCGGTCTTGCCGTCGGCGGCAGCCGTCGCGGAGGACACATGGCGGTCCGCCCTTCCGGCATGGCGATCCACCAGTTCCTGGAGCATGGTCACGCCCGCCGCTTCGTCATCGCTTGCCCAGAAATGTGGCAGCCCCGCGGCGCTGCGCCCCAGGACGGGGATCCAGGATGTCTGGTCGGCATGTTCTCCGGCCTGGAAATTGTCCGCCGGCGATGCGGGTGGCGCGGACTGCACCGCGTCATTCTGGCTGGAACGGGCCTGGGCGATAATATCCGCCAAGGCCGCACTCTGCCGTCCAAAAGAGCTTTCCTTAGACTTGGATGGGAACTTGGCGATCTGGGCGAGCAGGTCGATGAACGCCGCCAGCGGTGCGGCTGAATCGGGGCTTTCCGATAACAATTTCGCCGCCCGCTGTATCACCGGATGCAAAGAAGGCGCTACCGTCGGTCCGGTCCTGCCGGTCAACAGCCAGTAGAGGTCCACCCCAGCAAGGTCTGCGATGCTTACCAGGACATCGGCGGGAGGTACCCGGCTGCCCTCATAGTAATCATAAGTGCTAGCCGATAGACCTAACCTCTTTGCGAATGAGGCCTTACCGCGAACACCGTCCATTTCCACACGGATTAGACTAACGCGGCGGCATATTTCCGGTTGGCGAGATTTTTTCACGGAAATAACCTTCGTTATTGCGAATTTTTATGTTGACATTCGCCGTAATCGCGAATATCTATTCAAACAACAACCTATATGTGCCTTGGGGCATTTTAGTAATAGTCGGGTTTCGGGCAAGAACAAACCGGGTAGCGGTGGGAGAGAAATCCCAAATGCGGGAATCAGCGACGGATCCCTTGGAGATTCTCGAGAGTCTAATGACCCTGAGTGTCTGGCAGCAACAGTTGCTCGCTGCGGCGATCAAGGGGCTTAGGAATCACAAGCGGACCACGTCGAAAAACCGCACCAGACGGGATCGGCGGCCCTCGCCCACGCAATTAACCAGGAAATCTACCCGCGGATAGCCAACACCACAATATTCAGAAATTCTCGGAACACGTGACGGCGGGGTTGGGTTTTGAATGTCTGCGGACGCGGGGCTGGAGAGCCCCGCTGGCGAGACGCAGACATTAAGGTCCGGGGCGGCCGGGTTGTTCTCCGGCCGCTACCGGGCCGTTTTATATTGACCCTCCACCGCTCGTCATTTCGTTGAGATAAACAATCACATCTCCCGCCTAACTCATATCCTATGCTCCCTTTAGCAGCCCTTGTCCTGGCGGGCAGGAAGGATTCGCCATGACGGTACACACCGCCGAACGCCGCCGCAGCATGCGCCTTATCGCCGCCTACCCCGTCACCATCAACGACCGTGGCGGAAAGATTCTCGCGCGAGGACGAACCGCCAATATCTGCGAGCATGGCATTTTTCTGGTCGCCCACGACCGTTTCCGTTTCATCGAGGGCGGTGAAGTTGTGGTCCGCTTGACGATCCCAGACACATCAAGCGGGCGATGCAGCCGCCCCGATGCATCCCGAACGGTGGTCTATGTCTGCCGCGTCGCCAGAAAACAATCCCTGGGACCGCTGACCGGAGTGGGATTGGAGTTCCTCAGAAAGCTGGCGTGATATCGAACGGTGATTTCAGGAGGTCTGTTGCGACTGACCGGCCTTGCGTTCCCACGGCCTGGTAATTTTATTTTCCGTCCCCGCCAGCAGGCGACGGATGTTGCCTCGATGGCGAAGGATAATCAGCGCCATCATCCCGGCCGCAAAGATACATAATGGCCAGAGTTGCCCCAGTTGTCCCCAATGGAACGCCGCAAACAGCGGCAGGAACGCCACTGCCGCCACGATACTTCCCAGCGAGACGTAACGGCTGGCCAGCGTCACGACGATCCAGATGGCCAGGGCGATCAGCCCGGCGTATGTGAAATATGGATACATCCCCACGACCACGCCCAGGGCGGTGGCCACGCCTTTACCGCCTTTGAATCGCAACCAGAAGTTGAAAACGTGCCCGGCGATGGCGGCGAAGCCCACTGCCAGCCAGGCCGCCTGTTGCGGCAGCGACGGGATGCCCGCACCGGCCCCCAACATCCTGCCCGCCAGCGCCACGGGGATAAGGCCCTTGGCCAGGTCCAGGAAAAAACACAAGTACCCCCATCGCCTGCCTAATACCCTGCCGACGTTGGTGGCCCCTACGTTTCCGCTACCGACGCGACGAAGATCCACGCCTTTGGAACGGGCAATCAGCACGCCAAAGGGGATCGAGCCGGCCAGGAAAGACAGAACCGGCAGCACAACGAAGAGAATCCACGGTGAATCAAACATGACTGCTTTCCTGCCAAAACCCAGCCGACGCGCCGGATTACGCCATCGCCCGCCGCAACTGACTTTATGATTGGCGGTACTCTACTGCGTCATTACGCCTTCCTGGTCCGAATAATTTCCTCGTAGAGCGCCAGCACTTGGTCAACATGCCTCGTGTGGCTGAACCGCTCGGCAATCTCAAGGCAACGATTGGCATATTGGGACCGTCTTGACGAGTCGCCCAGCACGGCCATGGCTTCGGCCACCGCTCGCGTATCGCCTGGTGAGCGGACGACGATGCCCGCCCCGTCCGCCAGCGCATCGGACGCTCCGGCATATCGCGTGGTGATCGATGGAATGCCCCAACGTGTCGCCTCCAGCAGCGTCAGTCCGCACGAGTCATACCAGCTCAGCAGGATAAACACGTCCGCCGCGGCGTAATACCGGAAGACCTGATCCGTCGGGCCGACGAATACCACTTGTTGGCCCACGTCTCGCAACTGCGCCTGCCGTTGAAAGCCTTCGTATCGGTCGCTTCCGACGACGATCAGCCGGTTGCGGCGGGCCGAATGGTCAGAGGCGACACGCTTGGCCATCGCGATGATCGCCTCGCGCACACCCTTGAGGGCCAGGTTGGTCGCGATGGTCAGGAAAACCGTATCGCCGGGATCGCAACCCAGATTGTGTCGGACCTCCTGGCGCCATTGGGCACGTTCGCTCAGGTCGTGCGGCGGCGTCTGCACGCCGTTGTAGATCACTCGCACGCCCCGCGAGCGGCCGTAATATGTCTCGAACTCGCGCGCGACCATGGGACTGACGCACAGGCACGTTACCCTCGGATCGCCCACAACCTGCGTTTCCAAACCACCGACGAGACGGCGGCGAAAGTTGAGAGGCTTTTCGACCGATTGAATGGCCCGGCCGAAAATGGGGTTGCGTCGCAGTCGTGCCTGCATGGCGCCCGGGACGGTCCCGCCGTGAGGGTGATAGATATCGGCGCAGGGTATCGGCAGCATGGCGTGCGTGATATCCCAGCCGGACCGGGCAATCATCGCCTCGACGTTGGCGACAAAATTCTTCAGCCGCGCCACCTTCAACAGGCCCCGCCGGGGGAGCACTACGACCTCAACCGCCTTGTCCTGCCATTTGGCTTTCTGGCAGAGGATGCTGACGCGATGGCCACGCTGAGCAAGCGCCGAAGCCAGTTGAGCAGTGTAGACTTCCTTGCCGCCCCGGGAGGGGTCCATTCTTTCGAGAATCAAGGCGATCTTCATGGGAGCGGCTCCTGTTTGCGCTTGCGGCGCAGCGCGCGGTCATGCCTGGCGATCCAGCCGCATTTGCGCCGGGTGTCACGCTCCAGGCGGTCAACCCCCGGACAGGGAACCGACCTGACATAGATTTCCAGGAACTCGCGCCAACACCCATCGACCCATTCCGGCGGCATCGAGTACCGCAACTGGGCCAGGTCCTTGACCTGCCAGTGGCGCCGGCGACATTTCGGCTTAAAGAGGCGGGCCAGGTCGATCAGATATAGTTCTATGCCAGCCGGGCCGTTGGCGTCGAGGTAGATATGTGATGCATAGAGGTCGCGGTGGAACAGTCCCGCGCGATGCAACCGAGCGGCCAGGTCCGCCAGGCGATTGTTAAATTCCTGGAGCAACCGTCCGTCCTTCATGCAACGGCGGATGAATTCCCCTCCGCACTGCTCCAGGGCCTCGCCGGGCACCTGCGTAACGATGATGTAGGAACGTCGCGGGCGGTCTTGCTCCCCGCAGACGGCCACGCGCATGGTCGCAATGCCCAGCCCGGCCACGGTATGAATGGCAGCCATCTCTGCCGCGGCGGGACTGGTAGTCCCCGGCTGGTCGATCATCCGCCTGAGCCTTTGGCGCAGCGGCTCGCGACGGTATCGCTTCATGAACAACGTCATCTTTTGTCCGTTGTCGTCATCCAGCCGTAACGCAAAGCGTTGGCGATACCCCAACCAGTGAGGCGTCATGTTGAAGCTGCCGGCATGGGTAAACGCCCCGTCCACGCTGTCCAGGCCGTTCGCGCGGAGCGCGTTTAGCAGGGCGGGATCCACGTGGAGGATTCGGCTCATGGCTTGTCCTCGCCGCCGGGCCGTCCGTCCACTAGTTCCAGCGCCTTGCCTAGCACCATCCCCGGAGAGATTGCCTCCATGCATTGATGATACGCAGGACCGGGCGGCTGCTTGCAGAGCGGTTTCTGGCAGGGCGAACAAGGCACGTCCAGCCGGACGGTCCGTTCCATCTCGAAGTCAATCGCCGACCAGCGCGGGTCGGTGCTGCCGAAGACTGTCACCACGGGCACGCCCAAAGCGGCTGCGATGTGCCTCGCGCCGGTGTCGTTGGTGACCAGCAGGTCGCAGCGGAGGAGCAGTCCCTTGACCAGGCCGATGGAATTATCCACTTCGGCCAGGTTGATCGCCGGTTTTTGTCGCATCGCCGAAGCCACCTGGCGGGCGATGGCCCGCTCCGCCGGGGCGGCATTGATGATTATCGCAGCGCCGCGTTGCTCGATCAGCGCGTCGGCCAATGCAGCGAATCGCGTGGGATGCCATATCTTGCTGACGCCAAATGCCGCGCCTGGATTGAGCATGACGATGGGGCGGTGTCCGTCCAACCCCGCCCGCGCGACCATCGCATCGGCGGCATGGCGATCCGC
>PMBX01000049.1:5922-26347 GCA_003153915.1 Phycisphaerales bacterium
CGGAAACTGTTGGGCAGCAACACCGCCAAGTCGTACCGTCCGCGGCGAACCCGCCACGCCAGTCGGACTAATTCCGCCAATGGCGACCACCCGCCGGGCCGATAGACAATCGACTCATCCGACAACCCCAGCCCGGCCAACACCTCCATCACAGCCGGCTTGCCAACGTGCGCGATCCGGGCGGAGGCAAAATGCCCCCGCAGCCCGCGCAACGCCGGCGTGGCCATAACCACATCGCCGATCCAATTGGGCAGGAAGACTACAATTTTCTCATAGGCCGGCATGGGGGGCATTCTAGCAGAGGGCAATCGCACATTGCCAACACGTCGCGAAAACAATGGCCTGCCCGCAATCGGGGATCGCTACTTGGCCACCGTGGACTTGCGCGCCTCGGAAGGTTGAGGGACCGCCGCGTAAGCCCTGTCGTCGCGGGCGGTTTGCGGGGCCGCCGCGGTAGAGCAGTCGGTGATGAACTGTTCCAGCATGGCGTGGGCCTGGGAGTCGGTGTACTGCACGGGAGGATGTTTCATCGTGTAGGCGCAGACGGCGTTGAGCGGACCGGCTAGCTTGCGCTGGCGGGCCAGCTTGCAGCAGCGGATGGCGTCGATGGTCTCCCCGGCGGAGTTGGGAGAATCCTCCACGCTCAGCCGCAGCTCCAGGTTCATCGGCACGCCGCCGAAACCCCTGCCCTCCAGCCGCAGGAAGCAGACCTTGTTGTCCTTCTGCCAGGGCACGAAGTCGGCCGGGCCGATGTGCACCTGGTCTTCCGGCAGCGGCACGTCGAGTTGAGACTGTACCGCCTGGGTCTTGGAGATCCGCTTGCTGGCGAGCCGCGCGTGGTTGAGCATGTTCAGGAAGTCGGTGTTGCCGCCGGTGTTTAGCTGGTAGGTGGCGTCGATAGTCACGCCTCGCTCCTGCATGAGCCTGGCCAGCACCCGGTGGACGATGGTGGCGCCGATCTGGGCCTTGACGTCGTCGCCGATGCAGGGAATGCCAGCCTGGCGGAACCTCTTGGCCCAGGATGGATTGGACGCGATGAAGACCGGAATGCAGTTGATAAGGCTTACCCCAGCCTCCAGGCAGCATTCGGCGTAGAACTCCGTGGCCTTCTGCGAGCCGACGGGCAGGTAGTTCATCAGGATTTCCGCCCCGCTATCCGTCAGCAACTTGACGACGTCGCCACGGCTTGGCGGCGGCTTGGACGAGACGACGAATCGCTGGTGCTGCGGGTAGTCGTTCATGTGCTCGGCCACCCCGTCCAGCACGTTGCCCATGACCACCTTCACGTCGCTGGTGAAATCCCGGAAGAAAACCTTGGTGTTGTTGGGCAGAGCGAAAACGGCTTCTTGTAAAGGCCGGCCCACCTTGCGTTCGTCAATGTCCACCGCGGCGACGATCTTGACATCCGCCGGGGTATATCCCCCCAAGGCCGGATGCAGCAGACCAACCGTGCCGTCCTGCCCCGAGGACATGGATTGGGCGTAATAATGGATGCCCTGGATCAACGAGGAGGCACAATTGCCGACACCGACAATCGCAACCCGGATTTCGCTCATAACTCAAGTCCTGACCCGAGGCCAATAACCAGCCAAGGACCTCCCCAAGGGGTTGCCGATCCTACAGGTCCAATTCTACGTGCCGGAAACATCGGCGTCAACAAGCCTTCCGCCAATGGCCAACCGGTATCGGGCGCCGCGGCCTGGCCTCCGGTGGGTCGCAGCTACCTTGCTGAAAGTAAAGCCTACCCCAAGGACCTGGCAGGTTCAAGTAACAGCAGGAATTCCACGTTGCCTCCCTTGCCCCGCAACACCGATTCTGCGGCTGCAAGCACGACCAGGCCCAGCCGGTCCAATTGTCCGCAACCCTCCGCACAGACGGACCTTGCCTCCCCGACGGTCAACGGCGTGGCCTTCTTGCGGCCTTGGGACTTGGCCAGTTCATAATGGGGCTTCAGAAGGGACACAATCCGCCCGCCGCCTTGGGCGAAGGACTTCAGCCATCTCGCCGCCGCCGGGACGGCCAACGCCTGCGGGGTCCAGGCCACATCGATGACGACCAGGTCCACGGGTTCCGGCGGGGCAACATACAACGCGTTGGTCCGCTCCATGACCACCACGCGGGGGTCTTTTCTCAGCCGCCAGGCCAAGGCGCCATAACCGGTGTCCACCGCGTAGACCTTGGCGGCACCGCGTTGGAGGAGGCAATCAGTAAACCCCCCGATGTTGCAGCCGAAATCGGCGCAGACAGTCCCGGAAACGTCCAGCCGGAATGCCTCCAGCGCGGCATCGAGCTTTTCGCCCGCGCGACTTACGAACTTTCCGCTTCCTTGGGACATGAACGGATTATACACCCCAGGAATCTCGAATCGCCCGTGGCAACCGCCTCGGTCCCTCGAAGATCCCTGGAAACGCGAATTCCCCGAAAAAAAACTGCTTCCACCGACGAGCGGAAGCAGGATGAAGGCAGACAGATGATTGGCGAGAAGACCGGCGGCATCAAGCCTTGGCGGTCTGCTTGTGGAGCCTCTTGGCCAGGCGGGACTTTTTCCTGGCGGCGGTGTTCTTGTGGATGGTTCCCTTGGCCGCGACGCGGTCCAACCGGCTGGACGCCGCTCGCAGCAGTTCGGCGGCCTTGGTTTTATCGGTCTCCAGGGCCTGCTCGAAGCTTTTGACGGCATCCTTGACCAGACCTTTGCGCCAGCGGTTGATCGCGCGACGCTTGACGTTTTGACGCATGCGTTTCTTGGCCGAAAGCGAATGTGCCACTTGGATTCTCTCCTATCAGCCGCCGGGACTCACCCGGAACGGAACGGGGATTATACCCGCCGCCCCGCCGTGAACAAGCCCATTTCCAGCGCCCCGCTTGAAGGATATTGACGAGTAAGGTTTGCCCAGCTTATCCGGGTGACGAGAGTCAGGCCGTTTCCTGCCAGTCCAACGCGTACTGCCGCTGGCGAGGCAACGTCGTCAAGGGCTGTTTACCGGCGTACCCGTCCTGTACCTCGTGCCAGAACGACACCTGGTCCTGCCCGTACTCCCAGCAGAGGAAGACCTCCTGCCCGTCAACCATGCAGGGAAAATCAACGATGCCGCGGGACCAGTCCTTCAACTCCACGCCGATATCTTCCAACTCCTCCAGACAGGTCTGAAGCTTCTCGACCGTGCGAAGGAGTTCCTCGCGGGCGGTATCGCTTTGTTTCCGCGCCCCACACGCCGCGGCCGCCTCTAGCGTCTCCTGTAGATCGCTTAACCGGGCGTAGTAGCGAACCATGTCGGCGACGATCCGCTTGACCAACACCAGCGAACGGTTGGCCTCGCCGACGTTGAAATACCTCAGCCGACACTCAACGCTCGATCCGTCATCCATGCCGTAATCCACTGCCGTCATCCCTGCTCTCCAGAGTGATTCTGAATGTCTATCGGTCAACAGGGGGCCAAAACATGAGATTGAGCGAATACTTGTAACATCTGCCATTGGGGCAGGCGCGGAAGGGAGGGCGACCATCGCGAGTGCGAATCTAACCCCTTGCCGAATCGTCACCTACCAACGACGTTCGACCGCGCGGATCGACCTTTGTCTTTGTTTCTCTTGCGAGTGGACAATAAACGGTAACACTTTGTTAGGAGGCCAAAGGATAACGAGTCGTTCCTGGCGACCCGGAGCTCGGGTCGCGTTGCGCGGATTCTTTGCCCGGTCCGCCTCGATGCGTGTAAGCTGTGGGCGTGTTCGGTCTGTTGAACATCCACAAGCCGGCTGGGCCTACCAGTCACGACGTGTTGGACATCATCCGGCGGCGCCTGAGCCGGGGCGTCAAGTCCGGCCACGCCGGTACGCTCGACCCATTCGCCCAGGGCGTGCTGGTCATCTGTGTCGGCCCGGCAGTGCGATTGGCAAGTTACGTGCAGGATCGCCCCAAGGCGTATCGCACCACAATCATCCTGGGCGCTGCCAGCACCACCGACGACTTCACCGGGACCATTACCCCGGCGCCCCCGGCCCAGACGCCCGACCAACGCAAAGTCCGGGATGTGTTGGACGGTTTTGTCGGAAAAATCCGCCAGGTTCCTCCGGCCTACTCCGCCGTTCACGTCGATGGCCGGCGGGCTTATAAGCTCGCCCGCGCGGGCCGGCCAACGGATCTGCCGGCCAGGGAAGTCACCGTCCATTCCATCGAACTGTTGCGATACGAATATCCTCGCCTGGAGCTGGATGTGGCCTGCGGGGCGGGAACATATATCCGCGCCTTGGCCCGCGATATAGGTGCGGCCCTGGGCACGGGAGGATATTGCCAAACGCTGGTGCGCACGCGGGTGGGACCGTTCCGGCTGGAAGAGGCGATATCCCCTGACGAGGCGGACCCCGAACGCCACTTGCTGCCGGCCAGATTAGCCGTCGAGCACCTCCAACAGGTCCAACTCGGTATCGAAGACTGCCTTGCCCTGGCGGCGGGGCGTCTGGTCCGATTACCCCAGGACATCGTAGCCGGTTTGCACTCCGTCCCCGCCGGTGACGAATCTACCGCGCGGCCGGAACTGGCCGTGATGGATCCCCAGGGGACACTGTTCGCCATTGCCGTAGCGATCCCCCCCGCCGGGACGATCCGCGCGACGAAAGTCTTCCGCCGTTAGCGGCGGCCCCGCCCGCGCATTTGCAGGCCGAAAAGCTTGATGAAACCCGTGGCGTCCGAGGGCGTGTATTCGCTACCCATGGTGAAGCTGGCCAGCTTTCCCGAATAGAGGCTCTTGGGCGAGGTCACGCCCGCGACGGTCGCGCGGCCCTTGAAGCACTTGACCCGCACCGAGCCGGTCACGTTACGCTGCGTGGAGGCCACGAAGGCGTCAAGGGCCTCCCGCAGGGGGCAGAACCATTGGCCGTAATAGACCATCTCGGCGTACTTCAGCGATACCTGCTGTTTGTAGTGCAGCGTCTCGCGATCCAGCGTGATGCCCTCCAACGCGCGGTGGGCCTCAAAGAGGATCGTTCCGCCGGGGGTTTCGTAGGCCCCGCGGGACTTGATGCCCACCAGGCGATTCTCCACCAGGTCCACCTGCCCCACCGCGTGCCGTCCGCCCAGGGTATTGAGCCGCTCGACCAGTTCATGGCCGGGCAAGCGATGGCCGTCAATCGCCACCGGAACCCCGGACTTGAATTCCACATTCACGTATGCGGGCTTATTTGGCGCCTTGGACACCGGAACGCTCATCACCCATAAATCGTCCAACGGTTCGTTGGCGGGGTCTTCCAGGTCCGCGCCCTCGTGGGAGATATGCCATAGATTTCGGTCGCGGGAGTATATTTTCTTTTTTGTCTGGGCGATGGGGATGTTGCGCGCCTTGGCGTACTCGATGGCCGCCTCGCGGCTGGTCAGCTCGAAGCTGGGGTCCTTCCAGGGCGCAATGATCTGAAGTTGCGGGGCAAGGGCCATGTAGGTCAGCTCGAATCGCACTTGGTCGTTGCCCTTGCCGGTTGCGCCGTGGGCGACGGCGTCGGCGCCTTCCCGCAGAGCACAATCCACTTGGGCCTTGGCGATGAGCGGCCGGGCGATCGAGGTTCCAAGCATATAAACCTGTTCGTAGATGGCCCCGGCAGTGAGAATCTTGAAGCAGTATTGCTCGGCGAATTCCTTGCGCAGGTCGGCCACCACGCACTTGTCGGCCCCGCTGGCCAGGGCCTTGCCCTTAATACCGTCCAGTTCCTCGCTGCCCTGGCCCAGGTCGGCGGCAAAGGCCACAACCGAACAGCCGTATTTCTCCTTCAGCCACGGCAGGATCACCGAGGTGTCCAGGCCTCCGGAGTAAGCCAACACGATTTTCTTAACCTTACGCGTCATGGTCTTTGGTCTCCTGACGATCCGGGTGGACATTCTGTAAAAAACGGGGCCTGGGTGGAAGAAAAAACCCGTCGGCGGGGCCGGTCTTATCCCGGCGGCGCCGGCGGGTATTTCCACCCCTCCTGTGGGTGTAATCCGCGACGGTGGGGCTTCTCGTCCAAACAATTATAGCCGGCAGGGATGATGGAGACCTGTCGCGACCGTGAATTTCCTTCCAAAATAATCACAAAAATCTTTTTTCCGTCAACCGCGGGTCGCGGACGCATCGTCCGGTGTGCAGCGCGCCTCGTATCGCCGCGGCGCGGAAGGTGGCGCTGGGGTCATAGAATTTCTTGCCCACCTCGACGGTGTTGACCATCATGCCCGCGACGTGGCGATGCAACGACGCGGTGATTCGCCCGTCGGGGGTCACGAAGACGCTGGGCCAGCGGCTATAGCGGCCGGTGGAGTTATTGGCGCTGATCCAGAAGGCGTTGATGCCCGCCTGGGCCTGGACTGTCTGGCGAATGATGTGCTCGTGGATGCCCGGACCGTCCATGTAACCGTTGTGGAAGGATTGCAGGATCACCTGCGCGCCCAAAGCCTTCAGCCGCCGGTACAGTTCCGGGAACCGCAGGTCAAAACATATCAGCAGCGCGCAGGTTGCGCCCTTGATCTTGCATGTGACAAAGCGGTCGCCGGGCGTGTAGACCTTCAGGTCCGCCTGCGTGCAGAACCGCTTGTCGTAGCGGTCGCGAATGGTCCCGTCGGGGCCGATAAGGTAGAGGCAGTTGGTGGGCTTGTGCGGAGTGGTTAGTGGATGGCTGCTGCCCAGGGCCACCCACAGGCCCAGCCGGCGGGCCTGGTCGCAAACGGCTTCGGTGGCCTGTCGCACAGCAGTCCAGTCCACCTTGCCTGGCTTGGGCGCGCCGTGGCGGGCGAGGTAGCCGCTGAGGCAACCTTCGTGGAAATGAACAATGTCCGCGCGGCGCTTCCGGGCGGCTGATAGATAACGGCAGATGATCCGCGCGTTGTGCCACGGGTCGAAACTCTCGGCGAACTGGACGGTGGCGATTCGCAATTTAGTTTTAGGCACGGAGTTTCTCCAAGGCCGCCTGGCGCATCACGTCTCGCGGGGCGGGCTTTTGCGTCCATAGTTCAAACTGAGCAGCGCCCTGGTGGACGAACATCTCCAGCCCGCTGACCGTTCTGGCTCCGCGCGCGGCAGCCAGCTCCAGCAGGCGCGTGCGGAGGGGGTTGTAGATGGTGTCGAAGACGACCTCCACGCACGCGGGCAATTGTTCGATGGGCGAGGCGTCCACGCCAGGATGCATTCCCACGGGCGTGCAGTTGATGACCACCCGCGCGCCGCTGGCGGCCAGGGCGTCCATTCCGCCAGCCCGGCAGGAGAATTCCCGCGCCAGGCTCTCTGCGCGTGAAACGGTGCGGGAGTAGATTTCCACCTCCGCCGAGTGATGCCTTAACCCAGCCACAATGGCCCGCGCCGCTCCACCAGCACCCAGGACGGCCAGGCGTACCCCCGCCAGGTCCGCGCGTGTGATTCCCATCGCCGCACATAGGGCCTCAAGGGCGGCGGTGTAATCGGTATTGAAACCGCGACAGGCGCCGTTGGGGTCAATGACAATTGTGTTGATCGCCCCGATCCGCCGAGCCAACTCCTCGCAGCGGTCGGCGCCGACGTACGCCAGGGCGTTTTCCTTGTGCGGGATCGTCACGGAAAGCCCCCGCCACCCCAGCCAAGGCCGCGCCAACAAGGCGTCCATGAACCGCCGGAAGCCCTCCGCCCCCGCCTCAACGCGCAGCGGCAGGTAAACCGCGTCGATACCGGCGGCGGCGAAGGCGGCGTTGTGAATCGCCGGACTTAGCGAGTGGCCCACGGGACAGCCCGCCACGCCGTAGACGTCCGTGGAAGGCCCAAGCGTCTCCCAGCGGTACAGCCGCTTGAACTCAGCAAGGGTCGGTTGGCCCGGCGCGGATTCGCTTCCCTGTTCCATCGCCGCGAAGGTTCCGAATGCCCCAAACTTGGCCGCCAAGACCCGACTGGCCAGGCCAGACTCCCCCATCGCCAGGGCGATGACGGGCTTGGCGCAAGAGCGGACCAGGTCCAGGGCGGCGAAGGCGTCCTCCGGTCCGGCGGCGGCGAAAGCGATCTTGTGGACGGCTGCCGCAGTGGCGGCCATTGCCGATAGTATCGCCGCCAGGTCGCGGGGACGCCCACGAAGATCATGGTGGCTGACGATGATCGGCGCCGCGGGCCAGTCGCAGGGAGAGTCGGCCAACTCCACATCGACATACGCCGGGTGGAACCGCGCCGCCAGGCGGAGCGTCTCCAGCCGCTGCTGCCGGGTGGAGGCGGATCGACCGCCTTGTTGGGCTGAACGATAGGTGACGATCACCTCCAACGGCGGGTCCGCCAGCAGACGGGCAAGCTGGGTTTCACTCGGCGGGACTGCCAGGCAGTCGAGCCTGCACTCCACCGCGTCGGCGCCCGAGGCGGCGGCGGTGGACATGTCCGCCCGCATCGACTCCACGTCGGAGGCAATGAGAGGGCAGATCAGACGGGTTTTGCGCGTTTCCGCCATGTGCGCGAGTTTAAGCAGGCCGCAGCCTGGGTCTGGCGGACATTATAACCCCACGCAGCCGCAGGGCGACCATCGCTTCAATCCTGGAAATCCGCAGCCGTCCTGGCCAGGGCTTTGACGGATTCCGCCGAAAGCACGAAGACCCCTTCCACGCCGCTGGCGCAGGCGTAGCGGGTATTGGCGCCGCCCGCTCCAGCAGCGATGGCAAAGCGGTACGTCGAACCGGAGGCAAAGACGAACTCCACCACGGTGGCGGGCTTGTCCAGTCCGTATCGGGCCGGATCGGTGGATGTGTGACGGACAAATCGTTCGCAACGCATCCAGTTGGCATCCCGGATGTAGCCGTCCACCTTCACGTTGTCCAATCGCATGTGGGGGTCGGCCGGGCAGACCCATTGGCCTCCCTGGCGACGCAGTTCCAGGCTCTCCTTGCCGGCGGTGATGCGCACCAGGTCCACCGGTTCTTCGCTGGTCGAGCCGATACGCAAGGCGCGAAGCTCGGCGCTGAAGGTATCATAAAAAGTCCCGTTCATCTTTCCGACCGCGGTGATCTTGCCCCCCTCGGTCCAGACGAAGGAGTCCCCGCCGATCTTGGCAACACGGAAGGCGTAAGTCGTCCTGGCGGCTCCTTCGGCGACGGGTTCCGAGGCGGGTTGCGAGGCCGTCGCAAGCTCCGTCGTCACCTTCACCGTCAGCAAGTTGTCGGCCTTGGCGTATTGCTCGGGCACGGAGGAATCCAGCGAGACGATCCCGGTCGCCGTGATATCACGCACCTCAGAAATCATTTCGTTGACGGGCTTGGATTGGGCGGGGGCCGAAATCGGTTTCTCCAACGACCACGTCCCCGCCACGCGAGGAACCAGCGTGATGTCGCCGTCGGATCGGCCGGCGATTTCCAGGCCCACGACCTTCTCAGCCAGGGGGACGGCCAGGATCGGCGTGTCCCAATACTCCGCCGCGTGGACCATCATCGCCTCGGCTTCGGGATTTCGGATGGCGGCCACCGGCGACGACGGCGCCGCGGATTTCACGAAGGTCAACTCTCCAGATTCGCTCTTGGCGCCGATGAGGAGCTTCAATGGTTCGCTCCCTCCGGCGTAGTTGAGGGTGATGGTGGCCCTGGGAGTATCCAGACCGAAGGTGGCCGGGGAAACAACTTTGTCCTCGAAGCTCTCGGCCTTGAGTTGCGTGACCCGCTGGAGAAGGTTCTTGACGGCCTGTTCGCTGGCCTTTCCGGAGTAGGGGCTTTCCATTCGCCACTTACCATCGCCCCCGGTCAGGCGGATGTTCCCATCGGCCAGGGCGATCTCGACGGAGGCAACTTTACCCTCCGGCGCGGAAAACACCCGGTGGTCGCGAAGCCCATCGACCGATGGCTGGAGCGATTCGAGAATCGAGTAATACACTTCATAGACAGCCGGGGAGTCCAGCAGCCTGGCATAGACCTTGTCGTCCATCTTCTCGCCCAAGGCCAGGGCATATTCCTTAACGGGCCTCGTCGTCGGCGCCGACCCGGTGGTGGTGGAAGTCGCCGCCTGGGGAGCCATAACCTGGACGCGAACGACCAATCGCGGGTTATCCAGGCCGTAGAGGGCCAGGTTTTCCGGTTTGTCGGCCACGAAATCCGTGGCGCCCACTTCGACGATGGAGTCCAACAGGTCCTTGACTTTCTCCTGATCGGCGCGGGCGGTGAAGCCCTTGGCGATGACGGTCCAGTCGGCTTTGTCGCGGACCAGTTCAAAGGTTTCCTTGCCAGCCACGGAGACCCGCACAACGTTGTCGGACTTGGCCGAAAGCAGGGTCTTGCTGCGGAACTCGCTGACCGGCTGGCCCAGTTTGACGGCGAAGTCCATGGCCACGGCATAGACCCGCCCGCTGCCCACCGAGCGGACGTAGGTGCGATCGCCCTTGGTCAGCGGCAGGGCCTGGCCGACGGCCATGCGGTAGGTTTCGTCCTTTGTGTCCTTCAGCGTCAGTGTCCACAACGGAGCGCCAAGACCGGTGATGTCATCTCCCAGGGATTCCTCGACCCTGACGCCGCGGAGGCCCAGCAACAGATCGACGATTTCCTGGACCTTGACGGAATCGGCTTTGGCGATGATCGGTTCACGAATATTCCATGCCTCCGCGTCCTTGACGAAGACCATGCGTGTCCCATCGGCGGATTCCAGGACAAACTCCTTGGCGCCTGCGGGCGGAGGGGAGAACACCTCGACGACGGAGCCCTCGGCCCCTGGCGCGCCGCGGCGGCCCGTCATGGCCCGCAACACGATGAAGACAATGCAGCCCGCCAACAAGGCAAGGAGTATGACAGTCGTCCTGGGCTTCATCTTGGCTTTGCTCCCAATGGAAAATTACCTGCGTCGCAACAACATGACCACTCCGCCTATGCCCGCCACCACCAGCGGCAGACCCACCAGGCACAACCCGCGCACCCACGCCAGCACGTTGGGCGAGATCAGAGCCACGGGCTTGACCTGCACCGGTCCGGCGGCAATGTACTGTTCACGTCCGATGAGCCAATAGACGCTGTTGATCACCAGGTCGGCGTTGGCCCAGGGAGGATCGGTCAGTGTCAGAGTGCCCTTGGCGTCGGTCTGGCTGACCCGCTGGTTGAGATAACCATCGACCAGCGAGGCGGCGGTGGTCATGACCACGATCCGTGCCGGCTTGCCGGCAGGAGCGCTGGTGGTCGTGGCGGAACTCGTGGCGGTTTTTCGCGTGGTGGGCTGGCCGCCACGGACGGCCGCCACGGCCACGTCGAAGGGAACGCGCATGTCGCCGGCGGCGTAGTCCGGCCAGATGTAACTGCCTTCTCCGGTCTGGAACTGGCTGATCAGTTCCTTGAGACGAGTGGTCGCCCAGGTGGACTCCCAGTTGGCCGGCACGGTCAGCAGCGGCCAGACCGTCACGCCAGGTACCGGACCGGTCCGCGTGATCGGCGACAGCCAGGTCCACAGCAACCGCTGAGCCTGGAGAGGCCGAGCGATGTCATGGTCGCTGAAGTTGCTCAACGGCATGTAGGCGAACCGCTGGTTGTCGATCTTGAAGCGATCCGGAACGACTTCGTCGCGCACGGCGGGCACGACGAGATAGTCATTCCTGACATCCAGGCCCCATTCCCTGGCCAGATATTCCCCGAATCCGTAAGGCGGCTGGATTGGCGGAGCCTGGGGGATTACCTGCCGCGGCGGCTGGAACTGCGCCAGGAAAATCGCCGGAATACCGGAATCTATCGCCTGGCGGACCTTGGCGATGTGTTCTGCCGAGAAGGTCTTCCACGTCGCCGGAGCATGTGTCGACAGCGGCACCGTCGGTGGCGGCGGAAGCACAAGCAACACCGCCGGGCGGGTCCCGCCCTCCACCGGCAGGGCCTCGGAGAGGTTCCACAGGCGGACCTCAAAATTGGACTCCTCCAACCGTTTGCGCAGGGCGGAGACTTCTTCCAGGACGATCTCCGATGGCGGCAACACCGCGGCCGCATCGGCCACCGGCAGGAAATACGTCAGGACCAGGGTGGCGAACGGCTCGGAGGTCATTACCAGCACCTTGGAGGCGACGGCGGAATCGCCGTTGAAAACCCTCTGCTCCTTGGTCCCTCCGCCCTCGGAGGCGCTTGCCCCGCTGGATTTGAGGGGCCATACCTCGTCGAATTTCACAACACCGGCCTTTCCACCCGTCTCGACGATGATGATGTTGTCGGAGACGATGTCCTTGGTCAGCGTGTTATTTTCCAGGGCGGGCAGCTTCTGGGCGTCTTCCACCAGGGGCCGAATGACCCCCAGAATTTCCTTGAAGGCCTCCTTCTCGCCGGCACGTTGGAGGATCTTTTTGGAAGGCTCATCGATGGTGCAGAGGGCTTCCACGGCGGCTGTGGCGGCTTGGCGGACCTGAGTGACCACATCGCGGATCTCCCGGGCCGTTCCGTTCATCTGGCGGATGCCCTGGGCGTAATATTCGGGCTTGGCAACCCGCTTGATGCCTTCCAGTTCCCGTGCTATGTCCTCCAGGCTCTTGGCGACGTATTTCTCCAGGAACGTGGCCAGGTCCGTGCGGACCTCAAGCGTCCCGCTGGGCACGGTCAACTGGAACCGCCGGCTTTGGCGGACTAACTCCGCGTTGGCGGTCCCGGCGATGTTTTCCATCGCCTTTGCGGCGGCAAGGGTATCCTGGATGGCTTTTCGGGCCGAGACGATGGACTTCACCAGCATATCGGATGCGTCGGCCGGCTGGGTGGTGGCGCGGCTGTTTTCGGTCATGGCCTGGACGCTCTGTACGCACTTGTCCATCGCCGCCAGCACCGCGGCCTTGTTAGCCTGTGCGGCGGCGGGGATTTTGGCGATTTTCTCCAACTCCGCGGCGCGGGCCTGGAGGGTATCCCTATCCCCGGTAAAAGCCTGGATTACCTCCTCGATGATGCCGGCGAAGTCCGGCAGCGCCGAGGCCGCAAGTTCGCGGGCTACCCGTGACCGCGACCGCTCGAGCTCCTGGCTGGTCTTGCCCAGCAAGGCGACAAGCTCCCCCTGAAGGCCCCACATGCCCACATATGAGTCCTCGCCCAGGGCCTTCCACATCTCCCCCTCGGTGGCGATGGCCTTGCGCAGCGGATCGGTCCGCTGGTTAAACTCGCGCAAAAACTTAGTGTGCTGCTCCACCTGAGCGCCCAACTGTCCTCGCAGCCGCGAGACGACCTTGGCCTTGGCGCTGTCGGTGGCGGCATTGGCGACTTCGATACGCGGATTGGCCTGTTGCATCTCCTCCAACAGTTCCAGCACCGCGGGGCGATAGTCCGAAGCGCGCATCTTCTCATCGGAGGACGTGTAGACGCAGGTCAGGCGAACCGGCGCCTGGATGGACTGAAGGATACGGCGGGTCCGCTGGCTGAGACCATATCGCCCCAGCGTCTGAATGTCCCGGCGATAGTATTCCGTCTGGGCGATCATGTTAAAGACGATCACAATGCCCGCCGCCGCCGCGAGCGAGACAGTCACGTAAGAGGCGTATCGCAGGCGCGACCTCGCCGTCGAGCAGGCCACCAGAAGCGCCACGGCTATCAGGGAGATCGCCAGCATCGGAACGGCCAGGACATGCAGCGCCAACGGCGCCGTCCACCAGTCCAGGCCCCATAGCGCCCCCGCCAGCATCGAAAGCAGGCTGACCATCGCCACCAGCAGCCAAAACACCAGCAGGAACCGCTGCGCGCCGGCGCGGCCTCGCGCCAGTTGCACGCTGATGGCCGCCACCAGGCACATGACGATGATCCATCCGCCCATATAGGCCTGCATCTCCGCCCGCTGCGCGGGATGGGCCGCGAGGAACCACCCCAATCCCGCCGCCGGGACCAGCGCCAGGACCGCGCAGACCGCCGCCACGAGGGGAGCCATGGAACTCCGCAATAATTCATATGTCTTGTCGGATGATCTCACCGCCATCGTCGGGACTCCAATGTCTTGACGCTCAGGAACAGGAACAGCCCCGTCGCCGTAAGGAAGAACACCACCCCGCGGGTGTCGAACATTCCGCGGGAGAAATCCCGGAAGTAGGTCATGGCGTTGAGTTTGGCGGCCAGGTAGTTCCAAGGCTCCCCGGCGTTGGCCACCAGCACCTGCATCATGATGGCGAAGATCGCCAGGATCGCCGTTCCCACGATGGCCGCCACCAACTGGTGCGGTGTCAGCGTGGAGGCGAACAGCCCCACCGACAGGTATGCCGCCCCCAGCAACACCATGCCCAGATACCCGGTGGCCGCCACGCCCAGGTCGGGCTGCCCATAGACGGCCATTATCGCCAGGAACACCACCGTCCCGGCCAGCAGGACCAGGTAGAACGCCATGACTCCCAGGAATTTGCCCGTCACCACGGCAGCGTCTGTCACCGGGGAGGTCATCAGCGTCTCGATGGTCCCGCTGCGTATCTCGTCGCTGACCAGGCGCATCGTCAGCAGCGGCGTGGCGAAGACCATGATGTAGGCCATCGCCTCAAACAGCGGCCTAAGCGACGCCTCGTTTCCGGGAATGAAGATACGGTAGAAAAACCACAACCCGCTGGCCAGCAGGAACAACGCGCCCACCACGTAGGCCACCGGCGAGTAGAAGTATCCCGCCAGTTCACGGCGCGCCACGGCAAGGGTCTGGTGCATCGGAAGCCTTCCTTTCCGCTCAGGCGGACTTGGTCATCCGCTCCATCCAGCGAACGTTCTGCTCGTAGGTAATCTGTACGAAGAAATCCTCCAGGCTGCCCACCTCGCGCCGCAACTCGCGAAGCTGCCAGCCCCTCGCTGCCGCCAGAGCCGATACTTCGGTCCGCAGGTCCACCTGCTGATCGCCCCCCACGGCCAGGCGGGTCCACCCATCGGAGGTACTGGGCTGAACATCCCGCACGCCGGGCAAAGCCCTGATGGTTTCCACCAGTGTCGCCTCCTCGGCCCCGCGCAGCTCGGCGATGATCCGGGAAGGCCCCACCACCCGCTGCCGCAACTCTGCCGGGGCGCCCGCGGCGGCGATCCGCCCGCTGGCGATGATAATGAGGTGATTGCAGGTCTGCTCGACCTGGGCGAGGATGTGGCTGGAGAGGATCACGGTATGCTCGGCGCCCAGGTCGCGGATCAGCTCGCGCATCGCGCGAATCTGGGCGGGGTCCAGGCCGATTGTGGGTTCGTCCAGCACCAGCACCGGAGGGTTGTGCAGCAGCACCTCCGCCAGGCCGACCCTTTGGCGATATCCGCGGGAAAGCTCCCCGACCCGCCGGCGCATCATGTCCTCGGGCCTGCTCAGCCAGCATCGCTCCGCCACACGGTCCACCGCGCTGCGTCGCTGGCGGCGAGGGATGTCACGCAAGGCCGCGCGGAACATCAGCAGCTCGCGGACCCGCATCTCGGGATACAGCGGGACCGATTCGGGCATGTAGCCGATATTCCTCCGCACGTTCATGCTGTCGGACAGCACGTCGTAGCCGGCCACGCTCGCCCGCCCGCTCGTGGCGGGCATGTAGCAGGTGAGGATTTTCATCGTCGTGCTCTTGCCGGCCCCGTTGGGACCGAGGAACCCGACAATCATGCCTTTTTCCACGCGGAAGGAGATGTTGTCCACCGCACAGACCGGCCCGTACCACTTGGTGAGATTTTCCACCTCGATCATATTTCACGTGCCCTTTGGCAGCGGCGTCGAACACACACACCGGAACGACAGCCTGGCATACTGAGTTTACCTTTCGCTACGACTGGCTCGAAGACACGACAATGACAACCGGCACATAAAAACGCGTGGGGAAAATACCATTACCTCCAAGAGGGGCGTTTGTCAAGATCAAGAAATAACAGGTTAGGGGGGCGACTGGCCCGTGGTTTCCTTTGCCGACTCTCGCGCGGTTCTGGTATGAATGCGTCATGAACATCCCCGTCGTCGCCATTGTGGGCCGGCCTAACGTCGGCAAGAGCAGCCTGCTGAACGCCCTGGCGGGCAAACGTATCTCCATAGTTGACCCCACCCCCGGCGTGACGCGCGACCGCATCACCGCGCCGATACCCCTGGGGGGAGGTTACGTGGAGATGGTGGACACCGGCGGAATCGGCATGGTCGACACCGACGAGCTGGCCGGACACGTCGAGGAGCAGATCGCCTACGCCATCGGCGCCGCTGCCGTAATCCTGCTGGTGGTGGACGCAGGCGAGGGCCTGGCCCCGATGGACCGCTCCGTCGCAGCCAGGCTCCGCAAGCAGGATCAAGCGGTGATCCTTGTGGCCAACAAGGTGGACACGGAAGAACAGCTCGGTGAAATACACCAGTTCCAACGGCTGGGCTTCGGCGAACCCCTGCCCGTCTCGGCCACCCACGGTCGGGGATTGACCGAGCTGCTGGAGGCGATCCAGGACCGTTTGGGCAAGACGACGGTCAAGGCCCCGCCCAAACCGGTGATGAAACTGGCCATCGTCGGCAAGCGCAACGCGGGAAAGAGCACGTTGGTCAACGCCCTGGCCGGAGAGCCGAGGGTGATCGTCTCCGAAACGCCCGGAACCACGCGCGACAGCGTCGATGTCACCATCGAACTGGACGGGCGGACCTTCATGCTCATCGACACCGCCGGCGTGCGGAAGCGCAAGAGCCTTTCCGGGGACATCGAGTTCTACGGCCTGCACCGCGCGATGAGGTCCATCCGCCGGGCCGATGTGGTGGCACTGATGATCGACGCGTCGGTACCCGTATCGCAGGTGGATAAAGACCTGGCCGGCGACATCGCCAAGCAGTTCAAGCCCGTCGTGCTGGTGGTCAACAAGTGGGACCTGGCGGTAGGGAAAGCGGCCGGGGAGGATTACCAGGACTATTTCGACAAGACTTTCCCGGAACTTTCCTTTGCCCCCATTTGCCTGGCCTCGGCGGCGGAGGGAACCGGCGTGAAGGAGGCCGTAAGAGTGGCCGAGGAGCTTTTCACGCAGGCCCGCCGGCGAGTGCCCACTCCGCGGCTGAACAAGGCCATCCAGGAGATCCTCAAGCTTCGCGGTCCCAGCCACAAGACCGGCACCAAACCTCCCAAGATCCTCTACGCCTCCCAGATCGCCGAGTGCCCTCCGACGATCGTCTGCTTCGTCAACGACGTTCGCAGCTTCGACGAGGGCTACCAGCGGTTCCTGCTCAACCAGCTTCGCCAGCGCCTCTGCTTCCCGGAAGTGCCCATCCGCCTGGTCTTTCGCCAGCGACGCCAAACAACAGGCCGCTCGCCTAGACCTCCCCGCCAGGCCCGCTGACACCGTTGCCGGGTGGAATTCCCTTGCATCGCGGATCGGGCTTTTCTACCTTAATAGACCAGATAAGATAGGACAAAGGACGCCGGTGGCGTCCTTTTTGGTACAAAGGTCTCGGTCATGGCCAAAACAAACGACCTGGGCATGGAAAGCGGGTTCCAGTTGCCCTTTGAGCGGTCTATCCTGGGCCTCCAGCGAAAGATCGCCGAATTGGAGGCCGACCAGGCCGAATCCGGAAGAGACCTCACCCCCGAAATCCGTCAACTGCGATCCCAGTATGTCTCGGTGCTGCGAAAGACCTACCAGGGCCTTTCGGCCTGGGAGACGGTGCAGGTGGCGCGTCACCCCGCCCGCCCGCTGGCCAGGGACTATATCGAGCGAATCGTCAAGAACTTCGTCGAACTGCACGGCGACCGCCGCTTCGCCGACGATCGGGCGATTGTCTGCGGCCTGGGACGCATCGGTAGCGAAAAAGTAGCCTTGATCGCCCAGCACAAGGGCCGTGAAACCAAGGAAAAGATCGCCTGCAACTTCGGCTGCGCCCATCCCGAAGGCTACCGCAAGGCCCTGCGGGTGATGGAACTGGCCGAGAAGTTCCATCTGCCCGTCGTGACGCTCATCGACACGCCAGGTGCTTATCCGGGCGTCGGCTCGGAGGAGCGCGGCGTGGCAGAGGCCATCGCGCGGAACCTGCTGGAGATGAGCCGGCTGAAGACCCCCATCGTCTGCGTGGTCATCGGCGAGGGCGGCAGCGGCGGGGCATTGGGCATCGGAGTGGGCGACCGCATCGCCATGCTGGAATACGCCTACTACTCGGTCATCTCACCCGAAGGCTGCGCCGCCATCCTCTGGAGGACAGGTGAGAAGGCTTCCGAGGCCGCCGAGGCGTTGAAGATCACCTCCCGCGACCTCAAGGCCCTCGATATCATCGACGATATCGTCCCCGAACCCCTCGGCGGCGCCCATCGCAACCCCGTCGAGGCCGCCAACAACCTGGAACGCCACATCGTCCGCACGCTGCGCGAACTTAGTCGCGTGCCCATCGCCAACCTCCTCAAGCACCGCTACGAACGCTGGCGAAGGATGGGAAAAGTCATCCACCTGGAACTCCAGGCCGGCGCGGCCAAGATGTAGGTTTTTCCATGTTCCACAGTTTGGATGATTGATTATCAAGAAGGTATTTCCATGAGCATTCGCAATCTTCTTCCTGCCCGCAATCGTCGGCTGGTTCCGGCAGCGGTTGTTGTTCTTCTGCTGGCCGGAGGCACGGTGCTGGCATGGAGAATAAGCGAACATCAGGAAGATAAGTTCCATCCTCACGAGGTGAGGCTCGGCCTGCTGTATCGTTCGCGGCAACTCGAGGAAAGCCACTTTCCCCCCCTGAAGCGACGGAACATCACCCAGGTGGTCAACCTGCGAAGCGAATCGGAAGACCCTAATGCCTACGCCATGGAAGCTAACGCTTGCCAGGCCCTGGGTATGAGGATGGTCCATATCCCAGTCACCACTATTGTGCCCAATGACGATCAAGTCAGGCAGTTTCTCCGCGCTGTCAACGACAACAAAGGCGCCACCCTGGTTCACTGCGCCCAAGGCCGTACCCGCACGGGCTTTATGGTCGCCGCCTTTCGCGTGATCTTGGATAGTTGGTCCCCACAGCGGGCCTATGATGAACTGATACAACGCGGGTTTCACCCCGCCGGCGCCAAAGAGATAAACGATAGCATCGCCTTTCTGGAACGTCTTGACCGCCAGCGGACTGAATGGCTCGAACAGATCAACATCAAGACGACACAACCATAAAACGTCATCCCGATACCCCCCCCTCCATGTGCCCCCTGCCGATCAATCGCCGCGAATAACCCGGCTGCCTAAAGCGGCAACGCGAACTTTTTCCAGGTTCCTTGTCCCTGTTTCCTTGTTCCTTTTTCCTTGTTCCTTTTTTCCGGTTTTGTGTTTGTTCGTCTTTGTTCGTCTTGTTCGCGGCTAAATTTCCATTCCGCGCGGTGGGGCTTCCGTCCCACCGCTCGAAACATTCGATCCTATGTTGAAGCCCCCGGCACGGCCGGGGGATTCCGGCCCGGAACCTTGGCCTATCGGCCAAGAACCCACGTGCCCCACGCGAATACGCGACTGGCCGCCCGATGACTTCTACGTCCGCAACGTCCGCACACATTGGCCGTAGCGTGCGAACTTGCGCGGGTCGATGCTCACACCCAGGCCCGGACCGGAAAGGGCCTTCAATCGCCCGCCGTAACCGAAACGCAGGGACTTTGGCGTCAGGTCGCCGCGCATCACCAGCCTGCCGTAATTGCCTTCCACGAATCGCGGCGCGGCCCCGTCGGCGAGCATCTCCAGCAGCCGCCGTTGCGCGGCAGAGAGTATGCTCGTCTCGCCGACCATGCAGCCGATGACGAAGGGCACGCCGTTTCGCGCGGCTCGGTTCGCCATCGCCGCCGCCCGCGCCAGCCCGCCGTTTTTACTGAGGCGGATGTTCCACCAGACCGCCGAACCGGCTTCGATGAGCGTCTCGGCGTCGGCGGGGGTAATCAGCGACTCATCGGCCATCAGGGGCAGCGGGCACCGCCGGGCAAGCTCCACCATTTCCGCGGCAGAGCATCGGGCCGGTTGCTCCACAACGCACACGCCGTGATCGGCCAGCCCGGTAACGCGGGAGGGAACTTCCTCCATCGCCCAAGCGCCGTTGGCGTCGGCCCGCAACGTGCATCGTCCGGCGGCGACGGAGCGGCCGATCTGGCGGCTCACTACGGACAGATTCGCAGCATCGACCCCCTCGCCCAGGCCGACCTTGAGCTTGAAATCCGCCAGGCCCATCAGCCGCATCAGCCGCAACTGCCAGGCCGTCTTAGCCGGCTTGGACGAACCAAGCACGCCGGAGACACGCACTGGTAATTGCGACATCTCCGTTGCCAAGGAGGCGGGCCGGCCCGCGACCAACTCGCCCAGCCGCGACCAGGCGGGGCCGTCGTAGGCGGCGTCGGCGATGGCCAGGTCCACCGCGCAGACGGCTGCGTTTGCGCATCTGCCGGCGGCGCCTGCGGCGGGTAACGACATCGCCAGTTCCGGCCCGGCCTCGTGCCCCGCGATCGCCGGCCAAAGTAACGTGGCGATGTCCTCTACGACTCCGTCGAGCGTCTCGCCGGTGACGTAAGGACGCGGCAGCGTCTCGCCCCAGCCGCATCTGCCGTCGGAAAGCTCCAGCCGCACCACGACCGCCTCGGCGACGTTGCGCGAGGCGGCGGCGTGTTCAAAGCT
>PMBX01000088.1 GCA_003153915.1 Phycisphaerales bacterium
CGTAACTCTTGAGCTGGCGCTCCATCTCCCAATTGCCCGGGAACGGCGCCTGCTTCTCTGGGGAGATGGTGTTGACATAGGGGGTGCTGACGACGCGAGGGCACTCAATGCCCCGGCCGCGCAACCTTTCCGCCAGGCTGCCGACAAAGTGGCCGGCCGTCCCCGGCGCCTGGTCACGCAAGGCATGCTCGACGACCGCCTCGAGAGATTCGAGCAGCTTCTCCTTCGCGCGGTTTTCCNNTTTTCCGGTTCGGGCAGAACTTGCAGGACGGGCGGGGTGTTACTGTTTTCTTTTTGCGGCAATTTCACTTTGTCAGTCTGGAGCGATTACTTTAAAGTCCGACGCCGGTGAGAACGCAGCACCGATCGAGGTGGCGCCTCACGCTTACAAGACACCATAGCACCGAACAGTCAATCCGATGATAATGCGCCGGCATAAATTACAGGTTGCGGCGGGATTTGCAACTGGCGTCAAGACATGGGGTGTGAGCAGAAGTGCCGGGCAGTGGGATGATCGGAGGCTGTGCTTGGGTTCAGCAGAACGGAGTTCTGCGGACCTGGCGGTCGGCCACCAGGAGATTGGAAATCTGCGTTACGGAAGATGGCTGAGTGATGAAACCGTTAAGACAATGTGATCTGACGTTATCGTCGCCGGAGGAGAACCTAGCGGCGGACGAGGTCCTGCTGGACTTGTGCGAAGCGGGCAGCGCGCCACCCGAGGGCTTGTTGCGGTTTTGGGAGCCCGCCCACTATTTCGTTGTGGTCGGCTACGGCAACGAGGTTTCGCGCGAGGTCAACCTCGAGTTTTGTCAGGAGCACAGTATCGCGGTGCTACGGAGGTGCAGTGGGGGCGGCACGGTGCTCCAGGGACCGGGATGTTTGAATTACTCGCTGATACTGCCCGTGCAACCCGGGTCGCTGGAAAGCATCCCGGCGACGAACCGATTCATTATGCGGCGGCACCAGGAGGCGATGACCGCCTTGCTGCAGGCGCGGGTGGAATCGAAAGGCTACACGGACCTGGCGATTGGCGGGCTCAAGTTCTGCGGCAATGCCCAGCGCCGCCGAAAGTACTACGTGCTTTTCCACGGGTGTTTCCTGCTGCACGCGGACATTGGGCTGATGGAAAAAGCATTGCGGCTCCCGTCGCGACAGCCGGCGTATCGTGCGAATCGGTCGCATACCGATTTCCTGGTGAACCTCAGGCTGCCGGCGCAGATCATCAAAGCGGCGTTGACGAAGGCGTGGGACGCGAGCGAGCTCATGCCCACTCTTCCGCTGGACGAGATCGCCCAACTCGCGCGCGAGAAATACGCGCAACCGGGATGGAACGCGAAGTTTTAGGGCGGCTCAACGACGACCGGCCCGCATCTTGAGCCGGGCGAACTGTTCGAGGAACTGAGCGCGGTCAGCAGTCGCGTAATGTTCAGGCAGGTAGCGGCGATCGGAGCAGGCAAGCACGGCGGCCAGTTCCTGGAGGGCGAGCAAATCCGGGTCGAGGGGATCGATGAAGCAAGAAACGGCTTGTTCGAGGTCGTCGCGCTGCACATCGGCATCGCGGCTGGCCAGGACGGCGCGTTCTTTGGCGCGGGTCAGGACGGCCTCGACATCGCTGCCGGTTAGCGGGCGGGAGCCGAGGTTGTCGCGGATGTAAGCGAGGATCGGTTCGGAGAGGGGAATGGACTTCACCCGGGCGACGGTATTGAAAAGGTCGAGAACGTCGGCGGGGTTCTGGGCCGGGAACAGCGGGATGCAGAGGCCGAAGCGGCCCTGACGTTTCATGTCGATGGCGAGCAGGTCGGGCCTGGAGGTCATGGCGACCCAGAGCTCGCGGCCGCGCAGGGTTGAATCGCCGATGTGCGCTGCAAAGGCGGCGAAGACGCGCCCGGAGACGCCTGAATCGCCATCGCCCTCGCGGTTTCCGAACACGGCATCGGCTTCATCCACGACCACGACGACTGGGCCCAGGGCGCGTATGGTCATGAGGATGCGAGATTGCTGGCGTTCGGTGTCGCCGACCCATTTGGACCGAAAGTCGCCCATTTCGAGAACTGGCAAGGCGCATTCGGAGGCGAAGCAGTCGATCAAGAAAGATTTGCCAACGCCGACGCGGCCGGGGAGCAGGACGCCGCGTTCGATGACGTCGGTCTTGCCGTTGCGGAAGAGCCAGGCGACCTCGCGGAGGCGTTGTTTGGCGGCGGTATGGGTGGCAACGCGGTCGAGATTTACGCCGGGCTTGGGATCTTTGAACCGCACCAACCCCTGGCAATACTCTTCGATGAGCCGCTTTTTGCCCGCGGTGATGTGGTCCTGGGAGACGCGCACGCCGTTGCGGATGGCCTCGGCGAGGAGATGGCGAATGCGGAGGAGGTTCAGCCCGGCGGTGCGGGCCGCAATTTCCTGGGCCGACAGGTCGGACCAGTCCGTGATGGGTTTGCCATCGGCCAGGGCTTCGGCCCAGCCTGATTGAAGGAAACGCAGCCGCTCGTCGCCGTCCGGCAGATCGATGCGGACCTGGGCGACATAAGGATTCTGCAGCAGCCGGGCGTTGAGTTCGGCGGCGGATTCGGTGACTAGGATGACGCCGATATCGAGGTGGGCCATTTCGGGCGCGGCCGCCCACTTGAGGAAGGTGACGAGATTCATCCGTTCCTCGATGCTGGCATTGGCTTCCTCGGTAACCGGGATCAGCTTTTCGGGGAAATCGATGATGAGGGTGATGCCCCGCCATTTTTCCTTTTCCTCGGCGACGCGAAGGAAGAAGCGCCGGAGCAAGGGGGCCAGCCGCAGGAAATCGCGTGGCGGGCCAGCTTCATGGTAGTTGGTGTTTTCGACGTTGTCGTAGAGTTCGAGCCATTCGAAGAAGCGCTTCTGCATGTCAGAGGAGCCAAAGGTGAGACCGTCGCTGATATCATAGAAGAGGAGGCAAGCGCGGGCCGGAAAGAGGCGTCGCACGAGGAACGTTTTGAGGGGGCAATAGGTGACGGTTGCGCCATCCTGCACCGGGAACAGTTCAAATATGTTCCCGTGGAGAACAAACAGGGAATAGGTGCCGCTGTTCCAGCGGCGTGCCAGTTCGAGGGCCCAGCCGCGCAANNGGAGGCGCGGTGAGTCGGTGTCGGGTGTGGGCGGGGCGGGTTGGGAGGTCATGGCTTGGGCAGGCTGCTGGGTATCACTTTGCACATCTCACGTCATTAAGCGTCTGCGGATGGTTACATGGACCACGCAAAACGCGCAAGCGGGGAACGCATCCGCAGTTCTCGACGGGAGTACCTGCTAAAAACAGCTTTAGAAAACTAATGGCTTGCGCCGCGCAGATTGGCGAGTTGCGCCTCGATTGCATCCGGGGCGAAGCCTTGGACGACGACCCGGTGAGTCTCGTCGGTGAGAATGAGCCAGGGCAGAGCGGCGGCGCCCCAGGAGAGGCGGGCGCGGTCGGCGTCAGCGCCGAGACGGCCCGCGGGGAAGGGTGGAGCCTCCTTCTTCCAGGCGACGAAGGCCGCATCATCCATCGCGGCAGCCTGAAGGACGACGACGCCAACGTTCTTCTGCTTGAGAACACCGCTTTGTTCCTCGACGAGCGATAGCGCGCGGCGCGACGGGCGCTGGTCGGCATCCACGAGGATGACCAGTAACGGCCGGCCGGCGGGGTAGTTGGTTGGCGCGACGCCGAACCGGGCAAGGTCGGGCAATGGCCGGCCCGTAAGGTTCACCGGCCGCGGCTCCGGAGAGTTTTCGTCCGCCTGGTACTTCGGGTCAAAATCATCCGGCTCGAGCGGCCGGCCGCGGGAATTTCCTCGCGAGGTGTAGGCGTTGCGGATCGCGCGCTCGGTTGTCTCGTAGACCTGCCGGTCGGGATCGTTGAGCAGCTCCTTGAGGGTCTTGACCCCATCATCGGTGCGGTTCATCGCCAGGGCATAGATCGCCTGCATTCTGGCGGTGCCCTTCGGTTCGGTTGCCAAGGCAATTAGCCGGGGATTAAAGGCGTCATCAGGATATTGCTGTGCCGCCAGCGCGCCTTCTGACCAGGTTTGTGGGCTGTCAAGCGCCAAGGAACGACGGATGGATTCCTTCATCTCCTCCTCCGTGGTTCCCTCTCCGTACTGGCGTATCAGGTATTGCATGTTCGACGCCAGTCCATGCTGGGCGGCTGCCGCGCCAACAGCTTTGCGGATCTCCTCCGAGCGCGGGATGTAATACAACAGGGCCTCAGCCTGCCAAAACCCCTGACCGGGCTCATACATGGTGTCGAGCAGCGCGGGGACGGCAGCAGGGCTGCAAGTGTACATCAGCTTCATCACGAGTTCCTGCAATTGCTGATTTGGGGCGAGATTCGTATTAGTCCCGCGCCGTGCGACCACCGCACTGATTTGCGTTGTGAGGTCGTTGATATGGGCCTCCATTTCCCGCGATGAGCGAGGCGAGACGCTGATTAGAAGCGGTGCCGACGTCACCTCTGCGCGAGAGCTGTTGGTGGAGTGCACAGCCGTGTGGTATGTCGCCGTCACTTCGTAGGTACCGGGATCTTTGATCAGCGCCCAACGGTTCAACGGGATGACCTTCGAATAGGACTCGCCTGGGCGCAAAGTCCCATACTGAAAAAGGCCGCCCATCATGCCCGCTCTAAACGCTTCACGCGGGTCGGGAAGCAGCGCCCCATCCGCCGCCTTGGCCTCGAGGTGGTATTCCTCCATCCGGCCGCTCCGGTCGTAGTTGCGGTCCTCATACTTGTAATCTTCCGTCCCAAGATTGCTGATGATGCACACAATGGGAATCTCATCGCCCGCTTTCAGGACCTGATTCGTGCAACGAATCTCCAGCGAAATTCCGAGGGAATTGCCCACCGGTTCGAGGGTNNACGTCTGGAATATCTTTGGTGACTTCCTGGGCCAGGGCGCGCCGGATCGACTCGGTGTGCGGTACGAAATAGGCCAGCGCCTCATGGAGGCAATTGCCCTCGCGGCCGGATTGCTCAAGGACCTTGAACAGGCTCGGAACGATCTCAGGCCGGCCGGTGAACATCAGTCTCAGGACCAGCTCGTGCAATCCAGGATCGTACGTTTTCGCGGGCTTGCCTGCTTGCAGCGCCAGGCGCTCGGCGACCTGATGGTCCAGGGCGCTGATGTAATCCGCCATTTCCTGTTCAGAGCGCGGCAGCACCGTGATACTGATGGGAGCCGACAGTCCATTAAGGGTGGGCGAGTA
>PMBX01000263.1:0-559 GCA_003153915.1 Phycisphaerales bacterium
CCCAGCGAACAGAATTGTTCCCAACTTGGGGGTAGCGGTTCCGCGGTTTTTATCGCACAGACAAGAAAAACATAATGTTTCCGTTTTTTTATTGACAAATGAGTAGTGGTTGGCTTGAATCAATCGCGGGTCTGATGGGTAGAAAGACACCTTGCGTCGTAGGCGATCTAGTCGTTGCGCATTTGGTGTCGGAACGACTTTAGCCGGTTCCGCACCGTATTGTGCTGCGCAGTCAGGCATACAGATTGCGCATAGTATCAGATTTGCTTTGCACTGTTTGCCGCTTCGCCTTTCGTCAACATTTTCTCTTTCGTTTACCCAAGAGCCTCTTGTAGAGGTTTGTTCACCAGTTAATGACGTTCACTGTTGGCCAGTTGCGCAAAGGAGATTCCCATGTCCATGATTGTCGTCCTTACCAGAATGATGTCACGTGAATTCGTTTAATATGGTGGAGTAAATCGCTTCCTCCTTGATGCGGGAACTAACCCGCAGAAGGAGAAGCACCATGTCGCAGTTGGATAATGGCAGTAGGTTCAATGATGGAAGTGTTCCGTTCGAC
>PMBX01000263.1:579-4247 GCA_003153915.1 Phycisphaerales bacterium
CGGAGCCCGATAGGGCGGAGCGAAGTACCGCCCCCATCGTCGGCGCCGCCCCAGGAGGGGGTGAACACCTCGCCGCGGGTCCAGGAGCCCCCTGTTGTGACAGCAAGGCCACCGGCAACGCCTGTCGCACCGCCGCCCGAGCCGGAGGTTCCCGAGGATTGGGAGCCGGTGGAAGGCTCGGAGCAGGATCGGTACGCCGACCGCGTGGCGGAGCCCTACGTGGACGAGCAGGTGGACATGCAGATCCCGCCCGCGTTGCAGGGGCGCCGCCGGGGACGCCGTTTGGCGAAGGTCGAATCGCCGCCCAAGTCGCCGATGGCCATGACGCCCGAGCAGAGGCTGCTCATCCTGGACACCTGGCGGCGCAGCGCTCTTCCGGCGGCCGACTTCGCCGAGATGGTCGGCATGAGCAAGCACACGCTTTACGCCTGGAAGGCCAGGTTCGAGAAGCTCGGTCCCGCCGGATTGATGGACCAGCCCAAGGGCAAGCATGGCAGCCGGCTGTCCGACATTGCCCGCCGGTCCATCCTGATGCTCAAGGAGGACCACCCCGACTGGGGATGCGAGCGGATCAGCGACGTGCTGATGCGAGGCCCGGGCCTTGCGGCCGCCCCTGGGACCGTGGCCCGCGTGCTGCACGACGAGGGATACGAACTGGTGGACATACCGACCAAGCCGCATCCCGACAAAGTCCGCCGCTTCGAGCGGGCCACACCTAACCAGCTCTGGCAGACCGACCTGTTNNCTGCACGCCAGCCAGTCGGCGGCGCTGGTGCTGGAGGTCTTCCGGGCCGGCATTACATCCTGTGGCGCTCCGCAGGAGGTGCTCACCGACAACGGAAGCCAGTACGTCACATGGCGAGGCACCAGCGCCTTCGCCAAGGAGCTTCAGCGTCGGGGCATCCAGCACGTGGTGGCCTCCCCGCGCAGGCCGCAGACGCTGGGCAAGGTCGAGCGGTTCTGGGGCACGCTCTGGCGGGAGTGTTTGCAGGCTGCCGTGTTCATCGATCTGGCCGACGCCCAGGCGCGTATCGGCCACTTTATCGACTATTACAACTTCCGCCGCCCTCACCAGGGCCTCGATGGGCTGGTGCCGGCGGATCGCTTCTTCCAACTGGCTCCCGAGGTCCGCAAGACCCTGGAAGCCCGCGTCAATGTCAGCGCCTTGGACCTGGCACGCAGCGGTCTGCCCAAGGCCCCGTTCTACCTGACCGGCCAGGCCGGCGGCAGGACGTTCAGCGTCCATGCCGAGGGCGAGCGGGTAATCCTGTCCCGCGAGGGTCAGGCCCGTCACGAGATCGACCTTACGGCCCCGTCCGCTCCGCCCGAGAGCATGCCCATGCCGGCCTGCCCGCAGGGCGTGGTGGCCTCCGACGGCATCGGCGAGGAAGAGCCGCCTCCGCCGGGCGTGTCCATGCTGGATGAAGGCATGCACCGGATCATCGAATCATTCTCCGGCCAGGACAATACAGCGGAAGGAGTTCAGCCATGAGTACCCAGACAACACTGGAACGTCCGGCCGCCAAGTCTCCGCGATCGGATCGGAAGTACATGAACATCAAGCTCCATGGGACCATCGAGGAGTCCCGTCGCCAGGCGGCGGCGATCCTGGAGGTCCTGGCGGGCGTTCTGACTCCCACCCAAGCGGCCAAGGCCCTGTCGCTGTCGTTGATGTCCTACTACAAGCTGGAGGCCCGCGCCTTGCGGGGCCTGGTCCTGGGCTGCCAGCCTCTTGGCCGTGGCCCCAGATCGTCACCGGAGGTGGAAGTGCAAAGGCTGCGTAAGCAATGCCAGCGTCTACAGCAGGACGTGGGTCGTTACCAGGCCCTGGTCCGCACCGCCCAGCGTGCGGCCGGGCTGCATGCGACGGCTCCCGCGGCTCCCACAGACGGCAAGGGACGTCGCAAGCGTAAGCCTGCCGTCCGGGCGCTCAAGGCGATTCAGACGATCCGCAACGTTCCGCCAGAGGCTCCGCCGGCCCAGCCTGCGGCGTCCGCACTGGCGGCAAGTGCATCATCCTGACGATAGAGAATGCAGAGCTACAAGAGGCGGATGGATCCGCCTCTTCGTAGCTTGTCCTCATGTTGCCGAGGTTTTTATGACAAGAGGCAGACCGCCGCTGGGAGCGGAGATTGTGGACCGGCTGGAGGGTTCTTCGCAGGCCAAGGAGCGCCTGCGGACCATTCTCCGTACGCTCTCGGGCGAGATGACCATCCCGCGGGCGTGCCAGGAACTGGGGATCGGCGAAAGCCGGTTCCACGAGCTGCGAGGTGAAGTGCTCCAGGACGTTCTGGAGAACCTCGAAGGCAAGCCCCGCGGCAGGCCCCCGGATGCCTCCGAAGCCGATGCCCGAGTCCAGCAGCTTCAGCAGCAGGTGCTGGCGCTGACGGCGGACCTGCGGGCCAGCCAGATCCGGGAGGAACTGGCCATCATGCTGCCACGTCTGGGCCGCAAGCCGGAGGATGCCTCCGGCAGGAAAAAAAAAGACAGACGCAAGTAGCTCCGCCGTGGCAAGGCGCCAGGACCGCCACGTGGAGCGGATCAGGAAGATGAAGGAATTACTCGAACAACAAGCCCGGAAGTGCCGCCCCCTGGGCCTGGAGGGCCAGTGGCCCAAGCGCAGCGGCGAGCGGTACGTTCGCAAGACGGCCGTGGCCTTCGCCCGCTGGATCGACCGCCTTGGCGTTCCGCAATATCAGGCCGCGGGACACCTTGGGCTGCGCCCATCCACGCTGGGACGCTGGGACCGTTGTTGGCACCGCGACCGCATGGAAGTCCGTCTGCTGGGCCGACGACGGCGACTCGTCGAGCCGATGACGCGAATGGAGATCATCCAGCATATCGACGCCCTGGGGCCAATGGCCGGTCTGCCCACCCTGCAAGGCATGTTCCCTGAAGTAACTCGAAGCGAACTTCAAAGAGCCCAGGCCGACTATCGTCAGCAATGGTTCCAGGACAATGAGATCGAGACCGAGGAGTTGGAATGGTTGGTGCCCGGCGCCGTCTGGGCCGCTGACTTCACCGATCCGCCGCTTCCGATTGACGGCTGTTACAGTGACGTGTTGGCTGCGCGAGACCTGGCCAGCCGGATGCACCTGGAGGCCATGCCCGTCATCAAGGCCGACTCGTTTACCGCCGCCGCGGTCATGAGGGGGCTGTTCCTGGCCCACGGAGCGCCGCTGGTGGCCAAGACGGACAACGGCAGCCCGTTCATCGGCGAACCCTTCAGGCAATTGCTGGCCGATTACGGGGTGGTTTTACTCTTGTCACCTCCTCGGACCCCCCGGTACAATGGTTCGGTCGAAGCGGGCAACGGCTCATTGAAAACACGAATCTTTTACGAGGCGTGCAGGTATGGCTGGGGCGGTCAGTACACAAGCGACCATCTGGAGTCTGCCAAGCAGCAGCTCAATTGCACGCTGCGCCCCTGGGGCGCAGCCGGCCCCACGCCCCTGGAACGCTGGCAGTCCCGCAAACTCATCACGCCCGACCAGCGGGAACAGTTCCGCCAGTGCCTCCGACAGGTGCGCCGGGAGGCCCTGGCCCATCGTGGATTGGAAGAGGACGAACAACTTGACTACAACACCCGGGTCACGTTGGCCCGGGAATCGATCCGCCGGGCGCTGGAATCGCTCGGCTATTTATTGGTCCAGAGGAGGCGAATTAGT
>PMBX01000258.1:0-9475 GCA_003153915.1 Phycisphaerales bacterium
GGAATTGATGGCCAGGTCGGCGGCGCGGGGGGCCTACTTCATGGTCCAGCCGTACTGGCAGCTCAAGATCGGCTCTCGGTCCTTGGGCACAACAACGGTCCGGTCGCCCCGCGGCTGCTGGAGCTGCGGAATCGATGGCCCAACTTCCTGTCCAATCCGCACTATCTAGGCCGGTTCGATGAGTTCCTGGCCGGTGGGATCGCCGGTTGCCAGGCCGGACGGGCGTTCTTCAACATCGACTCCACCGGTGATATCGCCATCTGCGTCGAGCGGCGCACCGCGCCCGTTGCCAACCTGTATCGCAACAACTCGCAGACGATCCTTCGCCGCCTGCGGGCCGGATCTGCCGGAAACGCCTGCAAGGAGTGCTGGTACAATTGTCGCGGGGAGGTCGAAAGCTTATATCGCCCGATGTCTCTGATGAAGTCCCTGCCGACGCTATTTTTCGACCGTGGTCGCGCCGACGGCGACGCTGGTGAAACCTCCTTACACCCTCGCGTTGCCCCCTCCGATGGGGTATAATCTATCCCAATGGATTTGAGGCCCCCGTGGGTTTCAAGAAGAAGGAAAGATGAACGAGACACTCACCCGGACGCCCCATCGGCGTCGCGGTAAGGCGATAATTAAACGGTTGGTCTGGTCGGCTGCCAACTCCTGTGCCCTGGGCGGACTATACGTCTGGCGGCTGGAGAAACATTGGCTGCGTATCGAACGGCGGCCCATGCCGCTGCCCAACCTGGGAGGGGGTTTTCACGGCGCGACGTTGGCGCACATCTCCGACATCCACTGTAGCCTCATCGTCCGCGAGGCGTATCTTCGTCACTGCGTGGAGGAGATCAACCGCCTGGAGGTTGATTTTGTCGCCATCACGGGCGACTTCATCACCGGCGCGGCAGCGCGCGCCCGCCGCATCGCCCGCATCCTGCGGGAGATCACCCCACGAACGGCGGTGCTCGCCTGCCTGGGCAACCACGATTACGGCATCCTGCACCCGCGCGGATTGGGCGGCAAACGCGAGTTGGCCGGATTTCTGGCTGAAGAACTCTGCCTCGCCGACATCTTCGTGATGAGGAACGAACCGCGGGTGTTTCATCGCGACGGGGCGTCGCTTCAGTTCGTCGGCCTGGAGGATTACTGGTCACCCCGGTACGACCCGCGATTGGCCTTCGAGTCCGCCCACGGCCACCTGCCCACCATAGCCTTATGCCACAATCCCGACGCCGCCCCGGAACTGGTCGAACACGGGGCCGACTGGGTGCTGGCGGGACATACCCACGGCACGTCGATACATGAGAAGAACTTCCCCAGGATACTGCTACCGACGAAGCAGCGGCATTTTTCCGCCGGGGAATATCACCTGGGATCAGGCCGGTATCTCTACATCAACCGGGGCTTAAGCTACGGTCGGCGGACCAATCTGAACTCCCGGCCCGAAATCACCGTCTTTACGCTCTGCCAGGCATAGAGGCCCAGCACGCCGCGATTCAATCCACGCGACGCAGCCCATGCCAGGCGGCGTATTCCCGAAGTGCCTGGACTTCCGCCCCGGCGACGCGTCCGGCCAGCTGTGGAAATCTCCCGCTTTGGTACGCGGGGCGATACTGCCCCATGACGTTGACCGCCGCTCCCGGCACGATGGAGCAGAGACAGTCGATCACCCGGTAACTTGCGGCAAGGTCATTTGGCAGGACCAGGTGGCGGACCAGCAACCCGCGGCAGGCCATGCCCGCCTCATCCATGGCCAGCGGTCCGACCTGGCGGTACATTTCCACCACGGCTGCTTCGGCGGCGGCGGGATAATCCGCCACGCCGGAGTATTCCAGCCCCGCGGCAGGAACGGCGTACTTGAAGTCCGGCATGTAAATCTCGACGAGTCCATCCAGCAACCGCAGGGCCTCCAGCGACTCGTATCCGCCGCAGTTGTACACCACCGGGACCGTCAGCCCCGCCCGTCTGGCCAGCACGATGGCCTCGGCGACGGCATGGGCGACGTGCGTGGGCGTGACGAAATTGACGTTCGAGCAGCCACGACGCTGCATGTCCATCGCCAACTCCGCGATTCCCCCTGGGGATAGGCTCTTGTCCACGGCAGACGGGTCCGCCGGGTGGCTGATGTTGTGGTTCTGGCAAAACACGCAGGCGAGGTTGCAGCCGCCAAAGAAGATCGTCCCGCTTCCGCCCGGTCCCACCAGGACGGGTTCCTCGCCAAAGTGCGCTTCAGATGAGGCCACGATTGCCTCGGCGCCGCTTTGGCAGGCCCCCAACTCACCCGCCGTTCGGTCCACGCCGCAGAGGCGGGGGCACAGCCGGCAGGGACGTATCATCTCTCGCAGGGCAAGGACGTTTTTCGGCATCTCCGTCATGGACCAATCCCCTAAATTTCCCCGATGTACTTATGATACTCGTCGAACTTCCCCGCGATCAATTCCCTTATGAAAACCGCCAGGCCGTTTTGGGCGACATGTCCGGCGGCTTGCTGTAGCGACATCGGGGCCTTGGGCATGACCACGCCCAGCGCTGCGCCGCGGATCATCGCCAGGTCGTTTACGTCGTCGCCGACGGCGACGATCCCGCCGGGGACGATATCGACGCCCTGGGCGACGTATCGGATGGCGGTGAACTTATCGGCCCCGGCGGCGTGGGCCTCCACGACGAACACGCCGTAATTGGGCGCCAGGATGGCATGGATGTTGAGTTGTCCCTCGAAGCGGCGGCGCAATTGCTCGGCGAGTTTCTCGCCTTCGTCACGGGCGGCCACCGTGTTGATCCGCAGCACGGCCGGGCTGCCGTCCAAATCGTCCACCTCACGGACCGTTGCGCCTGTCTTTTCCAGCCAGAGCTTCCTGGCGGCGGACATATCGCCCCCCCGGACCAGCAGGTAGTCCACGCCATGTCGCCAGACATCCACCAGCGCCATCGCGCAGTAGCCCTCTTCGGCGAGGGCCTTGGCGAGGCTTTGTGCGACCGGGCCTGGAATGGGGCGTTGGTAGAGAGTCCTTCCGCCATCGGCCTCGGCGACCATCGCCCCGCCCACGACCACCAGGGGCAGGTGCGGTGCGGGGAGCCTAAGTTGCCGCCAGACGGGCAGGGTTTCGGCCCGGCTGCGCCCCGTCGCCAGACAAATCGCCAATCCGGCCCGCCGGCCGGCCAAGATGGCTTCGACCACCTCGCCGGCCACCACGCCTTCCGGCCCCGTCAGCGTTCCATCCACATCGATAGCCAACATTCGATACTTCATGGGTTCTCCAAACCGGCCCCATTGTACACGAATATCAAACCCCGTTTTGGAATGCCACCTGCCGCGGGCCAATGAAGATGGTTTGGGTAAGCCCAGTGCACTGCACTGGGATGATTTTGGTTCGGGAGTATCCCCCCGGCTGTGCCGGGGGCTTCCAGCGGAGGTCAGGGTGTCGGCCAGTGGCCATCCCGGCGATCTCCCTGAATTCGTTGCCACACCTAAGCGTGTAGCGTGTAGGGCATGCGGGTTCTTGGCCGATACGCCAAGGTTCCGGGCCGGAAGGCCCAGGTGTGCGGGATTTCCTGCCAATCGTTTCGCTTTGCTATCCACGGTCCCAAGGCGGTGGGACGGAGCCCCACCGCGCATTCACCCAATCGTTGCGGGTGCAACTCCGTATGGGAATGCCATGCCGTGATGGTTGGGGTTGCGTCTATGGTGCCGTGGGGCGATGGGGTATCATGTGGGGCATGAAAATCCGGCTGGGCCATGCCACCGATATCGACGATGCGTTCATGTCGCACGCGCTGGCGGCGGGCGCGGTTGCCACCGGGGCTTTTGAGATCGAGCACCTCCGCGAGGACCTTGCGACGCTCAACGACCGGGCCGCCCGCGGGGAACTGGACGTCACCCCCATAGGCGTCGGCGCTTACGCCTATGTGCGGGACCGCTATTGCCTTGCCCGGTGCGGGGCCACGTTCGCCAGCCGCCGCGGTCCGCTGATCGTCTCCCGCCAGGACAATAACGCCCAGGCCCTGGAAGGCGCCGCGGTAGCTGTCTCGGGAACCACAAGCAGCGCCTATCTTGCGCTACAACTATTCAAGCCCGGCCTGCGGACGATGGTCCTTCCGGTCGACAAGATCGTCCCCGCCGTCAAGAGTGGGGTCGTGCCCCTGGGCCTGCTGGCCGAGGAGTCGCCATCCGTATGCGACCAGTGGGGCCTGCATTGCGTCGCCGACCTGGCCCAGTGGTGGACGGCCAAGAACGGTGGAGACCCGCTGCCCATTCGATGTCTGGCGTTTCGCAAGGATATCGACCCCTCCGCGCGAAAGGAACTGGAGCAAGTGCTCGCCGAGTCGATCCGCCAAGCGCTGGACCATCCCTCCGAGGCGGGGGCGGCCGCACGCAAGGCCACTGGCGGAGACGCCAAGGAAGGGGAGGTCACGGACGAAATCAACGTCGCAAGAATGTCCCTGGACCTGGGCGACCACGGAAAACAACTCATCGAGAAATTCCTGTCCCAGAGCCACCAGGCCGGAATCATCCCCAACGCACTGCCGCTGGAATTCGCCTCGGAAAGTATCTGAAAACTATGCGAAATCACATGGCGGCCAAAACGGATCGGTTCCAGGCCGGGCCGACGCGGGTAACCCTGGCGAGGGTTGTCGAGGAGGCCCGACGCGGCAGAGGGCGGGTTTTAGCCACAACCCGCCCCGTCGCGACACGTGTGGTTTTCATGCACGTTCTGGTTGTTGTTGGGGCGGTCCTGAGCGGTACTGTCTGCGGATGCGCCAGGCAGGGGGTGGTCAGCTTCCAGTACGGTAGGCCGGCGGAGTTCCAGCTACCCGCCCGGATCGGCAGAGTCGCCATCGCCGACCTGGGTGGCACGACCGAACGCGACGGATCGTGGGGCCGCGCGGTGGCCGACAGCCTGGCTGAATTGGCCACCACCGAGCTGGTGGGAGAAAGAAAGTGGAACGTGGTCCGGCTGAGGGATTATCAGCCGCTGGCCGAAGGTCGAACCCCGGCGTCCATGCCCGCCACCGCGCCGTGGGTGGCGACCGTCCCGCCCGGAGACGCCGACGCCCTCATCGTCGGCTGGGCCAACGTCATGGTCCGCGATGAGCAGGTCGCCGTCACACCCGCCTCTCCGCCCCCGACGGGCGCGCCGCTACCGACGGCCAAGCGAAGATACGCCGTCGGCACGGTGGATTTCCAGTTGATCGAAGCCGCCGGCGACAAGGTGCTGGCGACGGTGCATGTAACGGAGCAGTTTGACTCGTTGCGGCCGAGTAACACAATCGCCGCCACCAGCAGGCCCGCGACGTTCGCCCCGGCTGAGATTCCATCCGTGGAAGATGTCATGCGACAATTGGCTCGACGGGCGGGGCGGCAGTTCCTGGCCCGTTTCGTACCGCATCGCGTGACGGTCAGCCAGGAACTCAAGGCCGGCCGTCATACCCAGGCGGGCAACCGCGCAGCCGCGCGAGGCGAGTACGCCAAGGCACTGAAGCGATATCAGGATGCCATCGCGGCCGAGCCTGCCGACGCCGCGGCGATGTTCAACGCGGCACTGATGTGCGAGGCTCTAAACCGGCTGGACGAAGCCGCCCGATACGCCGCACGCGCCGCCGTGCTGGGCAATGACCCCGACTACATAAACATGGGAAAACGCCTGAGAGGGGAATTACCCCAGTGACGTGATTATTGGAAGACCGACGGATAGGCACTCTAAAGCAGGTAGGAATCATGGAATATCAGACAGGGAAAATCGGGCGCGTGTTGGTGGCTCGCTTGTTCGACGGCGAGGACGTTTACGGGCAGATCGAGGGTCTTGCGGCTAAGGAAAAAATCTCCGCCGCCACCGTGCTGATGGTGGGCGGGTTGAAGTCGGCCAAGGTGGTCGTGGGTCCAAAGTCGCCCACGGGCAGGATCGAGCCGATGTACCGCTCCTTTGACGACGCCCGCGAGATCGCCGCCGTGGGCACGATCTTCCCCGATGAATCCGGGCCGAAACTGCACCTGCACGCCGCGATAGGCCGGGGAGACGAGGTGCTTGCCGGCTGCCCGCGCGGCGGGGCGAGCGTATTCTGCGTCCTGGAGGCCACAATCTTCGAAATCCTGGGCGTGGACGCCCGGCGGGTGATGGACGAGCAACTCGGCCTCAAATTGCTGCGACTGGGCGGGGCGAAGGGGTAATACGCCCGAGCCTGGAGATATCCCCCGGCCGTGCCTGGGGCTTACCCCGCGGAAGCACGCGGTTTTTGAAGCCCCGTGCATCGCACGGGGATGCTGTTGCGGAATCCCCCGGCCGTGCCGGGGGCTTCAACATAGGATCGAATGTTTCGAGCGGTGGGACTGAGCCACCACCGCGCAGCAGCGCCAGCCTTGGGTTGACGCGCGGGTTGGCGAAGGCGAAAATCGCGTCCCAGTGAGGGCCAACATATGCACGGAACCATGCGGCCTCGCATCGGCCTGCTTGCCTTGACGCTGGAGCTTTATGAAACGCTTGCCCCTGACCTGCGCCGGCGGCGCGAGGAGTGGCTGCGTAAGCAGGTCCTGCCGCAATTGGAGCGATGGGCGGATGTGACCTTCCCCGCCGCGGTGTATCGCACCGCGGACATAGATTCAACGGTGGCGGACTTCCAATCCCGCGGGCTGGACGCGATCCTGGTGGTCCTGCTGACATACTCCCCCAGCCTCAACGCCCTGGGCGCCTTGCAACGGACCAGTCTGCCGATCCTCCTGTGGAACACGCAGGAACTCTTTGCCGTGGATGGAAATCTCAGCTACGGGGCGTTGTCCGACAATCACGGAGTCCACGGCACGCAGGACCTGGCCAACGTACTGCTGCGGAGCGGCGTCCGATTTGAATACGCCACTTCCCATCCCAACGACGGCGGAGCGATGGAGCGCCTGGGCGACTTCTTCGTTGCCGCCTCCGCCTGCCGGCGGCTTCGCCAGGCCCGCATCGGCCTGCTGGGGTATCCCTTCCCGGGCATGGGCGATCTTGCGGTGGATTCGGCCCACCTTGCCGCCACGCTGGGCTGCCGCGTCGTGCCCTTGGCGATGGAGCAGCTCATGCTCCAGGCGCAGAACGCCTCCGCCGAGCGGATTACGACCCTGGTAAATACGTATCGCAGGGAATATGACGTGGCGGGGGATGTGCGGGAGGAAGACCTCCAGGCCACGGCGAGGATGGAGTTGGCTTTGCGGGCCATTGTGGAGGCCGACGGCCTGGACGCGATGAGCTACCTGTTCATGGCCTTTGGGGAGGATTCGCGCAGCCCCACGCTGCCCTTTGTTGCCGCCAGCCGGCTGATGGCGGAGGGAATCGGCTTCGGCGGCGAGGGGGACGTCATTGCCGCGGCGGGGGCATCCCTGCTGAATTGGTTGAATGAGCCTGCGAGTATTTCGGAGATTTTTACCATCGACTTTGCTGGCAACGCCGTGTTAATCAGCCACATGGGCGAGGCCAACGTCGCGATGGCCCGGCGGGACCGGAAAATTCCTCTCCTGGCCCGCAAGAGTCCCATCACGCGCACGCGGTATGGGCAACTGGCGTTGGCGACCAGTTTCGAGCCGGGTCCGGCGACACTGGTGACGCTGACCCAAGTCGCGGGCGGCCGGTGGCGGCTGATCGCCTCGGTAATGACGATCGCGGATTTCGGCCCGGTGGAGGGGCTTGAGGTTCCGCACTCCAAGCTGTCTGTTCCACGCGACGTTCGCGAGTTCCTCACCGATTACGCCCTTGCCGGAGGCCCGCACCACCTGGCCGTCTGCTTCGGCGACGCAAGGCGCCGCGTCCGGCTTGCCGCGTCAATGCTGGGCGCTGATTACGTCGAGGTCTGATTATGTTCATCGGTTTGGATTTGGGAACCACCAACATCAAGGCCCTGCTCGTTGACGACAGCGGAAGGGTGCTCGCCAGGACCTCCAAGCCCATAAGCCTTCACAACCTGCCCGGAAACGGGGTCGAGCAGGATATCGAGGAAATCTTCACCGCCACGATCGAGGCGTTGGCCGGGCTTGGCAGGAAAGCGGATGTATCTTGCGTGCAGGCCCTGGGCGTTTCAAGCCAGGGCGGGGCATTGCTGCTCTTTGACGACCAAGGCAGGCCGCAAGGCCCGGTGGTAAGCTGGATGGACGGCCGTGGCGAGGCCATCGGATCGGCCTTCACGGCCCGGGTAGGCAGCGACTGGCTGGTCCGGCACATCGGTTGCGACCGCAGCCAGGTGGCCCTGGGCCAGTTGCTTCGCCTCAAGCACGAACAGCCCGGCCTGATCGAGCGATGTCGCATCGCCTTTGTTGGCGACACCATCGTAGGCCGGCTTTGCGGGCGAGCGGCCCACGACGCCACCTCGCTGTCGCTGGGCATGTTATATAATCCGACCCTTCGCCGGGCGGACAGGGACGTCCTGGATCGCCTGGGCATCAAGGAATCCCAACTGCCCGACATGCTAGGGGTCCGCCAACCGGCGGGGGGGCTACTGGATGCCGTCGCGCGGAAGACGAATCTTCCGGCGGGCATTCCCGTCGGTCCGGCCGTGCACGATCAATATACTGCCGCCTTGGGGGTGGGCGCTACGGCAGCGGGGACGGTGATGTTCGGAGCTGGCACCGCCTGGGTGCTGCTGGCGGTGGACGACGAATTGAAACGCCCGGTGGTCTCAGGCGCGTTCACATGCACACACGTGATCGACGGTTTGTATGGGCAGATCGCCTCGATGGGCAACGGCGGATCGGCTGTCTCCTGGGCGGCCAAGCTGATGGGGCTTGCCTCCGCCGGGGTCGCCACCGTCGATGCGATGATCGCCGATGCCCCCGCCGGGAGCGAGGGACTGATTTTCTGGCCGCTGCTGGCGGGCTATGGCGGGGCCGGGCTGGCAGACGGCGTCCGCGGGCGGTTGAGCGGCCTGCAACTCAATCACGGCAGGTCCCACGTGCTGCGGAGCGTGGTCGAGGGGCTTTGCCTGGAGCTGGGGCGATATGCCATGATGCTCAAGGACGCCTCCGTTCCAGTAAAGCGACTGTTGTCTTGTGGCGGGGCGGCCGCCAGCGGGGTCATGCCCCAGATCGTCGCCGACGTGACGGGCCTGGAAGTGGCCTGCACCACCGAGCCGGACACCAGCGCCCTGGGGGCGGCAATGCTGGCGCGAGGAATGACGCGGCCAGAACAGCCTCTGACGGAAATATCCGCCGCCATGGCGCCGTCTTTTCGGTCCTGGCGGGCCGGTGCAAAAGCCGCTTTCTACAAGGGCCTGCTGGGGCAATACGTTGACTCCATGCGGCCTTTTGCCACAAAGAAAGGTCCGGCATGACGGAGACGAAAAGTCTCTATTTTGTCTGGAAATACACGGATGTGGACCGGGCATTCTGGCGGGAGCACCTGGAGGATTTCCTGCCCGCCCAAATCATCGACGCCCACACGCATATCTTTCCCTCGCATCTGCGCCGCTGTCCCGTGACCGAGGAAATGCGCCGCCAGTATTGGGTCAATGAGGTCGCCGAACCCATCGA
>PMBX01000258.1:9573-10244 GCA_003153915.1 Phycisphaerales bacterium
TATTACACGCTGCTGGGGCACAGCCCGCAAACGCGAGATCAATACCTGGAGGCCGGCATCTTCGATTTCCTGCCGCATCGCCACCTGGAAGTCCTCAACGCAAGGCGCTCCTGGGTGACGCTGCACGTGCCCAAAGCCGGACGGCTGGCCCATCCCGACAACATTCGCCAGGTACTGGAAATCCGCGAGCGATATCCCGATATCACGCTTGTGATCGCGCACCTGGGCCGTTGCTATACCGAGCCTGTCGCCCGCGCGGCCTTGCCGGCCTTTACCGGATGTCACGGGCTTTATTTCGACAATTCCGGCGTGCTCAATCCGGCGGTCCACCGGCTGGCGATGGAGCTGCTCGGTCCATCCCGCATCCTGTACGGCACCGACAACCCGGTGTTCTACATGCGAGGCCGGCAGAAATGGCAAGGCCAACAGTACGTCAACTTGACCAACCATCCTTTCCACTTCAACCGGCAGCGGGAAAGCCACGATATCGAGGCCGCCTATACGCTCTACATGTATGAGGCGCTGCGGGCCATCCGCGATGCGTGTGCTGACCTGAAACTCGACAAGATGGATGTTCGGGCGATCTTTTACGACAACGCCCTGCGCCTCATACAATCAATTCCGCGGGGATAGAGCGTTTCAAGTTTGGGTGATAGCGCGGTGGGACGAAG
>PMBX01000161.1 GCA_003153915.1 Phycisphaerales bacterium
AGGCAATTGGGCAACAGGCCCTTCGGTCTAACGGTCTTCCGTGTTCCGATATGGTTTGGGTCAGGCCGTTGCGTTGGCGGAGGCGCAGCGGTCCAGGGCGGCGCGCTCGTCGGGTTCGAGGGCGATTTCCAGCACATCCTCCACGCCGCCGGCGCCGGCCAGGCAGGGCAACGCCAGGCAGGTGTCGCGATACCCATATTGGCCGGTGCAGTAGACGCTCAGCGGGAAAACCACGCGCGTGTTGCGGACGACGGCCTCGACGATCTCCGCGACGGTGTGGGAGGCTGCGTAGAAGCTTCCGCGGGTCTTGAGCTTGGAGACGATTTCGTTTCCGGCGGTGCGGGTTTTTTCGGCCACCGTCTGAATCGCCGCCTCATCCAGCAGGTGTCTCACGCCCACGCCGCCGATAGTGGAGTGCTTGACCAGGGGGATCATGTTGTCGTCGTGCGAGCCGATCACCAGGGCGCTGACGGACTCCACCGACACCCCGGCGGCCTCGGCCAGGAAAAACCGCAGGCGCACCGTGTCCAGCGAACAGCCCAGTCCGAAGATGTTGAGCTGCCCCATGCGGCTCTTGAGAATCCCGGTGAGGATGTCTACGGGATTGGTCACCACCAGCATCTTGGCCGCCGGGCAGCGCGAGGCGACCTGGGCGGCATGGTCCAGCAGCGCCGGGAGATTATCGTTGAGCAGGTCGCGGCGGGTCATGCCAGCCCGGCGGGGCGCGCCCGCCGTCAGGACCACCACGTCGGAATCGGTGAGTTCCTCGGTGCCGTTGCAGCCGGTTACGCGGCAGTCGCTGTGGAAAAACGCCGTGGCGTGGTTGATGTCCATCGCCTTACCGACGGCAAGATCGAGCACGGCATCGTAGAGGTAGATGTGACCAAGGTGTCGGGTGGCCATCGCCGCGGCGCAGGCGCCGCCGACGTTACCGGCCCCGATGATGAATATCTTTGGGATTTTCAATGCCGTTTCCCGCGGCGGGCTTGGGAACCGCCGTCTCTGTTGTTATCGGCAGGAAACAGCGGGCGGTTGCACCGGGCAGGACTTTCGGGCCGACAGGTAGGCCCAGCAGCCCATCGCCCCGCCGACGGCGAAACAGAAAACATCCGTCACGGAGGGAACCCGCGAGGGCAGGAGGAACTGTCCTCCCTCCAGGATCAGCCCCAACAGGCCAGCCGCCAGGGCGGCCCGTAAGATTGCCGCCGGCGTTGGGCGGCCGAACCACCACCCGCCCAGGCAGGCCGTGTAAGTCACGGCTGCCGACAGCAGAATGGTCCGCAGGAACAACCCCACATCCACGAGCCTGCCACCCATGGCGTAGTAATACAGCGGTAGCCACTTCACGCCCATGGGAACCTTGGACCGCATCGCTTCTACGTTCCAGGCGAAGTCAAACGGCGACCACTGTTGGTAGGCCAGGAAGGCCAACAGCAGCAGTTCGGCCAGGATGATCCTGCCGCGTCGAGGGAGCCTGCCGGAGGCCGCGGCGCCGAGGATGGCGCCAAGGATCGCCCCGGCGGCGGAGGCGGCCACGTTGGCGATGTTGGCGTTGCGGGCGACAATGAATGGCTTTGCCGCTTCGCAGGCGGCCGCGAAAACCGTGGTATAGATCACCGCGTTGACCCAGCGGGCCGGTCCGCTTCGATCGACCGGCGGAGTTTGTGAATCAGGATTGTCCTTTCGGCTGGAACGCATCGACGCGCCGATCAAGGCCGACAGGACCGCGTAGACGCCCAGGCGGTTGACCGCCCAGTGATGCCATGGGTGCTCCTCCAGGCCCCTGACGAGTCGCAGGTTGGAGTGTCGCAGGTTCCGTTTCACTTGCGAGACGTCGATGGTGGGTAGGTAGGGACTGAGCGCATCGCCGGCCAGCAGGATGCAAAGGCCAGCCGCCAGCAGGGCGGTGGGGCGTTGGGCGCGCCAGCGACGATACAAGTTACTGAGGCTCGCCCATGCCCTCCTGCCGGCTGCGGCGCCCCAGAAGGCGCCCAGACCGCTGCCGGCGGTATTCATAACCCAGTCCTGCGCGCTGGAGATTCGTTGGAAGGAAAAGAGCTGTCCAAATTCCACCCCGGCGCTGACGGCCGAGCCGACCATCGTCGCGCCCAATATCGCCAACAAGGCCCTGGCCCGTCCGCCACCGGCCCATCTTGTCGCCAGCATCGCCCCCAATGGCACGTAGAGCACGAAATTGCTCAGCAGGTCCGTCCGGCTGGTGTGATGCACCCGGGCGAATGGCCAGCACTGCCAGGCGCGGTCCATGTGGTCCCTCACGTCGGATGCGCCGGCAGACAGGTCGAAGGGCATCAGGCTGGCGTAGACGATCAACGCCACATAGGTCACCGAAAGAACGCTGAGCCAACGAAGATTCATTGGTGGGGATTATAACGCCGCGATGGTTTGGCCGGTTGGTCCAATTTCGCAAGAGCGACGGTTGCCTCCAAGTGCGGAAGTACCAATCCCCGACAGGTGGCCTGGCGCGTTAAGAGTTCCTAACAATCGTCGCCATAAACGATTGCGAGATCGCCGTGCCCCGACTTCTTCATTCGCTTCTCCCGTGATTGTATTGTAGCTTTCGGAAGTGGGGCGCGGTGTTCACGCCCCGACACTCAAGGGCTGCCTCAGAGGTGGCTGGAAGTCCCTCAAGCCGTAACGAGGTGTCCCAATGAGTATCAACGCGCAACGCTTACCCAGGATGGAGCAGTTCGAGCCTCGCTTGTTGCTTTCCGGCTCGCAGCCTTTCCATGACCTTCTTGCCCCGGCCGGCGCCTTGGACGTGGCCCCACTGGCCACCATCAGCATCCAAGACCAGATCAGCCAGCCCGGGACGGCCTGCTGGTATCAGTTTACCGCCCAGGCCAAGGGTAAAATGGGCGTGGCGTTGGGGGCTGACGATAGCGGTATCGACACGACCCTGGCCATCTACAACAGTCATGGGGACCGCATTCGCCTCAACAAAGACATCAGCCGGGACAATACCGACAGTTTCATCAATCTTAACGTATCCGCCGGTCGGACCTATTATGCCCGCGCCACCGGCGCCGATAAAACCACCGGAGCCTTCGCCCTTCGCCTTACCAGTACGCCGACCGACGACTACGGCAACGATTTCGCCACCGCCAAATACTTCGCGATCATGATGCCAGGAGCAGGCTCTCTTTACGGCCGTATCGACTACGCCGCGGACGTTGACGTATTTCGCCTCGTCGCCCCCGTCACCGGCGTCCTCAAGGCCGATATGACCAAGACCGTCACCAAGGGCACGCTGGATGGGGAACTGTTTGCCTACAGCCCCGACGGCAGCCTTCTGGCCTACAATGATGACACGGTGGGCCTGGACCCTCGCGTGACCTTTAATGTGGTCGCCGGGCAGACGTACTACCTCAAGACCGGTAGCTTTGATGACAGCACGGGACAGTATCGCCTCCAGGTATCCATAAAGGCGGCACCTACACCTACACCTACACCTACANNCTACACCTACGCCGACACCTACACCGACACCTACACCGACACCTACGCCTACACCAACGCCAACACCGACACCAACACCCGATCCGGCGCCTGGCCAAAGCATCGTGGCGCAGATCGTCTCGCTGGCCGGTGGGCTACAGCTACAGGTCCTAGGCACCGACGCCGGAGACTTGATTACCGTGTCGCAACTGGCTGACGCCCTGGTCCTGACCACCGTCGCCGGAAGCACCACCTACGCCGGGGTCTTCACCAGCGTGTTGATATACGGTTTTGGCGGCAATGACACCTTGCGCCTGGACAACACTGTCACGGCGGCGGCCGAGGTTTACGGCGGAGACGGAGCGGACTCCGTTTTCGACGCCGCCATCGGCTCGGCCAAGATTTACGGCGGCTCCGGTGACGACCTGATGGTGTCCGTCGGTGGCGGAGCTGCCACCATGTACGGCCAGGAAGGACTCGACAGTTTCTGGTTAGACTCCGCCGACACCGTCTCCGACGCTGATTCGGCAGAGTCGGCCGCCCAGTCGGTGCACCGCATCAGCCAGTTCTACCAGCCGTACTCGACGGATCCGTCCTCGCCCAGCTATGTCTCGATGCAGATCGCTGGGCAGAACTTAACCGATCCGACGGCAGCCTACGCCTATCGCAGCTTCGCCTCCACGCCGCTGTTCGTCGATGGTCCACAGTATGACGACATCGCCCAAGGCTCGGTAGGCGACTGCTACTTCCTGTCAACGCTGGCCAGCATCGCCGACACGGACCCCAACATTATCCGTCAGATGGTCGCCCCGCTGGGCGACGGGACCTACGCAGTGCGATTCTACGGCAACAGCGGAGAGGTTTACCTGCGGCTGGACGCCGACCTGCCGGTTTCAGGCGCCAACCCCGCCTACGCCAAGCTGGGTCATGACGGTGAGTTGTGGGTTCCCATCGTGGAGAAGGCATACGCCTACTTCCGCACCGCCCAGAACTCCTACACCTCCCTCGGTGGCGGGTGGATGGGCGTGGTGTACACGCAGGTAGCCAACTGCACATCCCCGTTGCGTTACACCACGGGCGCTGCGACGGACCTGTACAATTACCTGGCCAGCAACCTTTCCGCCGGACATCCGGTGACAATGGGCAGCTACTCCAATGCCTCCGGGCCTATCGTCGGTAGCCACGCCTACATGGTCAAGGGCGTTACGACCAACGCGGACGGATCGTTCGTGACGGTGTACAACCCCTGGGGCTACGACGGCAAGACATGGGATTCTAACAGTGCCGACGGCCTGCTGACGATCTCCATCGCCCAGGCACAACAATACTTCCAGGCGGTAAGCGTAGGCCTGGTCTAGCCGGCATTACGCCGGCCCGCCGATAGGCGGAACCATAAAGCGCGACGCTTAGCCCCGGCGCCCCGCCTTGAGCGGAGGCCCGGGGCTGTCGCCATTATGGTGCTTCAGTCCGCCTTCCACATGAGCATGATCTGCGGCGATTGGAGCCTGTCCAGCAAGCGGGTGTCCAGTTGCAGGGATTGTCCCGATCTGGCCTCCAGCATCCTCTGGAGGAACGACCTATAGGTTCTGTAGACGACGACCTTGGCCCGCGGCGCGGCGGCCAACTGCCTGGCCAGGTCAATGGCATGATCCATGTAGCCGATCTCGTCGATAAGACCCAGTTCCTTGGCCTCGCCGGAAAGATAGACCTTTCCGTTGAACGGCTCAAGGTCGGTCCGTTGTTCCTCACGGGCAGTTTCCCCCTCGCCCACCTTGACGGTGTAGCGTTCCACGCGGGTCATAAGTTTCTCTCCGCGCCCGTCACGCACGACATGTTCGAACCGTTTCTGCATGTCGTCCAGGATGGTCTGCAAGTGCGCCCTCTGTCGCGGGTCGGGCTGGCGGAAGGGGCTGATTTCGTCCTTCCAGCCTTCGGCGTCGTGGCTCTTGATAATCACCGACTCGACGCCGATCTTCTCCAGCGTGCCCCGCAGGACCATCCAGCCCATGACCACGCCGATGCTTCCGGTGACGGTGGTTTCCTCGGCGACGATGCGGTCGGCCGGGGCGGAAATATAGTACGCCCCGCTGGTGGCCATCGCGCCCATGGACACCACCACTTTCTTGCCGTGTTTCTTGAGGTCCACGACGAGGCTGTGAATCTGGTCCGAGGCGGCAACGGCGCCACCGGGACTGTCGACTCGCAGCAACACCGCCTTGACCCTATGATCGCGGATGATCTCCCGATGGAATTCCTCGAACCGTTGGGCGGCTTCGCCGTCAATGACGTCCTGGACCTGGTAGACGGCAACGGTCTGGTCGTCGCTACCGTCGCGAATCGTGGATTTGGCCAGGCCCGTATCGATCCTGCCTGGAATCGCCGCCATGAGGGCGATGTTCAGGATGATCGACAGGACGAAGATGATGACGCACAATCCCACCAGGATCGACCGCAGAACGCTTCGTCGCCTCGGCGGATAGACCCACCATGGCGGCGGGACGGGTAGGGGGGGCATCTGTGGAGGAGGCGGTGGCGGAACCGGCGCCGCAGTGTTATCGCTGACGTTCATAAAAGTCTCCTTGCGGTCGATGGAATTTCTGGAATCGGCGGATGGCCACCCACTCCGTTGCGTTTACGGCCCACCAACAAGTATAGCCCCGACGATGGCGGCGGTCTATTGTCGAGGACGATCTCAAAGTCTTTTGACGTTATCCAGCCGTCCCACGCGAGTCTCGCGGGCGAAACCGCATATATATACCGATATCCACGGCCACCAGGATTGCGTTAAGTGCGTACAGCAGCGTGACCCACTCGACCGCTCTGCCGGCCGACAACGCCACGGACAGTTTGGCGGCGATACCGCTGATGTATCCCGTCAGGATCAGCGCCATGAAGCCCAGGCTCTTGCCCTCGGTCCGCCGGGTCCGCAGCGCCTTGAGGATATCCACCGGCCAGGATACGCCAAAGCAGATCAGCATCCCGGCTTCCAGAAGTGGGCCGATTGTCGCCGACTCGATAATCATGTCGTTGGGTACCTTTCCCGCACCATGGCGGCCCGGGCGGTTGAGGGTCTGGCCGCTCCGGTTTCGTTGCGGCTGACCGCGTGGCGGCTCAGCGGGGCGGGGCCAGGGCCTCGCGGGCGTATTGGAGGTTGGCCTTGGCGGCGGCCAGCGGATCAAGCCCCGGCGGGGTTTCCAGGACCGCCCACTTGTCGAATCCGACGGCGTTGAGCGCCTGTGCGACGGCCCGGAAGTCAACGTTGCCCTCTCCCAAGGCCACGTTGAAATCCGGCGGAGCGCCTTCGGAGACGCGGACGTCCTTGAGATGGACCTCGACGATGTGATCGCCGCCCAGTTCGCGGATACCCGTGGGCGCGTCAAACTTGTGCGACAGGGCATCGCCGATGTCCAGGCAGATCCTCACGCTGTCGGAGTGGCCAAGGTGGTCCAGCAGGAATCGCTGCTGGTCGAAATTGAGGGTGCTCTCGACACCTAGGATTACCCCGGCTTCTTCGGCGGGTTCTATCAGGCGGGCCAGGGCGTCACCGGCCTTTTGAAGCTCCCGTTCCACCTCGATGGTGTTCTTTCCAAAGAATGGCAGGAGCACCACGGACGTGCCCATGGCTTGTGCGGCGGAGATGGCGGCGGTGACGAATTCCACGGCGCTGTCGATCATTTCGCCCGTTCCGATCAGCGACGGGGCGTTGCACAGGCAGGAGAGGTTCAGGCTTGGAACCGCCCTGCCGCTTTCCCTGGCGAGGGCGGAAACCATCCGGGCGTGCTCCTCCCATCGCCTCAGCGGGCGGGCCTCCTGAGTCGTGGCATAGGCAAGCTCGACTCCCTCCGCGCCGCTCTGGCTGGCCAGGCGAAAGGCTTCCTCGATGCTGCCGCTGGAGAGGCTCTTGCTGTGAATTCCCAGGTGCATGTTATCTGTGCCCCTTAGCCTGTGGTGAGGTCATTCGGCGAACGTGACGGAGATTTCGTCCCCGTCGCGCAAGGGGGCTGGTTCATCTCCGCCCCGACGACGAGCCGGTTTACGGAAATGGTGACCTTGCGGGATGTGGACATAGGGTCTGATACTTCATCGTCAAGACGCGCCTCGAATGACCAGACAAATCAGGCGCTGTTCGGAAGGGTTCGACAGGACATGTCCCTCTCCGTTGTCCATGACGGCCAATTGCCCTGCCACAAGGGGCTGGGCAGGCCCGCTCCGTGCGGCGATCCTCGCCGCGCCGCTGATGACGTAATAGGCGCGCCTGCCCGCGGGGGCCTTGAATTCCTGGAGCGGTTCCATGCAAAGAAGTTCCAAAGCCAGTTGGTCTTCCTTGTGGAGGCGCACCGTTTGCGGCTTGGCCGAACTGAACCGGACCTTACTAATGACATTGACCAGGTCCATAATCCCTCCTCCCGGCCTGGGAATCGTCCGGCCGGAGGCAAGAAGGTTTGCAGCGATGTGGGGTATAACACTAATATTACCGTGTGTGTGAGCTTGTTTCAATATCCGGTACGGAAAGGCATGGCTGCTGAACCGCTATGAAGATCGCCCTGGGGCAATTCAATCCGACCGTCGGCGACATCGAAGGCAACGTGGCCCAGATGTCGTCCCTGATCGATCATGCCGCGGAAGCCGGCGCTCAACTGATTATATTTCCTGAACTTGCGGTAACGGGCTACCCGCCGCGGGACCTGCTCCGAAAGGAGCGGTTCGTCGCCGATAACCTTGCCGCCGTTGACGTGCTGGCCAGGCGATGCCGCCGGGTGGCCGCGTTGGTGGGCTACGTCCGAACCAATCCGCAAAAATCGGGCAGGCCGCTTCAGAACGTCGCGGGCCTGCTGGACGGGGGCGAGATTCGCCATGTCCACGTCAAGCGACTGCTGCCAACCTACGATGTCTTCGACGAAACGCGATACTTCCAGCCGGGCGAGTCCTGTCGTTGCCTGGAACTGGGCGGGCGGAAGATCGGCCTGAGCATCTGCGAGGACCTTTGGGACGCCCAGGCCCTGGGCAGGGAACTCTACGGCGCCGATCCGCTGGGCGAACTTGTCGCCGCCGGGGCGGAGATCATCATCAACATGGCCGCCAGCCCTTACCAGATGGGCAAGGCGGCGGTGAGGGAGTCGCTCCTTACTCGCCAAGCCACTCGCTCCGCCAGGGCGATTGTGTATGTCAACCAGGTCGGCGGCAATGACGAGCTGATCTTCGACGGTGGAAGCTGCGTCATCAACGCGCGGGGAGAACTATTGGCCAGGGCGGCTGGTTTCCGAGCGGATCTGCTGATAGCCGACATTGACGGTCCACCGAGCCGATGCGAGCCGGTGTGGAAAGACCTTGCCGCTCTTTCGGCGGCGCTGAAACTGGGAATCGCCGACTACGTGCGGAAATGCGGTTTCAAACGTGTGGTGCTGGGGCTGTCGGGGGGGATCGACTCCGCCGTGGTGGCCACGCTGGCGGCAGATGCGGTCGGACCGGAAAACGTCCTGGCGCTGGCCATGCCCAGCCGTTACAGCAGCGCCCACAGCCTCGCCGACGCTCGGGCTTTGGCGGAAAACCTCGGCGTGGAAATCCGCGAGATGCAGATCGAGCCGATCCATGTCGCTTATGGCCGGGTGCTGGGGGAAACCATGGTCGTGGGCGACTGCGAGCCTGTCGAGGAGAACATCCAGGCCCGTATCCGCGGCAATATCGTGATGGCCGTCAGCAACAAGCACGGGCACTTGGCGCTGGCGACGGGGAATAAATCCGAGTTTTCGACGGGCTACTGTACGCTCTACGGCGACATGTCCGGCGGGCTGGCCCCCATCGGCGACGTGCTCAAGACCGTCGTGTTCAAGCTTGCCGCCCAACTCAACGTCGAGGCCGGCCGGGAGCGAATCCCCGCCGCAATCATCGCCAAGCCCCCCAGCGCCGAGCTGAAGCCCAACCAGTTCGACCAGGACAAGCTGCCGCCGTATGAACTGCTGGACGAAATCCTGCGACGCTATATCGAGGAGGACCTTACCGCCGAGGTGATCGAGGCCGAGGGCTTCGACCGCGCCGTCGTCCGCCGCGTGGTGGCGATGGTCGATTCGGCAGAGTACAAACGCAAGCAGGCCGCACCGGTGCTGAAGGTCACTTCGCGGGCCTTCGGTTCAGGCCGGCGGATGCCAATCGCCCAGCGATACAACTCGCGGCCGTAAGTTATGAGCGACGCGGTAAAGAGAAAGTTTAAGTTCATCGGCTGCGAAATCCTCTACCGCGAGGCGTGCTATCTGGCCGCCTGCGGACCGCACCGCGTGGACGTTCAGTTCCTCCAAAAGGGCCTCCACGACCTGGAGCGGGGCGACATGCTCGAGGCGGTCCAGTCGGCCGTGGACGCCGTCGAGACGGACGCCGGCTACGAGGCAATCCTGCTGGGCTACGCCCGCTGCAACGACGGGCTGGCGGGCCTGAGGGCGAGGGGCATTCCGCTTGTGATCCCCCGCGCACACGACTGCATCACGCTATTCTTCGGTTCGCGCGGGGCCTACCAAAATTATTTCGACGAGCATCCCGGAACCTACTACATGACCACCGGCTGGGTGGAGCGCAATAACTTCCAGGAGGGTCAATACGCCAATCCCGCCTATGGAAAGCAAGGCGTGATGGGCAAGCTGGGGCTTACCGAGAGCTACGAACAGATGGTGGCCAAGTACGGCCAGGAGAACGCAGACTTCATCCGCCAAAGCCTGGGCGACTGGACGCGCAATTATTCCCAAATGCTCTATCTCTGCATGGACACCTGCCGGGAGGAACCGTTCATCCAGGCGGCCCAAAATCAGGCAAAGGAACACCACTGGGAATTCCAGCTTCGACAGGGGGACTGGACGTTGCTGAAAAAGCTGTTCCTGGGCCAATGGGATGAGGATTTCGTCATCGTCCCGCCCGGCGGAAAGCTGGTGGCCAGAAATGACGAAGGCGTCCTGGACGCGGAAAGCTAGGGTAATTTAAGTTTGGGTGAAAGCGCGGTGGGGCTTCCGTCCCACCGCGCTTTCAAGTACCTGTTAGGCTGGCGGGACGGAGCCCCGCCAGCCAAGCGTAAGCATCCAAAGTTAAGCTGCTCTAGCCCAGCACATCATCGCCCGCGCGGAGCAACATCCAAGCCAAAGAACCGTTCCGCGTTAGCGCTGGTGACTTCGGCGAAGGCATCCAGGGTCACTCCGCGGACAGCCGCCAATGCCGCGGCGACATGGACGACGTTGGCGGGTTCGTTGGTCTTGTTCTTGCGGACCGGTTCGGGGGAAAGGAAGGGGGCGTCGGTCTCTATCAGGATGCGATCGGTGGGGACCAGCCGGGCCGATTCACGCAACACTCGTGAGTTGGCAAAGGTGGCGATGCCGGAAAAACTGATCGTCGCACCGAAGTCCAGCGCCTTGCGAAGACACGAGGCGTCCTCGGTAAAAGAGTGGAATACCACGGTGCCGCCGTCGATGCCGGACGATTGCAGGATGGCCAGGGTGTCCGCAAATGCCTCGCGCGTGTGGACAACGAGCTTCTTGCCGATTCGCCCGGCAAGGTCCGCCTGGGAGGCGAAGACTTTCTGCTGGTCGGGGCGGGGGGAAAAATCGTAGTGGTAGTCCAGCCCGCACTCCCCGACGGCGACGTGGTATTGCTCCCCCGCCAGCCGCGATAATTCGTCGAGATAATCTCCGGGGACCAGTCGCGCGTCATGGGGATGCACGCCCGCGGTAAAAAACACCCCGTCGAACTCCCGAGCCGCCTGGAGGCTTTGGCGTGACTCCTCGATGTGGGCCGACGCGCAGATGATCGCCGTCAGGCCCGCCTGCTTGGCCCGGTCCAGAACGCCCGGCAGGTCGCCCCTCAGCCGGCCATTGCATAGATGACAGTGCGTGTCGATAAATCTTGGCATTGTCTCCTCACCGCGGTTCAGGAAAATGCATCGACAATATGCTCCATTGGTGATAGCGCGGCGGGGCTCCGTCCCACCGCGTATTTAAGCATCTGTTGGGCTGGTGGGACGCAGCCCCACCAGCCAGGTGTAAACATCCAAAGTTTAACCGCTCTAAAGAAAGGCTTCGACAATATGCTCCACGCGGGGCTTTTCGCCCGGCTGGAGGACGATGGAAACGATGTCGAAGCGAACGTGGTAGCCCTCGCTCGGATGGGTGCGGAGGTAATACCGCGCTGCCGCCTGAACGCGCCTGCGCTTGTCGCCGTTCACTGCCGAGGCAGGATCGGTGTATCGGTCGCTGGAGCGGGTTTTGACCTCGACGAAGACGATCGTCTCGGCTGGAATATCGCGTGTTGCGCCCTGGAGGGCGATAAGGTCCACCTCGCCGGAAGGGCAGCGGTAGTTTCTCGCCAGGATTTTCAGCCCCTGGCGCTTAAGGAATCGCAGAGCGATTCTCTCGCCTCGGACGCCCAGCGGCTTGCCCCGGTCGAAGGGCCACACGAGGCGTCAGGCCTTCTGTTCGGCGGGTTCCGGCGTCGCAGCGGTCTGGGGCGCCGTTGCGGGCACTTCTACTCCGCGGGCCTTGGGCTTCTGCTCCTTCAGCCGCGTAGCCTTTCCGACGCGATCGCGGAGGAAATACAACTTGGCCCGGCGGACTTTTCCGCCGCGGACAACCTTGATACCGGCGATCTTGGGGCTGTGCACGGGGAAGGACCGCTCCACGCCCTCGTTGTTGACGATCCGCCGGACGGTGAAGTTCTCGCTTACGCCGGCACCGCTACGTCTGATCACCGTTCCGGTGAAAAGTTGCACGCGTTCCTTATCGCCTTCGATGATCCGAACGGACACGTCAACCGTGTCGCCGACCTTGAAGACTGGGGCGTCTTTGCGAAAACTGGCCTGCACCGCTTTGTTCAATAGTTCCTGGCTCACGCTATTTCTCCCATCGCACGGCAGGGTCTACCTTTCCGTGTGCGGTCAGGCCTCATCCGGCCCATCGCCGCGATCGTGCGTTTGACGGTATCGGTCCCACAAGTCCGGCCGCCGCTGCATGGTCCGCAAGCGGGCCTGCTCGGCTCGCCAGGCGGCGATCCGGGCGTGATCGCCCGAGATCAGCACCTCCGGGGCGGCCATGCCTCGAAAGTCCCTAGGCCGGGTGTATTGCGGATACTCCAACAGCCCGCAACTGAAAGACTCCTCGGCCAGGCTCGCTTCTTTGCCCAGCGCTCCGGGCTGGAGGCGAACCACCGCATCTATCACCGCCATGGCGGCTATTTCGCCGCCGGACATCACAAAATCGCCCAAACTGACTTCCAAATCCGCGAGACCCGTGCGGATTCGCTCGTCGAATCCCTCATAGTGGCCGGCCAGCAACAACAATCTCGGCTCGCCCGCCAGTTCGGTCACCAATGCCTGGTCCAACCGCCGGCCTTGCGGGGACAGCAGGACGACTTTTCCGGGCGGATCGGCCTGCTTCCGCAGGGCCTCAACCGCGTCGAAGACCGGCTGGCACATCAGCACCATGCCCGGTCCGCCGCCGAATGGTGCGTCATCCACGCTGCCATAGGCGTCGCGGGCGAAGTCGCGGATATTGGTCCGCGTAATCGCCACCAGGCCCGATTTCACGGCCCGGCCTACAATGCTCGTCGCGCAAAATGCATCGAACAACTCTGGAAACAACGTAAGGATGTCGATGCGGAGTGCCATCGTGGCCCGTCTCGCGCGGTCCGTCATCGCCGTGGCGGAGGAGCCTACTTAGCCACTACGGCTGCCGCGATGCCCTGCCGCTTGAGCAACTGGCGGACCGTGTCGCTAGGTTGCGCGCCGTTGCCCAGCCAGTAGGCGATCCGTTCCCGCTTCAGCGAAAGTTGCTTGTCGGGTTCCTTGGCCTTGGGATCGTACCAGCCCAACTCCTCGATCACCCGCCCGTCGCGCGGGCTGCGGCAGTCCATGGCGTTGAGCCGGAAAAAGGGCTGATGACGCCGGCCAAAACGTTTCAATCTTAGCTTTACCGCCACGAATAATTCTCCAAGTCACCGCCCCGATGCTTCCAGGAGGGGCACTCTGTTCTGGTCCAAAATCGAATCGACTATTCTATCGACCGGTTCGACGGTTGCAAGAGCATTTCGGGCGTCTTTTTAGCTTGCCGCCTTCTTGCGTGAAAACGAGAAACTCCTACGGTTTCGACTTCGGTGCTCCATGTCGTATAATGCGCCATGCGCGCCCCGGTAAAACCGCGCATACGGGCAAAGGAACCGATGTCCACAGGCGTCTTCAAGGTGGTCTCCGACATGTCGCCCTGCGGCGACCAGCCCGCGGCCATCGAGCGGTTGGAGGCCAATTTCCGCTCCGGAAGCAAGCACAACGTCCTGCTTGGGGTCACCGGCAGCGGGAAGACCTTCACGATGGCCCACCTCATCGAGCGGATCGGCAAGCCCGCGTTGGTCATCAGCCACAACAAAACGCTGGCCGCGCAGCTCTACGAGGAGTTCAAGGAGCTTTTCCCCAACAACGCGGTGGAATACTTCGTCAGCTATTACGATTACTA
>PMBX01000210.1 GCA_003153915.1 Phycisphaerales bacterium
CCGTCGGCGACGACCGGTTCGAGCTTATACATGCACTTGCCGCCCACCCACAGGTCGTCGTACATCTCCGGGGCCTGCGAAAGGACGGACTGATAAGGGCGGTCCAGGTAGCTGACGTGCACTTGCGCCGAAAGGTCCGCCGCCGCCGACCATGCCTCGCGCAGCGGACCGAAATACAGGCCGGCCAGCTCGTGGCCGGTGACGACCATGCACAGACCGTACTTGTCGAATTTCAGCATATCGACGGCGGCCTCGAGCGTGGCGCGGACGGGCGTCTCCTTGACGCCGATTATCCGCGGGTTGGTGATGACGGCAGCCAGCCAGTGGAAGAAATTGACCATTTCTTCCCCGCAGATACCCGGGAAGAAATACTTCGCCCCGCCACTGAAACCCACCACCTCGTGGGGGAATACCGGGCAGGCCACCAGGACGATATCGTAATCCAGCACGAGCTTGTTGATCGTCACGGTGACATCCATGGCGAACTTCCCGCCGGTGATGTTCTGAACCTGTTTGGCGGTAAGGTTTCCCACGACCGCCAATGCGCCTCGGTCGTCCCATCGGTGGTTGAACACCTTGCTGTCGCCCAGGACCTCGCCACGCTTGCCCGGTTCGATGCCGAAGAGCTTGTCGATCTGCGGCTCGCTTAGGGGCTGATGTGTTCCCAGGGCGATCAGGAAGTCCATGCGTTTGGCGCGGGGGGCGACGGCAGCGCGAAGTTCGCGGGCGATCATCGGCAGCGGGCAGGTGCGGGTAAGGTCGGGGACCAGGACCAGAACCTTTTTACCATCCAGGGAAACGCTTTGGACCGCTTGGGTTATGATTTGCCTGGCCTCTGCTGTGCTAAGCTGTCCGCCGGGTGCGCCTTTTCCGATCACGCTCATGATTCGACTCCTCTATTCCATTCTATACGACGCAGGAAGCCCGAAAGGTTACGATGTCCTGGCCGGTGAATCCACAGGAAACCCGCCCTCTTGAAGTCCCGGCCTGGTAGCGACGGACAGGTTGCATTTCGGTTTCCGGGACAAGGTATGGAGTTACTNNGAAATGCACCCTTGGCGGCCTTGGTCCTTGACCCCTCGGTGCGGGCGAATCATAATGCCGTTCTGCACGAGGCCGATCCCATGAGCAAACCGCAGGTTGATTTGTCGCTTGCCCGCAGGACGCTGGCTGCCGAAGGGGCGGCCATCTCCGCCTTGGCGGGGACGGTTGGAGAATCGTTCTGCTCGGCGGCAGAGATGGTCTTTGCCTGCGCCGGCCAGGTGATCCTGACGGGCATGGGCAAGGCCGGTCTGGTGGCTCGCAAGATATCGGCCACCCTGGCCTCCACCGGAACGCCAAGCATCTTTCTGCACCCCGGAGAGGCCCTCCACGGAGACTTGGGCAGGATGCAGCGCGGCGACGTGGTCATCGCGCTATCCAACAGCGGTGCCACCGAGGAGATCATCCGCCTGATGGACCACATCAAGGCCCGCGGCGCGCGGCTGATCGCCCTGACGGGTTGCACCGACTCGCCCCTGGCCCGTTACGCCGACGTGACTATCTGCTACGGCCAGGTGGAAGAGGCCTGCCCGATGGGCCTGGCGCCGACGGTCTCGACATCTTGCATGTTGGCCTTGGGCGATGCCCTGGCGCTGACCGTGATGGACATGCGGCGGTTCAAGCCCGAGGATTTCGCCGTCTTCCACCCCGCCGGGGAAATCGGAAGAAAACTGCTGAAAGTGGAACAGGCGATGCTGTTCCGCCGCGGTGAAGGGCTTTCCCTGGCGGAAGATTCCCTGACTATCGCAGAGGCGCTGGCCAAGGCAGAAACCTCCCAGCGCCGCAGCGGTGCGATGCTGCTTGTGGACCGCGACGGGCGATTGAGCGGTATCCTCACCGACGGGGACCTTCGCCGCCTGCTCGTCCACCGCGGCGCCGCGGATATACTGTCCGGTCCGGTCAGCCGGTACATGACCCGCAACCCCAAGTGCGTCAGCCTGGGCGAACTGGCCAGCAAGGCCCTGGCGATCATGAACGAACATCGGCTGGACGAGCTTCCGGTGGTGGACGAGTCCGGCCGGCCGGTTGGAATTATCGACGTACAGGACCTCCTGGGAATAAAGACGGTAAACGATGTGCGCGACTGATTACGCGGCAATAAAGTTGTTGGTCCTGGATGTCGACGGGGTGCTCACCGACGGGCGGATCATCATTACTCCCGACGGTGCGGAGATCAAGGCATACGACGCCCAGGACGGGGCGGGCATGAGGTATTGGAAGCGGACGGGCCGGCATCTGGCGATTATCAGCGGCCGCGGTTCACAAGCGGTCTTGCGCCGTGCCGAGGACCTGGGCGTGGATATGGTCCGCCTGGAGGCCAAGGACAAGCTTCCCTTCTACCAAGAGGTGCTGGGGGAACTGGGCCTGACGCCTCAACAGACAGCCGTGATGGGCGATGACCTGCCCGATTTGCCCATGATGCGGTCTTGTGCGTTTCCCGTCGCGGTCGCCAACGCCGTCGGGGAGGTCAAACAATCGGCTGCGTACGTGACGCGGCGGAACGGCGGCAGCGGGGCGGTCCGCGAGGTTATTGAGTTGATCCTCAAGTCCACCGGGGCGTGGGACTCCGTCATGGCCCGGTATCTGCCCCAAGCGGAGCAGCGAGGATGAGGCGTAGACTCCTCTTGCTGGCGGCCAGCTTCGCCGTTTTGCTGGCTGCTTTTGGCCTCTACCTGGCCTTTGCCGGTGGGGGGCGCGGCGGCAGGGAGCAGCGACGCGCGCTTCAGGAATTGGCCGAAGGCCCCCGACAATCGCCACAAGCGGAAGGAAATGCCTCCGATACCTGGAAGGGCACGGAGTTTCGTGCCTTCGACCGCGACAAAGACGGCAGGCTCAAGGCCGCTTTCTTCGCCCCGCAGTGGCAGCGGCAGGACGACGGAAGCTACCTGCTGATCCAACCCAGCGCCGTGCTTTACCAAAAGGGCGGCCAGCAGATACACATCCAGGGACAACGCGGCGTCATGTATGTCAGCTCCGACGAGGTTTACCGCCAGGACGCCATTGGGAGTTCGCGTTTTCGCATACGCCGGGGCAGGCTCGATGGCAACGTGGTGGTTATCTACGACCGCGCAACTGCCGCCGATCGTTCACCGCCCGATCAACGCCCCGATGACGTGGTCCGAATCGACACCGAGGATGTCGAGATCAACAGCGACGAGTTGATGTTGTTCACCAACGGCCGGGTGAAGGTGGTCTCCTCCGAGGCGTACATCTCCGGCGAGGGCATGTCGATACGCTGGAACGAAGACCCCCAGGAAATACGGACGTTGCGCCTGGAGCGCGGCGACTACATGAAGGTCTACTACGTCGGCGAAAATCAGGACGTGCTGTCGCTTCCCGGCGGAGCGGCCAGGGTATCTTCCTCCGAGTCGCCCGCGGCGGCGGGCGGAGCGGCCACGCGCAATACAGCGACGTCTTCAACCTCGACGGTTACCCCTACGACGGACAACGCCAGGATCGCCTCGCAGCAAACATCATCGCCCGGACACAGGGAGGCACAGAACATCTATCGGGCCACGTTCAGCGGCGACGTGACGGTTGACCAGGGCGCGCGAAAAATCCATGGGGCCGACACGCTCTCGCTGGATTTTCAATGGGAAAGAGGCCCCCTGGAAGACAGCCGCGCCTCACCGAGCCAACGGAAGCAATCAGCCGGTTCTGCACCCGGCGGCGCCAAACCGCCCGAAAGCGTCGCGGCCTCCCGGCCCGCCGCGCGAATGGTGGGTTCCGCGCCAACCAGCGCGCCGGCCAGCCGGCCTGGACGTGGCGAACCGATCCTGGTCAAGTGGACCGGACCACTGGTCATCAACGCCGCGGGGTACACGGATGCCCCGTCCCGCAAGAATCTGGCCGCTTCCGGACAGGGGCGCGAGGTGGTCCTGTCGGATTCCCAGGCCACCGCGACATGCCGCCGCTTTGAGTTCCACCAGCCTGGGGGGCGTGGGGAACTGGCAGGGGAGCCTAACGCCCCGGCTCTGCTGGTGACGGCAAACAATGAGCGGGTTGTCTGCCCGCTGATAAAGTTCGACCTCCAGGCCGGGTCGGCCCAACTAGCCGGCGCCGGTTACATGACCCGCCCCGGCAAGGCCGTAGAAACCAACGCCCCGACTTTGCCGCCGGTAGCCTCCTCGATCGACCGGATTCAATGGCAACAGTCGGTGGATATCCAACTGGCCGGCGATGCGAAACGAGGCAGCGGGCTGGCCTCGCAGTACATCAAGCAGGCGACCTTTCACGGAGACGTTGACCTGCTGGAAGGCGCCAGCGGAAACCGCATGACCTGCCGGGAACTGACGGTCTGGCCGGGACGCAAAGACGACAAGCAGTCCATCGCCCGCGCCGTCGCCACCGGGGACGTTCGCGCGACAGGCAAGCAGGATGCCCAGGAATGGCTGGCCAAGGCGGATCGCCTCGAAGCCGACGGAGCGGCGCAGTCGGCTGTCCTGTTCGGCCAGCCCGCCTCCGTCAGTAGGGGGCAGGAACTGGTCAGCGGGCCGGAGATTCATCTGGCCCAGAAGGACGGGACCGCCAAGGTCGTCGGGGGCGGGCGGATGAACCTGATCAGCGACCGCAACCTCAGCGGCGAGAAGACCGGCGCGCCGCGTCCGGTGGAGATCACATGGACCCGCCAGATGGAGTATAGCGATGGCGCGGGCCTGGCCACCTTCGATGGCGCCGTCTGTCTGGTCAGCGGACCGGAACGGATGGACTGCGACCGCCAGATGCGAGTCGTCTTCCAAAAAGTTCCCAAGAACCAGGCCGCTTCCGGCGGGGCTGTCGCCGCCGCGGCCAAGCCGGCTGAGGCAAAGCCCACCGAGCCGTCCAAGTCCTCCGGCGTGCTCACATTGGGCGCAAAAAGCTACGGCGGGCAATTGTCGCATGTGTACGCCGATGACAACGTGGTCCTGGGCAGCCTTCGCCAGGNNCGCCTGCTGGGAAAGACCGAACTGAAGGGCAAGAACCTTATCTACGACGCTATCGGCAGGCATATGGACATCGGAAGGGGGACGCTTTTCGTGCAGGACTTCCGCCCGCCACGGCAGGACAGGACGAGCCAACAGAACGCCCAGACCGTCGGCATGGAGGTGGAAAGCCCCTCGCAGACGTATTTTGAGTGGTCACGCTCCATGCGCCTGGCGATGGAGGAGCGGATGGTGACGATGGTGGGGGACGTCTGGATGCGTCACTACAGCGGGGACAAGATCGTCAACCGCACGGCGATGGAGAGGGATCTGAAACTGCCCGCCTGGCCGGCGAAACTGCCGTCGGGCCGGGCCAGCGACCTGCTGTGTGAAAACCTAGTCGCCAGATTCGCCGCCCCCGATCCAAACGCCGCCGCGAAGGCCCCCGCTGTCGCCTCGACCGGGCCGGCCAGTCAGCCGGCCGAAGGCATGGAGGCGGGTCTGAAACTGGTAGGCGCGCTGGATGTCTTCATAGCCACGGGTTCCGTACTGATGGTGGATGGTCTCTACGAGGTGACAGGCGAGAGGGTCTCCTACGACCGCGCAAGCGACATCGTCCTGGTCCGCGGTTTCCTGGAAGGTCAAACCCCAGCCCTGGCGACGGTGACCACACGCGATCCGCCCACCACCACCGAAAGCGAGTGGATCAAGTGGTACCGCCATACAAACGCCTGGGAAACCGGCCGGATCAGCGGGGCCGGGACAGTGGTCGGCCCGCCCTCCAAACACTAACGCATTTCAAGTTTGGGTGATCGCGCGGTGGGGCTTCCGTCCCACCAGCCAAACACGAGCATGAATTCGCGGCGGGACGGATCCCCGCCAGCCAGGCGCTAACATCCATAGCCTGTGCTAACGGAGGGGGTCACTTGCGTCTTTTGCGGCCTTTGCCCGCCGAACCCAGAACCTCGTTTAGCGAACCGCTGCGCAGGCCCTGGAGGTCCATCGTCACGTAGGCGTAGCCCAGTTTCTTTAGCTTCTCGACGATCTTGT
>PMBX01000209.1:0-11356 GCA_003153915.1 Phycisphaerales bacterium
AACGTTATTGTCATCCCCCATCCGTCCCCGCATAGCAAAGTATTGGGGGTTGCGCGTCCCGGTAATCTCAAGATCGTAGTTGTCGGCCATCTGGCGGGCCTTTACGTACCCATTGGCCTCCCTGTTATCCACCAGCGCCGAAATCGTCTGCGTTGCTCGCATATGGAGCGATCCAATCCGCTGGAAATTACTGAAATGCCGTGCCGCTATGGCCTTGACCTTGGCCAACTGCTCGCTTGTTAGGCGGTCCGATTGCCCGTCAAATTCTGGACGTTTCCACACAATGGGCTTGATCGTCTCGGCGATCTCAGTGGCCAACTTGTCGAACATCTCGTCGGTTAGCTCCACCGGAGCCTGATCTTTACCCTTCGCCTGCGCGCTGGTCTTTTGGCTTTTTGCGGCGGGTTTGGCGATATGGGCCGCCAGAGACGGGCCGGGTCTAGAAGACTCCGTCGCCCTCGACCAAATCCAGATCACTGCGCAGATAAAAATCAGAACAGCCGCAACCACAATCAGTGTCCGTTTCATGTGTTATATCTCCTTGGTCATTCTTGTGGGGAGAACCTCCCCCCGGTTATTGACTTAACTCGTGTGTTGCCTGGCCTCCGGCCCGTATGGTGTCTAAATATCATCGGACCTCGCGCTGTGGCACGGCCTGGCGGATGGCCTCCATGAGGCAGACGGCCTTGTTATTGGGTCCACCGTCGCAGGCGGCGACAGGCGATTCGGTGACCAGCTCCTGTGTCAGCGTCCGGATGGTCTCAAACCGACGAACCTCATCCCTCAACCGTTCCAGACATGTATTGGCTTCCCGGCTCGCCAAGCCGTCCAAGTCCTTCTCCAATCCGCTCCGGTCTAACATCGCCGTCCAGCGGCCGGGATTCTGGCGAATCCACAGGTAGGCAGCCGTTCGAGTGTTGGCCAGGTATGTTGTCGCTCTCAGTGCTGCTGTCAATGTCTCGGCGGGCAGATAATTAGGTGCCGCCGCGACGGTGGCGATATCGACGCTCCATTGGCGAAGGGCCGCCAGTCGCTCGTCGGGTGAATGCCCCTTTGCCTCACAGTTGGGCGGAGCAGCGATTTCCGCCAGCAGTTGGCTCTTGTCCAACCGGTACGCCTCGGCGATCCGCTCGACGGCCGTGGCGCGGAAGGTGGACATCGGCTCTTGTCCTCCCAGCGGATAGTGGAACTGCCAGATGTCCCCGGAGATCATCAGCAGATCAAGATAGTCTGCGTCAATGCCATGCCGCTGCTTCAGCACGTCTCTGATGCGGAATATCCACGGGAAGTCGCGGCGGAAGTCCTCCGTTTTGCCGTCCCGCCAGGTTCCGTAGGCAAGAAAATCGAGATTTCCCCTCTCCGATGGAAGCCACTGGGTGGGGGAAATGCTTATCGTCTCCTTGTCCATGTTGGGCTGGCTGCCGGCGGGGGCTTTACCCTCAGCCCCTTGGCGTGCCCACTCGGTCGCCGCCATGGCGTCCGCGCCCCGTGGCGTGGTCGGCGCCGAGTCGCCCGCGATCAGCGACTGCTGTCCGGCCAACACATCGACGAATTGTTCCATATCCGCCGACCGGCTGAACCGAACGCTGCCCTTGAGCAGGACCAGTTCGGTGCTACCGTCGCCGGCCTTGACGTTGAATTTCGTTCCGGTGATCCGCAGCAGGGCGTTGCCCGTGCGGACGGCCATGGGATTGCCGGGGACGACCTCTACGTACATCTCCCCGCGAGCGAGTTGAATCTCGTATGCGGTCCGGTCCAACGATCCGGTCGCCGCGCCGCCGCGGGCGTTGAAGGCCGCCTCCGTTTGGCGGTTTAGCACCACGCGGTGCATGCCGCCCAGGAGGACTTCCCTCGGCTGGTCGTTGGTGATTACGTGTTGGCCCGCGACCAGGGGCACCCTGCCGTGCGGACCGAGGAGTTCAAAGCGAGCATCGGCTGGAACGACCTTGCCGGTGGCGACGGTAGGGGGGACGGGCCGGTGGTTCCCAATCGCCAACCAGGTAACGCCAATGGCCAGCAGGATGCTCGCGGCTGCGGCCAAGGTCCCGATCCATCGGCGGGATCCGCGTAACGCATCGGCTTCTTTGCGGCGACAAACGGCCAAGGTCAGACTCGCCGATCGCCGTTGGAGGTCTTCCCAGCCCTCCTGGGTGGTCATAAACTTCTGGTCCCGTTCGACTGCGGCTGGTGCATCGGGTAGATACTGTCCGGTGGATCCGGCCAAGAGCCGGGTCGTCTGCGAAACCGCTCCCCAGTGCAGGCGGACCATTTCCGCCAGCCGCCGCATCTCCCGATTCTGGGAGGAACAGACCTGACAGGCTTGCAGGTGTGCCTCCAAGGCGGGGCGTTGCTGGCCGGCTAGGTTCCCCTCGTCCAGCCAGGCCGATTCGATAAGCCCCTGCGCCCGGCGGCAGGTCATTGGGACTTCGATTTTTTCCCACGGATTGTTCACGGTGTTTGCCTTCGATTCCGTGACTTAGTGACGAAAATGCGATTTCATCCCGCGGGTATTCACGACTATTTTGGACGAGGTGGCATAACCAACGTTTTGAGAGTCGGTTATGAGGGAAAAACTTTTTCAAAAATGGAAGATTTTTTCCCCGCCGGCGGCTTTTTGGCCGTATTTGCCGCCTCCAGAATTCAGGTGAAAATATTCCCCTGTTGGGAACAAATCGCGGGCCTGTCAGCCGCCCGCGATGAGTTTGCAGAAAACGGCGGTGACAAGCCCCAGGTAGGTCCCCAGGATGTTGCCCAGCACGGCCAGCAGAAGGCCCACCGGCGCCAGGGATGGTTCGTAGATGCCCGCCACCACCGGTGCCGAAGCCGGTCCGCCGATGTTGGCCTGGCTGGCTGCCGCCGCCAGCGCCATCGGCGCACGCAGCAGCCGCGCGGACAAGACGGTGAACAGCCCGTGAATGACAATCCACACCACGCCCGCCAACAGCAGGATGGGCGTCTGGATCAGGTGGGTGATGTTGGTCCTGGCCCCGATGGACGCAAGCACCAAGTATAAAAGGAAGAAGCCGATCCTCGAGACTCCCGCGTTCTCCAGCCGCCGCAGCGGGGTCAGCGATAATCCGATGCCCCCGGCAGAGGCAAAGAGGATCGGCCAGGCGGTCCTGTTAGCGCCAAGAATATTGCCGAGAATGGGCATGTTCGCCGATAGACGTCCACCGGCGGCGGTCACGACCTCGGTGAGCCACAAACTCGCCAGTGTCACCCCGGCTGCCAATAGCAGCATCAGCCCCAGGTCCGCGGCGGCCATAGGCCGGGGGGCGGCGGTGGAAACCCTGGCGCTTCTGGACAGCTCGTGGATAAGTTCCACGCGCGAGTGGTTCTTGCGGTCGTACCACGCTTGGCGGCCCGACAGGGCGATGAGCATCCCCATCCACGCATAGGGAATCAGCGTGTCCACCACCACCATGGGCAGATAGACGCTGTCGGGGGCCTTGAGGGCCTCCTTGACGGCGATCATGTTGGCGCTGCCGCCGATCCAGGACGCCGAAAGCGACGCGAAACCCATCCACATGTCCCGTGGCAGCCAGTGCATGAACAACGCCAGCGAGGCGCACGCGCCGACCATCGTGCCCAGACTGCCGGCCAGCATGACCCCCAAAGCCACCGGTCCCAATCGAACGATGGCGCCGATATCCGTAGGGAGTAGTAGCAACACCAGGCAGGCCGGGAGAAGATACGTCTTGATGGCGTCGTACAGCGGGCAATCGGCGGCGATCAGGCCGGCGCTGCCGGCCAACATCGGAAGCAGATATATCCAGAACATCGAGGGAAGAAACTTAAAGAAACCCTTTCCGGCGGGATGTTCCGAGAGAAACAGGATCATCCCCTCGATCACCAGCAGCACGGTCAGGACCGCGAACGGGTCTTTCAGCGGCAGGGTCATGGTCCATCCTTCAGTAGATACCGTGGGCCGGAAACGGTGATGCCCTGTTGTCGAGCCGGGCCGAACATCAGGTGCGCCGCGTCCAGGTCAACGTAGTCAAAGGCCGCCGTTCCCGCCGCCAGGCGAATGCCCGCCGACAGGCCGATCATCGTCTCGGTCATGCATCCGATCATGAGTTTCAATCCCGCCGAGCGGGCGATTCGCAAAATCGCAGCCGATTCTGCGATCCCGCTCTTGGCGATCTTGATGTTGACGCCATGCCCCAGGTCGTCGTCGGCGACGCGGCGGCATTGCTCCGCCGTGAAGACCGTCTCATCCAAAATGACTGGAACAGGCGAGGATTTCGCCAAGTGCTTCAGGGCCTTGTATTGGTCCTTGGGCAGGGGCTGCTCCATCAGTTCGACGGCTACCCCGTTCCGCGCGAGGCGGTTCAGCAGCATCAGACAGCCGCGCTGCGTGAAGCCCTGGTTTCCGTCCAGGCGAATGGTGAATTGAGGGCATCGCCGCCGAAGGAATTCGTGGACGGTTCCCACCAGCGACAGGTCCGCCTCGCAACGGCCGCTGACTTTGACCTTGTAGGCGCGGAAGCCCACGCGCGAGACGTGATTTAGCCAGGCGAGCAATTCATCCCTGTCGGTCAGGAAGGGAATGGTGATGTCGGTCTCCAGCGTCTTCTCTCGTGCGCTCCAGAAGGCCAGTTCCCCCTCGCCGCGGTAGGCGAGGTTTGCCCGAAACAAGGCCACCTCCAGGCCGGAGCGGGTCATGTGAAAAGTCGGATAGGCTCTTCGCAGGCGATGGAGAATGGCTTGGTAATCGCCGATGTCCGTCGAGATCAACATCTTGCGGGCCGTGGCGAGGACTTCACCGATAGCATCGGGAGTCTCGTGCGGGACGGCGAAACTGGTGGGCACTTCCCCCACGCCGCGCCGGCCTCCCTCCAACTCCACTGTGACGATCATGCTGGTCGCCGCCGACTTTCGCCCCATCGCCGTGCGCCATGTCGTCCGCAGCGCCCGGACGACACGCCGGAAACGAAGGGCGCTAATCGTGGATTCCTTTGCGGATCGCGTTTTCATGGTTCCTGGGGCTTGGGTTGGCCGACCTGGACAAGCGACTCGATACCGTTACGCAGGTCTCCGCGGGGCAGGTCGATGTCGGTCAGTTCCACGCCCGGCTGAAGCGTGGTGATTACGCATCGAGCGATGATCTTTCGCCCCTCCACGCCGCCGCGGCGGGTCCGAATACCCCAGGTGTTATGCATGATGACGGCCCGGCCGTCATAAAGGCCCAGGTACAGGGCGATGTGTCCGGGGATGCGGACCAAGGATAGAAACGGTACGCCGTTTTTAAGGATCGCCTCTTCCCGCTGCTGGGGCGTCAGGGACTTGAGGGGGATGGAGACCCAGGCAGCCGCCTGGGCGGCGGAGTTGCGAGGCATGGGGATGCCCAGGGGTATCAACAGGTCGCGCACGGTGGAGGAACAATCTCGCTGCTGGAACATGCCCCCCCAGCCGTAGGGTTGGCCGATCATTTGCCGGGCTAGCTCCGCCACCGCGCGGGGCTTGGCCGGGACGGGCATGACGGATGTGTCGCTCTTTGAGATTTTCGCCCGATGGGGGAGGCAGCGTCCGTCTGCGTCGCGGAGGGGTAGGAGAACCTCCATGCTGTCGCCGTTGGTTTTCATCAACGGGAAAACGGCCCCGATGTGTGTTACCACGCACGGCCCGTTTCCATCGCCACCGACGGTTACGTGGTCGCGGGTCAACGCCACCCACGCTTGGCGGCGATACACGTCCGCTAATTTCTCATCCACTGCCGCCAGGTCGTGCATCGGCATCCAGCCGTTCCCGCAGGCGCTGGCGACCAGGCCCCACTGTCCGTCGCGAGTTACCCGCCAGAGACGAAGGGGACTGCCCGCCCACAGCGCCGTCTCCTGGAAGGTGTCGAAGGGGAAGCCCTCGCCGGCCTGGTCGATGGCCTCGAAGCGAGGCCGATCCGTGGGCAATTGTCGGATATTGGTGTTGGCGACGGTGATGGCCCGCGCGTCGATGGTCCGGCCCGCTGAGTTGTTCAGGAGGGCGGCGGCGAATTCCCTCGTATGTGGGCGGAGGTTCTCGGCGTAACCCAGTTTGGCGATAAAGAGCAGAAATGGTTTTCGGACTTCGTTCTCGCCAGGCCGGACCGCCGAAGCATCCCAGGGCGCCAGCCATTGTCGGCGGAACCGCTGATAAAGTTCCCCTTGGATTTCCCCGCCGATCAGCGGGCGATCAAGGTTATCGGGACGTACGTACGCCAACGGGTCCTGCGGGAGGCGGCGGACATCGCGAATATCGAGGGACTCGCCCTCGCCGCCTCCGCAGCCGGCCAGGCAGGCCATCGCCGCCGCCACACAAGCAAGCAAGCGGCATGGACGACAGTATGAAATGGTTCCAGACATCCTTGTCCGTTGCGACTGTCCCATGTATTGACCGGGTAAGTCTACTGCCTATGGGGGCGGCCAACAATGCCTTGTCGGTATCGCACCGCCAGGCCGCTAGAACAGTTTAACTTTGGATGTTTATACCTGGCTGGCGGGGCTCCGTCCCGCCAGCCTAACAGGTACTTGAACGCGCGGTGGGACGGAGCCCCACCGCGCGTTCACCCAAACTTAAAATGCGCTAGACCCGCCGTCCCCGGATGGCCAGGAACATGGGGATTTCCCGCCTGGCGCGGTCTTGTTCCGCAGCGCGCGGCCCTGGTTCGCTGACGCGGTGGCTGGGCCATTCCTCCAGGGCGTCCACGAGCAGCCGCGCCGTAGCGAATGCCTGAACATACGTCTGGATCGGGCGATGCCACGTGAAGGTCGTCACGGGCGCTTTGCCGTGTGCGGCCTGGCCGGGGTTCATCACGATCGACCGCTGCATCGAGGACAGATACGCATCAACACGGCGGAATTGTCGCGAGTCCGACGGTGGCGGGGGGGGGCGTTTTCCTTTTCGGACCGGCGGCTTGGGCGCTTCGGGGACATCCCATCCCCAGGAGGTCTGCCCCGGACTGCGAAACGCCGGGTGCAGGATCACCGCAGTGAAGGCCCCGCCCGGTTGCAGCATCGCCGATGCGCCGAGAAGAACCGGCTCGATGGGATCCATGTTCATCAACGCCATCACGCACGCGGCCGCGTCGAAGCTTCCCTTTCGCGCCGCCAACTCCGGCAACTCCTCCAGGCGACGCGCGTCGCCGACGAGGAAACTGGCCCGGGCCTTGGGCGGCAGCGACTGGGCGGCTTGCCGGGCCGCGTCAATAAGGCGTTGGGAGGCGTCCACGCCGACGCATTCCACTCCCAGCCCGGCCAGGCGGCGACAAAGCAGGCCCTCTCCGCAGGCCACGTCCAACACGCGCTGCCCCGCGCGCGGCGACAGCAGGCGCAGGACCCCAGGCAGAATCAGTTCCTCGTGGTAGTCGCTGCGCCGCCGCGATACCAGCTCCTCATACCAGGGCGCTACGTGATCCCACCCGCCCGAAGGCGCGGGAGCAGCCTTGCCACTCGCGCCGGCCGGCACGGCTGGCTCGTCGATGGCTGAACCCCGAAGGATCGCATCGTTGTTTAGGCCCACAAGCCGAAAAAACTCCCTCGGTGGGGGGGAGGTGAACCGCTCGGCTGCACCGGTGGCGGGGTGAGAGAACCCCAGTTCCCATGCGTGCAATGCCGGGCGATAAGACGCATCCAACGAGGTCCCGCCATAGAGGCGATCTCCCACGACGGGATGCCCCTGGGCGGCAAGCTGGGCGCGTATCTGGTGCTTTCGCCCGGTTTCCAGGCCGACCAGCAGCAGGCTGTGTCCGCTCCCGCTAGCCAGGACCCGATAGTAGGTGACAGCCCGCATCGGACCGAGTGATTCCCTGGAATCGCGTGGTATTCTCCCGCGCGGTTCCCTCGCGCCTCCGGCGGGCCTGGCGGGGGGGGCAGCCCCGGTGGAGCTTAGTCGCACGGGCCGGCCCGGGCCGGCGTCTTCCAGGAACGAGTCGATCCATTTCCATTGACCCGCCGGCGTGGCCGGCAGTTCCCCGCCAACCACGGCAAGGTAGCGGCGGCGGACCTGGCGGCGCTTCAGTTGGTCCTTCAGCCCCAGGTATGCCTGGTGAGTCTTGGCGAAGACCAGCAGCCCAGAAACATCGCGGTCCAGCCGGTGGATGACCCACGCNNAACAGCGTCAGGCCGGTCGTATCGTCGGGACGCGCAGATATCATCCCCGCCGGCTTGTCCACCACCAGCAGGTCGGCGTCCTCGTGGACGATCGTCGCGCCGCCGCCCAGGACGTCGCCCGGCCTTGTCGTTTTGCCTTTGCGCATCGGGGGAACCTTTAACGGGCTTGACGCCCCAAACCAGATCGCCCGCTATCTTAGCCGGTCCATGCCCCCTGGCGACAGGGCCAACCCGCCGCCTTGATGATTGAATCGCAGGAATCCGGTGGGCGGATCATGCGGAGGGTGGTGGTATCGGCATTGTGGCAAGCACCTGACCACATGGAAGAAGACGGGTGGATAAGGTAGAGGTAGCAGCAACGGAGGTCGCGCAGGTTGTTCATGTTATGTCATTTCTCCAATGTCTTGGGGGCGGTTTTTTTGCTTGACGATTCCGCAAAGCGCGGTAGTATGTCCGGCGCTTCGGCACCCGCCTGAGGAGCACAGGCGGGCGCAGTTACACGCCGAGGGCAGGAGCGTTCTCGCTCACTCGCCACTGTCCTGAAAGCCGCCCGGCCAAGTTCCTGATTTCAACCTGATGGGCGAATCTACGCGCCGGTTCTGTGCCGGCGTACAGAGCAACGTATTTCAAGAAAAAAGGAAGGGATGGACATGCAAGCGAGGAAGATGACAGTGTTGGGTCTGGCGGTGCTGCTGCTCTTTGCCGGGATCGCGCAGGCGAATGTGCTCAATATGGGCGGTACGCGCGACGCTCAGGGCCACTGGACAGGGCTTGCCAGCCTGGAGACCGTCCACGTGGACAATGCGGGCAATGCGGGGGAGTGGTCCGGGCATAGCTCCGGCGGCTACGGTCCCGACCGCATCTGCGGGGCGGTATCCTACGAGTACAACATCGGCAAGTACGAAGTTACGGCGGGACAGTACACCGAGTTTCTCAACAAGGTGGCCAAGACTGATGCCTATGGTCTGTACGACATAGGAATGTTGAACGACGGCGGATGCAAGATCGCGCGGAGTGGCTCATCTGGCAGTTACACATATAGCATAGCCTCTGACTACGCGAATCGCCCGGTGAGTTGCGTCAGTTATTGGGACGCCTGCCGCTTCGCCAACTGGCTGTCCAATGGCCAGCCGACAGGCGCACAGGACGCTAACACGACGGAGCGGGGCACATACACGCTGGATGGGTATAACGGGACCGACGGAAGAACGATCCAGCGCAACCCCAACTCGACATGGGCGGTGACCAGCGAGGATGAGTGGTACAAAGCAGCGTACTATGGTCCCACTCTCAATAGCGGCTCAGGTGGATATTGGGACTACCCAACGAAGAGCAACACGCTCCCGGGCCAGGACATGGCTGACGCTTCCGGCAACAACGCTAACTACTATACGGCCCCCTATGTGAATCCCATCGAAAGTGGCCTCTACAACACAACGGTCGTGGGCGAGTTCCAGAACTCGGCCAGCCCCTATGGCACCTTCGACCAAGGGGGCAACGTTTTTGAATGGAACGAGTCAGTTGTCTATCAGGGATCGACTTATGCGGGCCGCAGCGTGCGGGGCGGATCGTGGATGGCAAACCTCGACAACGAACTGGCCGCGGCGTCCCATTTCGGTGCCGACCCTTCGGACGAGGGCGGCTTCATCGGGTTCCGCATCGTCGAGGTTCCCGAGCCGGCCACGTTATCGCTGCTGGCCCTCGGCGGATTGGCGATCTTGAGGCGGCGGAAGTAGGCATTGGCACGTCACACAGACTGGAGCAACATAAAGGAAGGGACGGACATGCAAGCGAGGAAGATGGGATTGGCGGGCCTAGTGGCGGTTCTGTTGGCCACGGGCGGGGCGATGGCAGGTACCTACCAACTCATGGCGGTTCAGGGAGCAATGGTTTGCGGAGTGAGCCCTTCCGGCAGCGCGATGGTCGGAATGACTTCCGACGTCAACGGCAATGGATGGCTATGGAATGTTGGCACTGTCAGCACGTTTAAGCTGCCGGGAACGTCGTACGTATGCCTGTGCGGTATTAACGACAGTGGGCAGATTGCCGGATATGGGAACTACCCGGGTGCTGGTCCTGGGTTCAGCGCCGGTGGACAGGTCGGGTTCACGACGAGTATCTCCAATTTCGGGACCACAACCCCGCTCAACTCGCCCACGCCAGACAGTCTGGCCTTCGGCATCAATAATGCGGGCACCGCCCTGGGATCGTATTTCCATTTCGATAACGTTTGCCATGGTTTGATTAGTTATCCCAATGGCACGTACGGAACGCCGACGTACCCTGGATCTTGGCAAACAATGGTGAGCGGAATGAACAGCACGGGTTTGACCGTTGGCTATTATGTGGACAGTGGACGGAAACCTCATGCGTGGATTCGAGACACCACCGGTACATTTACTAGCTTGGACGTGGGTCCTCTAGGCACGGAAGCGCACGGCATAAACGACCTCGGCAGTATTGTGGGTGAAGAGGAGGATGCCGTAGGGCAATTTCATGGCTTCGTTCGTGACCCCTCGGGCAACGTCGAAACCGTCGATTTCCCTGGCGCTGTGACAACGGTTGTGACCGGAATCACCAGCACAGGGGAAATCGTTGGATGGTGTTCAATGCCGGACGGTACCGCAGAAGGTTTCTACTCGGTCCCCGAACCCGCCACGCTGTCGCTGCTGGCCCTCGGCGGGCTGGCGATCCTTCGGCGGCGTTCAGGACAGGCCCTTCGACGCGGCTCAGGACTGATACTGCGGCGGCGGAAGTCTGCCTGATAGGCGAGCACGGGTTTTCGATACATGACTGAATCAGCGGGCGGTCCTTCCCCTCGACAGGCTCGGGGCGGGCGGGCCGCCCGTTGTCTTGCGCTGGGGGCCTAGCGTCGAGGGTACGGCCACGCCAGCCAGTCCGGGCGAATCATCCAATCCTTCACAGTAAAAAACCTGCCCACGCCGGTGCGTTGCATTGAACCAGGCTACCGCAGGAGAGCGTTGCCCCTCCGGTAGGAAGGTTCTATATGCCCGCGTTCGCGGGTCTCTGATTATCGTCGTACTTAAACCCGGCCTGTATCAGGTCGATAAGACAAGATAGGGCCGGCCTGCGCCGGTCTTGCTTCGCACACGTACGGCGGGCGCGAGGTTGCGGGGCCGCCACCTAGAGTCCGGCGAGAAAAGACACAGTGGAAAGGACTTTCCGATGACACAGCAAGCGATCTCCAAGATAACCGCTGATGCAGTCCTACAGACGGCGATCCAGATGGAGGACGTGGGGAGGGACTTTTA
>PMBX01000209.1:11418-24621 GCA_003153915.1 Phycisphaerales bacterium
TGAAGCGGTTGCCGCCGCGACAGAGGCCCCGCAAGTCCGGGACCTTTGCCTGAGGTTGGCAACCGACGAGTTGAACCACCAGAAGGCGTTCCAACAGATGCGATCCGAACTGGCCCGCCGTGGCGGGACGGTCCTGCTNNAGCGCCGATGATCTTGCGGGGGCGCGCCGGTCGGCTAGAGCGTCTGTCCTGCCCGCCCCGGAAACGGTTCGCCAAATGGCGTCGCGTGGAGACATTCACTATCTGTTTGACCTGGCCGTTCAAATGGAGAAGGACTCCATACGCTTCTATCGCAATTTCGCTGTCAACTTCCCGGACCTGGGCGTCCTCGAAGCCATCATTCAAAAGGAACAGGAACATCTGAGGTTTCTGGCGGCAGCGGCGCCTGCTTGAGGAGGGACGCTCGTGATTATCCACCCACAGATACCGCTGGTGGCTTCGCTTACGCGACAAGGGGAAACATCCAATTCTTTGCGGTAAAAAAACACGCCACGCCGGCGTTGCATGCCACATGGCGTGTTTCCCCGCCGGCAATTCAGGTCGCTCACAGGTGACGGACAATACCGAAAAAAGCTTGTAAGCGAACTTGGCAGGGGTTATTGGTTCGGACTGCTGTCCCAATTTCTTGGGCAGGAACACGGCCTTGGGGGGGAATTCCGATTGGCCAGGGAGCTGACCGTCGGTTGTTTTGGGCCTGTTACCGTGGTTGCGGAACCAGGTTGGAGAAGGTTGAAGTGCCTTGAAGCTTCTCTTGATACAGCCGAGGTCGGAATGGTCGGTCCTGGGACAGACGTCGCACGGGAAGGCAGGCATGCCGCGATTGACCCTGCCTGCGTTGGCCGCGCTGACGCCGCCGGACGTTGACGTCCAGATCGTTGACTGCCGAGTCCAGGCCATTGACTATGAGGCCCCGGTGGATCTGGTGGGCATTACGGCGATGACGTGTGAAGCGCCCGCCGCTTACAAAATTGCCGACACGTTTCGGGCAAAAAACGTCCCGGTTGTCATGGGCGGCTATCACGCCTCATTCATGCCGGAAGAAGCCGGCCTCCATGCCGACGCTGTCGTCATCGGCGAGGCGGAGTTGATCTGGCGTGACGTCCTGGAGGACTTCCGAAGCGGGCGCCCCCGCAGTTCCTATGTGGCGGACCGCCTGTGCGACTTGAATTCCGAAGTGCCGATTCCCCGTCGCGACCTGCTGGATCGAACCAAGTATTCCACCTTCAACACGATCCAGGCCACGCGCGGATGCTCCAAGGGATGCGATTACTGTTCGATTGACGCCTTCTTCGGCCCCACCTTCAGGAAGCGTTCCCCCGACGATGTTGCCGGCGAGATCAGGGGAATGCTCTCGCCGCAGTCCCTCCACAAGGGGCGCATCGATCGCCATGTTGTCTTCATTGATGACAATCTCACGCTGGATCGAGGTTACGCCAGGAAGCTTTTCACGGTGTTGGCTCCATTGGGTATCCAGTGGGCCTGTCAGGCCACTACGGAACTGGCCGAAGATGACGAACTCCTCGGATTGGCCGCGCGTAGCGGATGCATCTTCGTGTCGGTCGGGTTTGAATCCTTCAACCCGCTGAACGTGGCGCGGTTGAGGAAGAACTGGGCAGCCGCCGGCATGACGGCAGACCAGGCCACCGCCCAGCCGTTGGAGGCCGTCTGCGACGGATTCCGGCGTTCGGTCGAGCGGTTCCACAAACAAGGCGTCTGCGTGCTGGGAAACTTCATGCTTGGTTTCGATGACGACGACTCGACCGTGATCGCCAAGACCATCCGGGCCTCGTTTCAGATCAATGTTGACGTTGCGTATTACCACATCGTGACGCCTCTGCCGGGGACCAGGTCCTATGACGGCCTGGCCAGAGAGGATCGGATCACGACGCGCGATTGGGCGCTCTACGACAGCGGGCACGTCGTCTTCAGCCCCAAGCTCCTGTCGGCCGGCGATCTCCAGGCCGGTTTGTGGCAGGCGTACCGGGAATTCTACTCGATCAGCCGCATCGCGGGCCGGGTGTTCAGCAGCCCTCGACATCTCCTCGCTCGATTGGCGCTGAACTGGAGCACCCGCCGGAAGTCCATGCGAATGATGGCGATGTCTTCCCATCCCGGCAAAACGTCGTGAGGCGACGACGAAACCCCTCCGGTCCAGGCCCGGCGCCGTGCTCACGGCTCCGGCCACGTGAGTTTTGTAGCTTAGTCATTGCGCGAGCTGCCCCGGAAGGGGCACTTGCGCGCGAGTAGCCCGCCCGACTTGCTAATGGCCTGATGAGAAGATGCGTTTGAGCACGTCGCCGACGGTCACACGAGACATCTCCTCGTCAATCTGCTTGTCGATCTGATCGTAATCACGCACCGGTGGCGGGCCGGCCAGCATCACATTGGTGTTCGTGTCTGACTTGGCCAGGCCCAGGGATCCGTCGCCCGTCACCGTCACGATCCACCGGCCCTCGCTGAGCGAGCGGTAGACCGCCTTGCCATAGCGAGCTGCCGGGTTGTTCCAGTCCACCTGCTCGAGGCTGTCGTCAATCACCAGGCCTTTGCTGGGGGGCGTGCGGGCATCGTATACGCGGCGAATCCACAGGCGGCCGTCCAATAGCGCATAGTCGCAGTAGATTTCCTGCGACGGGTCGAACGGCGTGTCGATCACGCGGTCGACGCCTCTTATTGTGCGAATGGCCAGAGAAACTCGGCCGTCTTTGACGATCAGCTCAGTCACGGCGGTCTTGCGCACGGCCTGGTTGTACATCGCCCGCAGCGACTCGTACTCATTGCTAAGACCAGCCAGCCGCTCGCGGTAGATATCCAGCTCCACTTGCATAGAGGCCCAACGATAACCTACGGCGATAATCACACAGAGCAACAAGATGCCGACTGCTACCGTGATCCATCTCAACATTGCCGGACGCCTTTGACTCTCTTTGCCCACGTCTAACGTTTATCGACCTGCTCGAAACAGTTTCGTCACCGAATCCGGCGGGGGAGCCAAAGTCATAAAGCAGAGCCAACCCCCAACTTCGGTTCGGTCGTTAGCGAATCAGTAGCGGCTTATGCGTGGCGCAGAAGGTTCCCCTGAAGTTCATCATCGTCAGCATCTGGAACCCGAGCAACCGCCACCGCCGGCTGACGGGTTAGAACCGGTAGGTTACGCTCAGCATCAACAGCGGGCCTGGTTCGCGCAGCCACGGCTGGCTTTGGTCCCAGACGCTTGTGCGGGGAATGAGCGCCGTCTCTCCAAAAAGATTGTACAAGCCGACTTGCACGTCCATGCCCCGCCAGACATTCTTGGAGGTGAGCACGATGTTGGTGATGTAAGTGATGTTGGATTTGTCGCCGGTATCGGCAAGCTGCGGCCCGACCAACTGGGTTTCAAGAGCAAGGAATGTTCTCTTGTAGACCGGAACAGCCCCGGCCAGCGACAGCAGGGCGTCTGGTGAATGAGTGGGACGATCGTTGTTCTGGTCATAGGCTCGGCCTAGGCTGCCGCTAACGCGGACGCGGGCGCCGTTGGCCCAGTTCTTCTGGACTTCCCCCTCGACGCCGTGCGCCCACATCGTGCCGACGTTTTGCGTCTGTAGGGCGTTTTCCTTGACGCCGTCGCCCATCGCGTCCGTCATCCGCCAGAGGTAGTAGCCGGTCTCGCTATGCCAGCCATTCTTAAAGTCGTGGCCCCACAACACCTCATAGGTGTCGTTGATCTCCGGCTTCAAGTCGGGGTTCGGCGAGTTGGTGCCCGGCGAGGAGTAGAACATCTCGTATAGGTTCGGCGCCCGGAACGCACGGCCGTAGAGCGCCTTCAGCGTGTCGCTATTGCCGAGCTTGAATATGGCGGCAGCGCGGGGGTCAAACAGCGGGTCGAACCGCTGTATCTTGTCCATCCGCAGGCCCGCCACCAGGGTCAGCCACTTCGTGGGGGAGTACTCATCCTGGGCGTACAGCGCCCACCAGTTTACCGAAGGATCGACGTCGAGGATCGCTCCATTGAGCGTATCGAAGTCCCTTTGCTGGGTGCTCAATGTCTGCATGCCCTCGGCGCCGAAGATCAGGCGATTCTTTTGGCTGGTCTTCCAGTCATAGTGAATGTCCTCGCCAAGCCAATGCGACTGAGCCGTGGACCAGTACGTATAAGGCTCGGGATCAGTGAGTCCCCAGTACTGGCGGTAGGAGTAGTGGCTGTAGTAGACCAGTGCGTGCAGGCTCTGGTCGCTGTTGACGTTGTGGTCCCACTTCAGCGATACGTCGTCGCGTATCTCGGCCATCCGGCCGGGGTCGAGCCACGACGCCAGGTAAGTGGCCGCGCGGTTGCTCTTGTCGCGTTTGTTGAAGTCGGCCTCCAAGGTGAACTCCTGGTAGGTCATCTTCAAGAAAGCCGCGCCTGCGCCTTCATAGTCGCTGTCGCGGATGTGGCCGTAATTGCGGTCGGCATCGTGGACGTCGAAATACCTGATGTCATCGTCGCCTTGGCTGCTGAACCGCGAGGCGCCGATCAGGATGTCCAGGCCGTTGTTGAATTTCTTGCCGAAGACGGCCTCGCCGCGAGCTGTCTCCTTGTTGCCGCCCTGGGTCTTAAGCTCGCCCCAATTCTTAACGTCAGCGCCGTCGCGCGTAATGATGTTGATGACTGCGAAGACCGCGTTGCTGCCGTACAGCGCCGAGCCTGGCCCGCGGATGATCTCGACTCGCTTGATCATCTCGACGGGCACGATCATGTCCTGATCCAGGTGGGTTTGTCCGAAGATCGGCTCCCGCGTCGGTCGGCCGTCGATCATGACCAGGATACGGGCGTTCCATTCACCGGGGCGCATGAACCCGCGAACGCCTAGGAACGAATTGAGGCCGTCGCTGGTGATGTAGAAGCCTCGTTGGGCGCGCAGGATGTCGGACAGGTTGCGGTAGCCGAAAAGATTGATTTCCTCCGCCGTTACGACGGTGACAGAGGCCGCGGCTTCGTCGGTCCGCTGCGCGTGCCTGGCAGCGGAGACCACCACCGGGGCTATGTCCTCGAATACAAGCAGATCGTTACCGGACCCCGCGGAGGGCTTGCTTGTGGCCGCCGGACTGGGGGCGGGTTGGGAAGCGGGCACGGTTTGCGAGAACGCAACTGTGGTGGCGCCGGCCAGGGCCGCGATAACCACTGTCAGGCTGAAACAACTTCGTCTCACTAAAACCGTCCTCCTGAGGACGTACTTTCTACCGGCGGCGATTGGCCTGCCTGGCGGCGCCGATTTCATGCCGCAGCCGCCGTTTCGGTGAATGTCTCACGAGTCTTGATGAATTCCTGTTCGGTGGCCCGGAAAGCGGCCACAATCTGCGGGTCGAAATGGCTTCCGGACTCTTCGATGATAATGGACCGGGCCACGTCGTGGGCGAGTGCGTTCTTATAGACACGTTTGGAGGTCAGCGCGTCGTAGACATCCGCAATTGCGACAATGCGTGCGCAAAGCGGGATGTTGGCCCCGGCCAATCCGTCTGGGTATCCCGTCCCGTCGAAACGCTCGTGATGGCTTTGGGCAATGTCCCGCGCCATGACAAGGAATTTGGCGTCGGGAAACTGCCTCAGCGCGGCATCCAGCGTGCTGGCGCCCAGCGTGGTGTGACGTTTCATGGTCTCGAACTCGCGGTCGTTGAGCCTGCCTGGCTTTAGCAGGATGCTGTCGGGAATGCCGACCTTACCGATATCGTGCAGGGGACTCGTCAGGAAGATCATCTGACAGAACGCCCCGTCCACTTCGTAACCGGGTTTCTTCTGGCCGGCCAGCCAGTTGGACACCGCCCGGCAGTACGTGCGGACTCTCTCCAGGTGGGCGCCTGTCTCCGGGTCGCGCGATTCAACCAGTTTGGCCATCGCGAATATGGTGACGTCGCGGGTTTCCATCGACAGGATGCGCTCGCCGGCCCGGACTCGCACCGCCAATTCCGACGGATTGAACGGTTTGACGACGAAGTCGTCCGCCCCGGCCGAGAGACCCTCCACGGTTTCGATAGACCCGCTATGGCTGGTGAGGATGATCGTGTAGACATAGCCTGGCAACGCCTCGGTCCGGATTGCCTTGCACAGTTCCAGGCCGTTCATGACCGGCATTTCCCAGTCGGTAACGACCATGCGGCACCGCCCGGTGCGAAGTATCTCCATCGCCCCCTTGCCGTCGCAGGCAGATTCGACTTCGTGGCCGGCCTGCGTCAGAGCCAGGTTCAGCATCTCCAAGGAAATCGTGTCGTCGTCAACAGTTAGAATTCGCATCGTTCATTCCCGTATGATTGACCCCAATATCTATTTTCAAACTATCGGACAACTAAATGGACACCTTTGATAAGTAGTCGACACATGAGCGAATCTCTCGCCGAACCGCCTCCAGGCACGCCTCTACTCGGCCAAAGTCCGCCGCCTTGGCGACCTGTTCGAGTTCTGCCGCCGCCTGATGCAGTCCCTTGGCCGAGACGTTGGCCGCGGAGCCCTTAAGCCCGTGGGCCACGAACGCGATCTTCTGGGCGTCTGCCGCCCGCACGTGCCCCTCCAGGGCGTCCAGCTCCTTGAGAACTTTGCCCTTGAACGCGTGAAGAATCCGCTCCGCGAAATCCTGCTTGCCCATGCATCGCACGAGCAGGCTGGCGAAGTCAAAAGGCCCGTCCGTGGCGCATTGCCATGACACTGGTTGCGCCATCGTCGTGGCGGCCGAAGCGGCGCGCACAGGATCCGATGCGCGATCGTCGTCACCCGCCGAAACCGGCGAGAGCGCCTTCGGCTCCGGCGACTCGTTCGGCAGGTGCTTATTGAGCATTGCCACCAACTGATCCGGCTCGATCGGCTTGCTCATGTAATCGTCCATCCCGGCCTCCAGGCACGATTCCCGGTCTCCTTTGATCGCGTTGGCCGTCATGGCGATGATCGGCAGGCGCGCGGCGTGCCGGCACATCGCGGCGCCGCCTTCCTCCAGCCTTCGGATCTTCTTGGTCGTGGCGAATCCGTCCATCTCCGGCATCTGACAGTCNNTTGATCTCGTTGTCCTCGGCCAGAAGCACCCTCGCGCCGGTATTGCGCACCTTGTTCGATATTTCATGCGACGAACCGTCGGACCGCCTGGCCGATGGCGAGCGCAACACCGCCACCGATGGGAACGCCGACACCACGGCGTCAAGCAGTTGCGACTGGCGGACCGGCTTGGTAAGCATCGCGACGAACTCGCCCTTGGCGTCCGCCATGGAACATGACAGCGATGTCAGCAGGATCAAGGTGGTATCCCTGAGTTTACCTGACGCCTTGATTGCCCTGGCCAGGTCCGTACCGCTCATTCCAGGCATGTTCANNTCATACAGCATTTCGAGGGCTTCTTCGCCGCCGCCGGCTGTCTGGACATCGAAACCCCAACTGGCGATTTGGGCGTGCAGGATGTCAAGGTTGACTGCATTGTCGTCCACAACCAGCACCCGTAGAGTCTGTCCGGCCGGGCCGATCCGTTGCCGCGCCTCGGCTTGCACAGGCTGATCGGACGCGCCTAGGCAAGCCGTGAACCAGAACGTGGAACCTTTGCCCGCTTCGCTGTGGACGCCCACATCGCCGCCCATGATCTCCGACAGGCGTTTGGCGATGGCCAGCCCCAGCCCGGTTCCGCCGTACCTTCGCGTGCTGGAGGAATCGACCTGCGTGAACAATCGGAACAGGCGGTCCATGCGATCGGGCGGGATTCCAACGCCCGTGTCCCGCACCTGACAACGCACCTTCACGTGGTCGCTGTCGCATGGCTCTGTTGTGACCTCGACCGAGACGTTGCCCTTTTCAGTGAACTTCAGGGCGTTGCCAAGCAGGTTAATCAGTATCTGTCTAAGCCGGTTGGCGTCGCCTCGCACCATGGCCGGAACGTCCCCATGGATATTGCACATCAGTTCCAGGCCCTTTTCGACGGCCTTGGAAGACATGAGTTCCACCGCATCCTCGACCGTCTTCCACAGATCCATCTCCTCGATGTCCAGTTCCATCTTCCCGGCCTCGATCTTGGNNATCTTGGAGAAGTCCAGGATGTCGTTTATCAGCCCCAACAGCGCCGTGGCCGATGTCTTGGCGATGTTGGCATAGCGAGACTGCTTGTCGTCCAGTCTTGTGCCTCGCAGCAGATCGATCATCCCGATAACGCCGTTCATCGGCGTGCGAATCTCGTGGCTCATCTTGGCCAGGAACTCGCTCTTGGCCTTGCTGGCGGCTTCGGCGACATCCTTGGCCAACAGCAGTTCGACGGTCCGCTCATCCACCTTCTGCTGCAGGCCGGCATTGAAGTCCCGCATTTCACGGTCGCGATGCCCTATGGCGGATCGCATGTTTTCGAACGCCTCGGCCAAGCGACCGATCTCGTCCTCGCTCGTCGACTGCACCGCCACCGAGTAGTCACCTTGCGACATGAGATCGCTGGCCGCCACCAGGTTGTTCAGTCGGCGCGTCCAGAGCGACACGACTACCAGTATGATGATGCCGGCGACCAGTGCGGCGATGACAACCATTACAACCGTCGTCGCCGCCTGGTTGTACTGAGCCTGGCGCAGTGCGTCTTTCGACATCCCGATGACAACCCTGCCGACCACTTCACCCCCAGGTTCCGCGGCAGCAGGCTTGCTGGGCGCAGCCGCCTGGGAATTGAAATCCTTGCCCAGTCCGCCAAGAGGGCCGAGATTCTCTCCGCCGGACATAAGCACGACCGGGCTGTCTCCGATCAAAAAGTTGCCATCGTCGGGCAAGTGGGAGTAAACCGCCACGCCAGGCGGGGCGGATGACACCAGCCGCCCCTTCTTGTCATATACGGCAACGAAGCAAATGCCCTTCTCGCCGGCGAATCGCCTGGTTTGGGCGGCCAGTTCAGCATGGTCCCCAACAGCCAGGGGCAGTTCGCAGACCCTGGCGATGTTTCGGGCGCTGGCATCGGCGTCCTTCTGCTTCTCGGCGACTACGAGGTTATTCGTCTGCCGGATGGTAATGGCCGCCGTGGCCGCCAGCGTCAGCACGATCAGCAGCGATACGAATGCCACGGCCTTGAAGCGAAGGCTCGCCCGATCCAGCCATTTCAGCACGGCCTTGACAACTCCCACGGTTGGCACGGTCACGATTGGGATCATGGTGTCTCCTCGTCAGGCCGGAAAACGCGAGATGCCTTCTCAACGAGTTCGACGGGTAGAGTGATGGAAAGCCGGTCTGCGACAATGAGGTTCACGGCGGTCTGATACCTGGGGGCTTCTACGACATGATCGCCGGCAGGCCGGCTGGCCGAGGCAGGCGACACATGGCCGCCTTGCGTTTGCCGCGAGACTTTCGAGCGGGATCCGGCGGCAGAGCGAGCCAACGACTCGGTAATCAAGGCCGCTGCATCCTCGCCCTGCGTCTGCGGATCGATTCCCACACCCAACAGCGCGCCGGCCTTGACGAAAGGCACGGAGAATCCGAAGACCGGCGTCTTCCTCCGCATCGAATCCAGCAGCAGCGAGCGAATGACGGCGGTGTCGTAGATAGTCGTGTCCGGCGCGGTCCAGACGATGTCCACCTTCTGATCGAGCACCTCTTCGATGGCCGCTGCCATCGAGGAGTGCTTGCTGACGTCGATGGCGTACAGACGGACCCCCTTGGGCATTGCCTGCTCCATCTCCTTCATGACAGCCACGCTGGCCTGCATGTCGGACCTGTAAAACATGCCGATGCTCTTGACCTTGCCAACCGCGTCGAGCATGAGCTTGATCTGGGCGTCCACGGGCACGTCCATGCTGATGCCGCTTGCGGGAGCGCCCTGAGTCAGTCCCGCCTTGTCCGGGTCTGAAACCATGCAGTAGAACAGCATTGCCGGCGGCTTGACGTGTTCGTGGAGGGCGGTGGCGGACTTACTGCCGATGGCCAGGTAGACATCGACCTTCTGCTTCATGGCGGCCGGCATGTCATCTGCCAGTTCACTCAACTGGGCCACGCGAACGGTATGGCCCTTGGCGGTCATGGCCTTGCTGGCGGCGTCCTTGGCGGCCACGTACGGGGCTTCCTCGCCGCTGAGTACGATCAGGATGTCGGCGGCACGCGCCGGACAAGCTATCAGCAAGAACATGACAGCCGCAGCCGTGACCGAGATGACACCGCTACGCTCAAAATGGGCATTGCTTCGCATTCAAACCGTACTCTTACCGCTGTACCTCGTGTTCCAGGCCGCTACGGGGCGAGCCTTTTATGGTCCACTCGGTTCGGATTTCCTTGCCAGCCCTTTGTGCATTCACACCCAAGCCGTTGAAACTCAAATGCATAGAGTGAATCCGCTCTTTCGCGGCCTTTTAGTCCTATCGGAGTGCTCGCAACCCCACTGAAATAGGCTGTTGCCCGAAAAACCCTATCCGCTGCGGGCAAATCCGCGGCAGGCAACCGGTGTAGACGTAGTCCTGAGCTTGTCGAAGGAGGATGTCCCGTAGGGAAGTCCCTCTATCTCACTGGCTACCGCAAGAGAGTTCGAAATGTCCGCCATTTCGGGGCCTTGATACGTTAGCGGTTTTAACTAACGGGCGATGGTAATTAGCCCTTCGACGTGGCTCAGGGTAAGCCCTTCGATATGGCTCAGGGTAAACCCTTCGACTTCGTCCCTCGACTCGCTTCGCTCGCTCAGGAATGCTTTCGGGACGCTTTCATTCGCCGTTCGAGCGCGCTGAGGCAACCGAAACGAACCAATTCTGGAAATCGCGTTTCGCTCCTGGTATCGTAGTGGCCGGCTTGCAGCTACCAGGTACGCCGTCGGCCTCTGCTTTGTCGTGGCGTCACACTCATTGCCTCGTTGGCTAATGCCTCGGTACCTAGAAACGAGTTGTGAAGATTGAGCGGCAATACCTGGCATAAGCTGCACGCACTCTGGCAACGGATACGCATGCTAGGCGGAAGCATGCCTGCCCACCTGGACGGGATGGACGATGTTGAGCCTCCTCTTCGCGAAGGCCTATTCAGTACGACGCAACTGGAGGGCCACGCCCGATCCCTGGCGGCCGATCGCAAGTTAGCTCCGCGTCGGCCTGGTCGGGAGATGCTGCTGCGGCGCCTCGCCGAGAACGAAGACATCATCAGCCGCTCGTACGAGGAGGTGGCCGAGGCTATCCGGAAGGGCCATCCGGAAGCGCCGGCGGCGAAATGGTTGGTAGAGAACTACACGTTCATTGAGGAGCAGATCGACGGGGTTCGCCTGATTTTCCCCCCCGGCTACAGCCGGCAGCTCCCTCGCCTGAGTTCGGGGCCACTGAAGGGATTTCCTTGCATCTACGAGATGGCCATTGAACTGGTCTCGCACACCGATGGGCGCGTGGACGCCGAGAACATCTCCCAGTTCATACGATCCTATCAGACGGTCCATCCCCTGAAGTTGGGCGAGCTTTGGGCCGTTCCGATCATGGTGAGCCTGGCTCTTGTTGAAAATCTGCGGCGAGTATCGCGGCGGATCGCGTGGCGACGAAGGCACAGGGAATCTGCCGTGGACTGGTCCCGGCGATTCGTTCAGGCGGTTCAGTTGGATCCCAAGTCCCTGATCACGATCCTGGCGGATTTCGTGCGATCCAAACCCTCGATGTCCGCGCCGTTCCTGGCCGAGTTGACGTCCTGCCTGCAAGGGACGCATGCCGCCATGGGACTGGTGATCAACTGGGTAGAACAAGAGTTGTCGGAACGCGGGCAGACCCTGGANNCAGGATCGACTGGCGGGACCTGGTCGAGTCTCTCAGCGCCGCGGAAGCGATCCTTCGCCAGGATCCCAGCGGCGTGCATGTCCAGATGGACTTCCGATCCCGCGACCTCTGCCGGCGCGAAATCGAGGACCTGTCGCGCCGAAGCGGTCTAAAGGAGCAGGACGTTGCTTCGGCTGCCCTTGGACTCGCGATAGAGCGGACACATCGTCCTGAGACCGACCCCCGCGAGGGGACGGTCGGCTACTTCCTGATCGGAGATGGCCGCGGCGAACTCGAGACGGAGACTCAATATCGGCTTTCCCTGCGTCGGCGTATGGAAAGGTCCGTGCTGCGCCGGGCGCTGCCGGCGTATCTGCTGGCCATCGCGCTGCTGACTGCCGCGCTCTCCTTTGCCGTGATCTTGATCGTCGGATCCGGGCTGCCCTGGTGGTTGTTGGCCGTGACGGGCGTGGCGGTTATCCTTGTCGCCTCTCGGTCGGCGGTGTCGCTGGTAAATTGGTGGGCGAGCTTGACGGTTCCGCCCCGGTCCCTGCCGAGGATGGACTTCTCCAAAGGCATCCCCTCGGCCCATCGTACCGCGGTCATCGTCCCGGCGATGCTCTCCTCCGCGGCCACGGTCGAAAAGTTGCTGGAGCACCTTGAACTGCGATATCTGGGCAACAGAGGCCCGAACCTGTTGATGGTCCTCCTGACGGATCTGCCCGACGCTCTCCAGCAGCAGATGCCCGAGGACGGACCGCTGCTGGAGCGCGCCTTGACGCGAATCCACGAGTTGAACGCCCAATACGCCGATGCCGGCCAAACGGTATTTTACCTGTTGCATCGGCCTCGCCTTTGGAACCCACTCCAGCAGCGATGGATGGGACACGAGCGGAAACGCGGCAAGATCGAGGACTTCAACCGGCTGGTGTTGACCGGATCGGTCGAACCATTTTCGCTGGTCGAGGGAGACATTACCCGACTGCGCGGCGTTCGGTACGGAATCGTGCTCGATGCCGATACCCAACTGCCGCCGCAATCCGCCTGGAAGATGGCTGCGTCTATGGCGCATCCCCTGAACCGTCCCTATGTGGATTTGGAACACCTGTGCGTGACGCGTGGCTATGGCATTCTCCAGCCGAGGCTTGGTGTCTCGCTGCCCCAATCGCAACGATCTCGTTTCGCCAGCCTGTTTGCGGGGGATGTCGGCCTGGACCCCTATACTCGCGAGGTCTCCAACGTTTACCAGGACCTGTTCGGACAGGGCCAGTTTGTCGGCAAGGCCATTTACGACATCAGGGCATTTGACACCGCGGTGAGTGCCCGGTTCCCCGACAACCGGATNNCTGCCATGCCCGGTGCGGATTCCTCGCTGATGTGGAACTGCTGGAAGATCATCCAGTGCGATATCTGGCCGACGCCGGCCGAAGGCGCCGATGGGCGAGAGGGGACTGGCAAATCGCCCGCTGGTCGTTGCCCCGCGTACCGGGGCCAGGCAAGACGCGGCGGCCGAACCCGCTGCCGATGCTGGCCAGGTGGATGATCCTGG
>PMBX01000062.1 GCA_003153915.1 Phycisphaerales bacterium
TTTGGGTGATAGCGCGGCGGGGCTTCGTCCCGCCGCGTATTTAAGCATCTGTTGGGCTGGCGGGACGGAGCCCCGCCAGCCCGTTTGTAAATATCCAAAGTTAAATCGCTCTAGGATGTCAGTCACGGCGACTGGGTTTGGTGATAGAGCCTCACCAGCCAGTCGTCACCATCATCGGGGGATCGCAGGTTCCCGCCGTCCACGGTCATCTCCGCGGGGCGGCGTTGTGACGTGTCCTGCGCATTGATCCATTCGACGCAATACGGTCCGCCCTCGATGCGGGCGTTCACAACGCCGCGCGACTCCAGGTAGATGAGATACTCATGGCCAGGCTCGGCCAGGCACCAGGCGTGCCTCCCTTCGACGGCCTCGACTATTTCGTTCATCGGTTTCATTCGCTGGAAGGGCACGGTCTCAAAGAAGTCCCAGACTCCCTTGATGATGTCATGGACGGATTGGTTCCTGTCGGCAGGCTCCAATGTCCCGCTGAAACCGGTGGAGGAATTGCCCGCGTTATCGGCGAAGTTGAGAACCGCCGCCGACATCATCAGCACGAAGGCGTGCTTGCGCAGGTCGGTGTCGCTGTAGGCTGGTTGATTCTTGTTGCCCGACCAGAGCGTTTCCTGGGCGTACAGCGGTTTGGCGGGATGATGGTATCGCGACAGCAGGTCGCCCAGCTTGGCGCGATCGGTGGTCTTAGGGCCCTGCAACGTCCCGAAGGTGCTCCATTGCGAGTCGCGGAAGGTGTCCGGGCCGGTTGGATTGTGCACGGTGAGAGGATGTCCAAAGACGTCCAGCCGGCGGATCTCCGCCCCCAGGCTGTTGATTTCGTCAAAGGTAAGATAGGTCTTGTTTTTCAGCAGCGGCTCGGGGCCGGCGACGTTGAGAAGGATGTTCCAATACGCACCCAGCCGGGCCAGCGTATAGCGGATGTATAAACTCCGCTGGGCGGGTTCGCGAGGAAAGTCGGTGTCTCGCCCAAAGAAACCCCCGAAGGGAAACACCATGATCTTTCGTCGCGACAGATCGTCGAGAATGGTTTCAAGCCGGCGATACTCCGCTGCGTTCAGCGGCCAAAGCGCCGGTGTNNTTGTTGGGGTCATCCCAGTTGGTTGCGAAAAACCGGTCCCCGACGTGGAAGCTGCGGACCAGCCTAGCCGGCCCGTCTTTGAAGCCAAACCAGATCGGATTGGACTCATGGACCGACAGCATCCCGGGAATATCCGAGGCGACGCAGTAGAACACGCCCTCTGCCGTCAGGCTGCCGTCGGAGAACCTCGCCTGATAACGCCAGGCGCCGAGCTGGTCAGGCATGAACCTGGCCTTCCAGGTCGTTCCGCCGTCGTAGAATCCCCAGAAGCTGACGCGGGAACCGTCCGGTTTTGTGAACACGACGTCAAGCTCGACATCCTTGTATGGATCGGCGTAGGTCCGCGGGTTGGACAGGGAGACCTCAAAGCGGTCCCAGCGGCCTACAATGGTCTTGTCCGCCGTACGGGCCTGGCTTGGAACCGCCAATTGAGGGTCCGGTCCGATTATGCCCTGTTCGATCACGTGGGGCAGGCCCTCCGACGACGGCGACATGTTTACGCCCGCGCCGGCGAACACAATCCCGTTGGCGTGGTTCCACAACACGATCATGCCGCCGATCCCGGCGCCCCAGGCCCACGCCCTGTCGGCGGCGGGAAAATAGTCCCCGTCGGTGTTTACCCACGTAAGGTAGCCATAGGGACTTTCGGGGAACCGCTTGGGATCCAGGCGCACATTCCCGTCGTTGGGCCCTCGGTAGTTGACCTTCATCCCACGGGTCTGTTTTGTCTCCAACTCGCCGACAAACTCTCCAGGCACGAGTTGTCGATCGCCCCAACGGCCTCTGGCAAGGGCCAGCAGTCCCAGGCGGCCCATGTGTTCCAGGCTTAACTGGAACCGCACGCCGTCCTCCATGTTCGAGCTTCGGTCAAACCGAATCACCGTGGACCAATCCGTCATGCCGATGGCATCGAAGTAAGCCTGACGGGCGACAAGCTCGTAATGATCGTGAAAATCCCCTCTGCCGTACACCCTTGCCAGGGCATTGCAGAGATGAAAAAGGGTGTAGTCGGAGTATGTCCACATCTGCCCCGGACGATAAGCCGGGTAATCGCCGTATGGGTAATCAAACCCGGCGGACTGGGTAAGGATATCCCGCCACGTAACCGAGGCGAACCGTTCTTTCAACTCGCCAGACCAGCAGGCGACTTGCTGGCGAAGCGAAGGAATCCGGCCTTGCTGGATCGCCGCCCCGACGATCATCGCGTGCCACGTCTTGCGCAGCGACGCAACGTCGGTGGTCTCCGTGAAATCCCCCTCAAGATGCACGAGCCTGCCGTGCCGCCACAGCGCCCATCGCGGCTTTTTGGCCCTGCGAGTATCCGCGTGACGAGCAATATATTCGGCCATCTTGACGGGCAAATCCGCCGACAGCCCGACTTCCTCCGGCATGCGCCAATCCTGGCAAGAAAGGCTGTTTCCCGGCGGCGGGAAATACCACCCCTGGCAGGATTCATCTCGCTTGCCGCCGATGCCGCCGCCCCCTGCGACGCTTTGGCAGCCCGACAGCAATAACCCCACGCCCACCAGAATAAATGCGAGAACCATGCCGTTCATTATCGAGCGTCTCCTGAGCATCAAGCCTGCGATGCAGTTCATTCCGTCTCCAAGCCCTGTGTGTTCTATGGAACTTCGGCCGGACCTTTTCCTTGCGGGAGAAAGATAAAACTTACGTCTTGGGAACTTGTCCGGGCGGCATTTGAGGCAGTCGCCAATTAGCGGGATCGCTCCCTGCCTGCGACGCGAAAAATCCCCGCCTGCTCCAAGGCCGTTATCAAAGCGACGAACATGCTACCGCGCCCCGCCGGATCGTCAAACGCAAAGTGCTGCAAGACATGGGAACCAACGGGTGGACTCACCCACGAACGGCGGGCGCGGCTACGCCGGCCCACGGGGGGCGTTAGTAAAGATTTCTTGACCAGTCCGCCGCGCAGGGAAAGCTTCCTTTACCAAGTGCCCTGGCCATGGCTTAGCCGCGTGGCCATGGGATGCCGCGAAAAGAAAGATCGCACCGAACGGGAGGATGGCGGGGCTCCGCCCGCCACCGAAGTATCCCCCGGCCGTGCCTGGGGCTTCAACGTCGCGGAACATCGCGATGGGTGGAGTGTTTTGAAGCCCCGTGCACCGCACGGGGATGCGCGGCGGGACACCGTGCCACACCCAAGCGAAACAACGCGGAGCCTGGGGGGGGGCGCGCTTCATCTCACCACTAAGCAAACGGCGCTTGTCTGGGCGCTGATCCCTCGGCCGTGCCACCTGACGGGGCAAGTTCACCCCGCCAAGTAGCGCCACAATCAACCCGTCGCCCCCAACGCCCCGGTTCCAGCCAGGACCGGGGTTCTCGTGGAAAGATTCCTCTTGTCGAGGGGCCGACGAGACGATAGCATTATGATAGCGGACGTGACTCCGCCGACACGAGGTTCCGCCATGCCCGATATTCTGATTAGAGGACTCAACGCCCAGGCCGCCAAACGGCTCAAGGCCCGCGCCAAGCGGAACGGCCGGTCTCTCCAAGGCGAGGCCAAGCTCCTGCTGGAGCAGGCCGCGGGAACCGGCACGGAGGAGATCGCTGCCGTGCTGGGCCGCTGGAAAAAACGCTTCGCCGGGTGCAAGCTGGCCGGCAGCGCGGACCTGATCCGCCAGGACCGGGACCGATGAAAGCCTGCGTCGTCGACGCCAGCGTGGTGGCGGCCGCGTTCTTCAACGAGGAGCACGCCGAGCGAGCCGGCGCCCTTCTTTTGGCCGGTCGCGAACTGCACGCGCCGGACCTGATCTGCGCCGAGATCGCCAACGTCATCTGGAAGCGGCATGGCCGCGGCGAAATAAACGAGCAGGAGGCTGGCCAACTGCTGAGCGACTTCCTGCGCCTTCCGCTGCGGATCGCCGCCTCCGGCGAGCTGGCCGAAGCCGCGCTGCAATTGGCCTTGCGGACGGGCCGGACCGTTTACGACTGCCTGTACCTGGCGTTGGCCGTGAAGACCAAATCCGTCATGGTCACGGGCGACAGGCGTTTGTCCAACGCCCTGGCCCGCACTCCCCTTGGCAAGCATGTCGCCTGGATTGGGGAATACCGCTGACGGCGTCGCCGGCCGCTGCCGCCAGGTTGATCGCGACCGGTTCGCGCTGGTCAAGTAGCACCCGACGGATCCCCACAAGACGCTCCGGCAGCCGGCCTGGACGTTCTTTTCCCACCGTCACTTGAGAACGCCTCCCCCACCTGATAAGTTGTTTATCGGCTCAACAGATGCGCTCCAATGTCGAGGCAGGACGTGAAACAGTATCTAGGTTACGTGCTCAGCGGCGGGCTGCTGATCGCCCTGGTGGCCCTGGCGGCCATCGGCGTCTTCCACAGCGACAGGCTCCAGAGTTTCACCAGCCATCCTGTGGGGATCATGGGCACCGATACCGCCCTGACGGTGGTGGTCCGGGCCGGCGAGACCAGTGTTGCCCGCTCGGCGCTGGAGGCCGCCGAGAAGACGCTGCGGGAGATGGAGGCCAGGGCAAGCTGGCGCATGGCGGATTCCGAGATCGCCCATCTCAACGCCGCCCCGGCAGCTAAGATCGTCCCGCTGTCGGTCGAGACGCTTGTGATGCTGCGGCTGGCCCGCGATGCCGCCGACGCCACGGGCGGCGCTTTTGACGTCACCTGCCGGCCCATGATTGAGTTGTGGAAGGCCTCCGCCCAGCAAGGCAGCCCCCCCACCCACCAACAACTCACCGCCGCGCGGGCAACGTCGAGCTGGGACCAGATTATCCTGGGACCCGCCGGGGCGGAAAAAACCACCGACACAGCCTGCGTGGACCTGGGGGGCATAGCCAAGGGCTTCGCCGCCGACCGCTCTGCCGAGGCCATGATGCGGTTGGGCGTCAGCGGCGGGCTGGTCGCCGTCGGCGGGGAAATCCGCTGCTTCGGCCGCCACGACGGAAGGCAGGATGGATGGCGGATCGGTATCCGCAATCCCTTCGACCCCAACAGCCCGGCCATGCTGGCGACGCTTAAGCTGGCCGGGGGCGGTGTGTCCACCAGCGGAAATTACTTCCGGTTCGTGGAGATACAGGGCCGCCGATACAGCCACATCATCGACCCACGAGCCGGCGACAACTGCGGCGCCACGGCGGATGCGGTGCCTTCGGTCACTGTCGTCGCCCCCGACTCCACCACAGCCGACATATGGGCCACGGCGTTGAGCGTACTGGGACTTGCGGGCCTCAAGCGCCTGCCCGCCGGTGTCGAGGCCATGATCGTCACTGGGGGACCGGCCGGCCACCAGCAGCACTCCAGCGAGGGCTTCGGCAAACTGCTGGCCGATGAAAACAAGGGAATGTGAACATGGCCAAGCCGACCGGGAAAAAATACTCCAACCTCGCGATTGCGATCATCTTTTCGGTGGCCGCCTTCCTGGCCATCGGCGGCCTGCCTTTGATGTTCATGGGCAACCACGCCCTGGCCGTGCATGTCTCCCTGGTAGCGGCGGCTTGTGCGATCATCCCTTTTGGCATCCGTTCCCACAGTCTGGTTGAGGGGATTCTGCGCGGGGCCGGATTGGGCCTGACGGCGGGGGCTTCAATGATTTCGGCGTTGCAGGGCTTGATCCCCCCTCAAGACTTTGCCCGCTGCGCCGCCACGTACTTCCTTGCCATGGCGGCTCTGACCACCGCAGTCGCCCTGATGTTTGCCTTCCTGGCCCAGCGCAGGCGGCGGATGATGGAAGACTCCTGGCGTTGAGTCGCCAGTCGCGCCCCATCGCCCGGTGGCTAGGCTACCCACGCCACTCCGCCTCGTCGGCGGTGGTACGGAACCGGCCGGTGACGATATCGGGCAGTTCCTGGCCCGCCACGGCGGCAAGGTCTTTGGCCGAGGGTTTTCCAACCGCGACGATCCGCTTCATCGGGCAGCGGGCCACAAGGATATCCAAATCAGGCATCTTGTCGGGATCGTAGCTTTCGTAGTCGATGGTTGACAGGTTTTCGGCCATCTGGAAAAGCTCGCTGGTCCGCTGGCAGGCCCTGCATCCGATGCAGCCGACCTTGCAGACGGCGCGGACATCCCTTCCGGCGTCCTTGTTGGAGCAGGCGACGACGAGCATCCGCTCGGCCTTGAAGGGGACCATCGAGATGATATGTCGCGGGCAGGCCCTCTCGCAGGCGCCGCAGCCCACGCATTTTTCGTAGTCAACCACGGCCAGGCCGTTGATGACATGGATGGCGTCGAAGTCGCAGGCGAGTTGGCAGTCGCAAAAGCCCAGGCAGCCGTATGCGCAACCCTGCACGCCGGAGATCACGTTGGCAGCGGCGCAGGTGCGCTCGCCGCGGTAGTCGGCCCGCTTGAGGCGCTGGGCAAAGGTCGCCCCGCAATGCACCGCCGGACGGTAGGGCCATGCGGGCTTGACCTCCACGCCCAGAATCCCGGCCAAGGCCGCCGCGCAACTGACGCCTCCTACCGTGCATTTGTTGACCTCCACGCTTCCGGCGACGACGGCGGCGGCATATTCGCCACAACCCACGTATCCGCATCCGCCGCAGTTGACCCCCGGCAGCGCCGCCAAAACGGCCTCCAACCTTGGATCAGCCGGGATGCGAAAGACGCGATCGGCCCAGCCCAGCGCGTAGGCCGCCAGGACGGCCAGCAGCAGCATCGTCCCGCATGCCAGGATGATCGTGATTACCGTCATTTCTTAAACACCGTGCTTTGCACGGGGATGGTTTGAGAAGCATCCCCCGGCGATGCCGGGGGTTGAAGCCCCGTGCACTGCACGGGGATGGTTTGAGAAGAATCCCCCGGCCGTGCCGGGGGTTGAAGTCCCGTGCTTTGCACGGGCATGGTTTGAGAAGAATCCCCCGGCCGTGCCGGGGGCTTTACGAACATGGCCTCCAGGCCCTTGTCCACGCCGGTGAATCCCATGAACGCCAGCGCAAGTATCCCGGCGATAATCATCGTGATTCCCGCGCCCCGTAGCGGTTTGGGCACGTCGCAATGGTCGAGTTCCTGGCGGATCCCGGCCATGATGACGATGGCGATGAGGAACCCAACGCCCGCGAAGACCGCGTAAACCAGCGCCTCGTCAGGCCCCCAGTACAACGGCCCGGCCGCGCCCGAGACATGCTTCATTATCTCCAGGCACACGAACAGGATCACGCAGTTGGTCGTTATCAGCGGCAGGAACACCCCGAATGCCTTGTACAGGGCGGGGAAGAACTTCCGCACGTACATCTCCACCAACTGCACCGCCGCGGCGATCAGGAAGATATAGACGACGTAGTTGAGGATGCTCAGGTCCACCACGGCTTGGGAAGTCGGGTTGAATTGCCTCCACACCCAAGTCGTCAGCGGCGCGCCGGGGGCCAGGATGAAATAGGTGCATGTCCAGCTAAGCATCGCCGCCACTGCCGTGACGAACGTCACCGCGCATCCCATGCCGAAGGCCGTGTCGATCCGCCGGCTGACGCCGATGAAGGGGCAGTTGCCCACGAAGAAATGAAAGACCATGTTGTTGATCAACGCCGTGTTGATCGCCAGCAGCAGCAATGCGCCAAGATGGTTCATGCCTTCTTCGCCTCCTCCCCCCCGCCGGCGGACTTGGCGGCCCAGGCAGCCGCGATCCAGTTGACCGCGCCCATCAGCAGGCCCAAAGCCAGGAACGCCCCGGGGGGCAGGATCATCACCACCCACGCCGGCCAGGCCTTCGGCATCACCGCCAGACCGAACCACGTGCCGAAACCCAACAATTCGCGGACGGTGGCGATGGTCGCCATCGCCAGGGCGAAGCCCAGCGATTGGCCGATGGCGTCGGCGGCGGCGGTAAAGACCGACTGCTTTGCCGCGCAGACCTCGCAACGGGCGATGATGATGCAGTTGACGATGATTAGCGGCACGTAGGGACCGAGCTTGCGGCTCATCTCGTGCATGTAGGCGGCCAGGAAGCGGTCCGCGATGGTCACGAAGGTGGCGATGGTCAGTGTGAAGACCAGGATGCGAAGATGCGGCTTGAGCAGCCCGCGGATTAGGCTGACGACCAGGTTGGAGCCTAGCAACACGAAGGCCACCGCCCCGGCCATCGTCATCGCCGATTCCATGCTGTTGCTCACCGCCAGCGTCGGGCAGATGCCCAGGATTTGGCGATACACCGGGTTTTCCGGCAGGATGCCGTTGATTAACCGTTCCAGCGGGGCGGGACCGTCGCCTTGGCCGATGTGTTTGCTCATTGCCTCGATGCCCCCAAATCGGCGCGGAACCTGCCCACCGCTTCGTTTACGATATCCGTGACGCTACGGGAGGAGATCGTCGCGCCGGTGACGGCCTGGATTTCGTCAGCGCCGCCTTTGTCGGCCTTGGTCACCGACAGTCGTCGCCGTGCGGACCGGCCTGCGAACTGCCCCCGCCAGTTGGCATCTTCGATGCGGTTGCCCAGGCCGGGGGTTTCCTTCTGCTCCAGCACGTACAGGCCCGTGATCGTCTCGGCCGAGGCGTCCAGACCGATCAGCAATTCTATGCGATCGGCGAACCCGCCCCCGCCGGCAGGCAACACCCAGCCAACGGTCCGCCCGGACGAATCCACTGCGCGGTAGACGGTCCTTGTCCCCAACGACTCGGGCCTTCCCTCGACCGCGCCGGGGACCAGCTTGGGAACCTGCCTCAGCGTATCGCCCAGCTTGTTGGACTCGATGCGCCGTCCCAATCCGACATGCACTGCCGCCAGGGCAGCGCCAAAGCAGCCCGCCAGCACCAGCACCAGCCAACCCTGCCTGATGTATCCGCCTTTGTCGCTCATGTTCTCACATTACGGCGCGCCGTTGGTGGTTTGCGATGGTATTGCCCGATGAGATCCGCCCAACGGCCGGGGGATCGTTGCTCGGTTAATCAGGGGCGTCAGGGCATTCATCAGCAATACCGAGAACATCACGCCCTCTGGATAGCCGCTGTAGGCGCGCATCAACATCACCAAGGCCCCAACCCCGGCGCCGAAGAACCACCGCCCCCCGGATGTCAGGGGGCTGGAGACCGGGTCGGTGGCGATGAAGAACGCCCCAAGCATTACCGCCCCGCCGGTAAGGTGGTGCAGCACGGAGAGGGGATGGCGGGGACCAAGCCAGTCGCCCAGGCCGGCGACGGTCGCCACGGTCGCCAGCATGGCCAGGGGAATTTCCCACTTAGCCGCGCGGCGGAAGCAAAGATACAGCCCGCCGAGCAGGCAGGCCAGGGCGCTGGTCTCGCCGACCGACCCGTTGACGTTGCCCACAAACAGCGGCCAAAGCATCGACCAGTCCGGCCCGGCCCCGCCTGCGGACTTTGCTGCCGTCAGTGGCGTGGCCTGCGTCACGACGTCCAAACTCGCGCCAGGAATGACATACGCCGACGCCCCCATCGCCGAGGCAAAACAGATCATCACGAACGCCCTGCCGACCATCGCGGGGTTGAAGATGTTCTGCCCCAGCCCGCCGAAGGCGCACTTGCCCAGCCCGATGGCGGCAAAGGAACCGACCGCCCCGACGTACCACGGCGCCGAGGGCGGTAGCGAAAACGCCAGGATCATCCCCGTAACGGCGGCAGAAAAGTCTCCCAGACTCATCGCTCGCCGACGCATGGCCGAAAAGATCGCCTCCGCCAGCAGGCAACAGGCCAGGCAGACCACGATTTGCTTGAGGGCATACCACCGGAAGACCGCCACCGCCGCCACCAGCACCGGCGCCAGGCCGATCAGCACGTCGATCATCATCCGCCGACTCGTCGTCGCCATTCCATGTACGTGCGGCGCCGCGGCCACGCTCAGGTGGGACCAAGACGTTTCTGCCCCGTCAGCCGGTTGCCCGTCCGAGCGATTGGCGAGGGGTTGTTCTTGCCCTTTGGCCAAGTAAATAGTTCCCGCGTCAGGTTTCCTTGGGCGCCTGGGCCTTGCCCATGCGGATGAGGTGCGCCAGGGGAATCCCCGCCGGGCAGGCATAGGCGCAACATCCGCACTCGATACATGCGGCCATATGGTACTTCCCGGCCTGCTCCCAGTCCGCCACACGGGCGGCCAGGGCGATCTTAGTTGGAACCAGGTTCATCGGGCAGACATCCACACATCGCCCGCAGCGAATGCAGGGCGTTTCCCTAGGCCGGGACACTTCTACCCCGCCCAGGACGATCAATCCAGCGGTTCCCTTCGTCAGCGGAACGCTCAGGTCGCCGATGGCGAAACCCGTCATCGGCCCCCCGGCCACGACGCGCACGGCCGAATCCCTCGCCCCGCCACAATACGTCACCAGGTCCCCGTAGGGCGTCCCGATGGGAACCAGGAGGTTGGCCGGTTTGACAATGCCCGTCCCAGAAACGGTCACCACGCGGTGGGTCAGCGGGCGGCGGCGCAGGACAGCCGCTGCGACGGCCCCTGCCGTGCCCACGTTGATTACAACCGCCCCCACGTCTGTGGGCAGCCCGCCGGCCGGCACGGTCCTGCCCAGTACTGCCGGGAGGAGTTGACGTTCCCCGCCCTGGGGATATCGCATCTCCAGGACGGCGAATTCCACCTTCCTCGCCCGTGCGGCCTGTCGCATGGACTCTATCGCCACGGGCTTGTCGTCCTCGACAGCAACGATAATCCGTTCCACCCCCGCCGCCCGCCCCGCCAGTTGCGCCCCGGCGAGGATCGCCCGCGGCGCCTCGATCATCAGGCGATAGTCTGCCGTAAGGTACGGTTCGCACTCGCAACCATTGACGATAAGGACATCGACTGGCCGGCCGGGGACAGGCGTGAGTTTCACGTGTGTGGGAAATGCCGCCCCGCCCATTCCCACAACCCCCGCCTGGCCAATGAGGCTGAGAATCTCTTCTGGCTGATAGCGGTCGAACCCGTCGTCGGGCCAATCGCCGCCCAAGAGCGCCTCCCACAGCGCCTCGCCGCCGATCTGCGCGCCGGCGGCGGTGATTGGAATGGTCCCAACGTGTCGTCCGTTGGGCAAAGTCGTAACGGAGGCAACTCCGGCCACCCCGTTCAGCGGTGAATGAACGGGCGCGGAAATCGTCCCCGTCCCCCTGCCGATCATCTGGCCCCAGGCGACTTCCTGGCGAGGTTGGACCAACGGTTCACACGGCGCGCCCAGGTGCTGCAACAGCGGAACGGAGACCACCGCGGGGCCAGGCAGAACCTTGATGGACGCATCGGCGGCCAGGGACTTGCGCCCCGGCGGATGGAGACCGCCGGAAAAGCCTTTGCCACGACAAAGCCAGCCGAGGATAGAGGTCATTCCTGCCCTTCCGTGGGAGGTTTGAGGAACCACCGGTAAATCAGCACCGCGTCGATAGCGCCCAGCAGCAGCCCCCCAGCCCCGCCGACGATCCTGGCCTGTCCATTCGACCAGAACCGCGGCAGCGCCATCGACCCAACCACCGCCAGCGCCAGCGGCCAGAGGAACACCAGCAGGCACAGGGCCGCCAGGCGCCAGCCTTGCCATCGGCTCTGGCGCGCGGACTCATCGGCCGCCGCGGCGATATCGCATCGCGGACAGCCGATTCGGCAAGGGGTCTGTATCGGAACCCGGGATTCGTCCATTTCTGCTATCCGGCCGATTGGTTGCGGCCGGTACAACACACGTGTAGTATTTCCGCGTATTCTAGTGAAACGGACTTGTTGATGCCAAAGGTATCGGTCATCGTCGTCGGCGCCGGGGCGGGACGGCGGTTCGGCGGCACGGAGAGTAAAATCTTCCAGCGCATCGGCGGCGCGCCGGTGTTCATCCGTGCGTTGGAAGCTTTCGCCTCCCGCAAAGACGTCTGCCAGCTCCTGCTGGTGATTTCCGCAGCCGACATGGAGCAGGTCAAGGAGCGATTCGGCGCCAACCTGGGCTTCATGGGCGTCACGCTGGTGGAGGGCGGGGCCACGCGGACGGCCTCGGTGCGCAACGCCCTGGCACACGTCAGCCCCCAGGCAGATTTGGTCGCCGTCCACGACGCGGTTCGACCATGCCTGGCCCAGGAATGGATCGACGCCGTTTTCGCCCAGGCCGATAAGACCGCCGCGGCCTTGCTGGCCTATCCCGTGCATGGGACGCTCAAGACGGCCTCGCCGGAGGGGCTTGTCGAGCGGACGCTGCCCCGCGCCGCCGTCTGGGAGGCCCAGACCCCACAGGTATTCCGAAAGGACCTGCTCCTTCGCGCCTACGCCGATGGAACCGAGGCCACCGACGACGCCGCCCTGGTCGAATCCATCGGCCAACCCGTCAGTATCGTCATCGGCGATCCGCGGAACATCAAGATCACCACGCCCAGGGACCTTGCCGTCGCCGCGGCGGTCATCGCCACGCTGCCCAAGCCCAAACCGTCCCGGCTGGCCCATCCCTTCAATGAGTCCCAGGACTGATCGAACCGACCAATGCCGAATCCATGATCCGTGGCGTCTTCATCGGACGAAAGAATAAAGAATGTGGTTTCCGCCCTCATCGCAGGATTTGAAAAAACCAATCCGCGCATCAGGCGCGGGCTTGGGTTAGAATGGATTTTTCGTCGCTCGGTTATCGCCCGCGACGTAACCGTGTTGCCCGCGACTTGATATGAAGAAGGAATGGAAAGACCTGGCCCTTCCCTCGGCGGTGATCGTCCTGGCGGCGTTGTTCGTCTATATCCCAGCCATGCAGGCGGATTTCATCTGGGACGATAACCTGCTGCTGACAAATTTTCCCCTCATGCACTCCGGCGACGCATTGGGGGTCTTCTGGTCGCCGTCGGCGGCAATGGAACAGAGCGTCCCGGACTTCTACCCGCTGACCTGGACCACGCTTTGGCTGGAATATCGCCTCTGGGACGATAGTGCCACGGGCTACCACGTCACCAACGTGGCGATGCACGCCCTGGGCGCGGTGCTGGTGTGGCTGGTTCTGAGGCGATTGGCCGTTCCGGGAGCCTTCCTGGCTGGGCTGATCTTCGCGGTCCATCCCGTCAACGTGGCCTCGGTGGCGTGGGTCGTCGAGCGCAAGAACACGCTTTCGATAATCTTTTATCTCCTGACGATAATCGGGTACCTGAAGTTCGAGGACACCTCGCGCCAGCGATGGTACGCCCTGTCGCTGGTGATGTTCGCCGCGGCGCTTCTGAGCAAAACTTCCGTGGTAACGACCCCCGCGGTGCTGTTGCTGTGCGTGTGGTGGCGAAGAAACCGCATCGCGTGGAAGGACCTGGCCCGCACGGCGCCGTTTTTCCTCCTGGCCGGGCTGTGCGCGTACATGACCGTGCGGTTCCAGAACGCCAACGTCATCCAGGGCGAGGAGATCCGCCAGGCCAACGAGCACGGCCCGTGGCGGCTGGCGCTGGCGGGCACGGCGCCGTGGTTCTACATCTATAAGGCCCTCCTGCCCCTCCACCTGCTGATGATCTACCCGCGATGGAACATCAATCCGTATTCGGTTGTGTCATATCTACCCGGGGCGGCGATCCTGGCCTGCCTGGCGTTTCTGTGGATTCAGCGTCGCAAGCGGTGGGCCAAGGCGATCCTTTTCGCGCTGGCGTATTTCCTGGTCACGCTGTTTCCGGTGCTGGGTTTCTTCGACATGTACTACATGACGCACTCGCTGGTGGCCGACCACTGGCAGTATGTCTCCATCATCGCCGTCATCGCGCTGGTGGCCGCAGGCGCCACCCGCCTGGCCGATATGGCGGGAAAACCGGGTCGCAAGGCGGCTGTGGCGGCCGCCTGTGTCGTGCTGGCCGTCTTGTCCGTGCTGACCTGGAACCTGGGGCTGGTCTACAAGGACCAGATCACGCTTTGGGAGTACAACCTGGCGATCAACCCCAACGCCTGGATGGGCCAGTACAACCTGGGCACGACGTACGGCGAGCGAGCCTTGGCCTCGCAAGACAAGCAGGAAGCCGACAGGCTCCTCCACCTTGCCGCCGAGCATCTGGAGATCGCCATCCGGCTGAAACCCACCTATTCCCCGGCCTTCAACAACCTGGGCATTACACAGATGCACTCCCAGCGGCTCGAAGAGGCGGTCTCCAATTACCGCAAGTCCATCGAGCGGGATCCCAAAAATCCCAATGCCTACTCCAACATGGGCATCGTCCTGACCAAGCTGGGAAAGGACGACGAGTCCATCGGATACTTCCAGCGGGCCATGGCCATCGCCCCGCAGTTCGTCGATCCGGTGTTCCAGATGGGCATGGTCCTTGCCAGGGGTGGCCGGACCGAGGAGGCCATCGGCTACCTCAACCGAACCATCGCGATGCAGCCGAGGCACTACGAGGCGTATCTTTATCGTGCATTAAGTTATCTGAAACTGGGTCGCATCCGCGAAGCCGTCCTGGACCTCCGCCGTGCCGTCACCATCAAGCCCGATCTGGTAGCCGCGTATTACCAATTGGGCCTGCTGGCCCAACAGGCACACTCACTGGATGACGCCAGGCGCTACTACTTGCAGGCATTGCTCTACGAACCCAATCTCCTGGAAGCCCGTTACCGCCTGGGCGTGATCCTTGCCGAGATGGGCGCTACGCAGGAGGCCATTACCGCCTTGAAGATGACGGTCAACGCCCAACCCGCATTCCCCGACGCGCACGTCGTGCTGGGGGAAGTGTTGTCCAAGGCGGGACAGACCGACCGGGCCGTGGAACAGTACCGCAAGGCCCTGGAACTCAAGCCCGCCTGGCCGGACGTAATGAGGGCCCTTGCCGAACTGCTGCTGTTCGGCCAGAACCCCCCCGACCCCGCCAAGGCCCAGGAGGCCCTGCGATTGGCCCAACAGGCCGCCCAGCTCACCAATCGCCAACAACCGCTCGTGATGGAGACCCTGGCGGCTGCCTACGCTGAAAACGGACAATTCGCCCTCGCCGCTGACACACAGCAACATGCCCTGGACCTGTTGGCGACAACGGCCGATAAAAAACTCATCGATGATGCCACGGGCCGGCTGGAAATCTACAAGTCCGGACGGTCGCTTCGGCTTGGCCCGGCGCCTGGCGAGGGACCATTGCCCAAGGGCACAAGGTGACCATGAACCAGCTTGACCGCACAGGCTCGGATGGACTCGACGCCAC
>PMBX01000225.1:0-2424 GCA_003153915.1 Phycisphaerales bacterium
TGGAGACGCTCAACGAGATGGCCAAGACGCTGCCGGAGGCGATGAAGGAGACGGAGGCGATGCTGACGTGAGGCGGCGGCGGCCGGTTCGGGAGATTTGCCGGTCACGCGCGGCGCGGGCGATTACTTGTCCACCGCCAGCTTGCCGTCTTTGATGCCGCCGGACTTGTCGATCGTATAGCCGGACGCCTTGAACAGATCGAGGGCGGCGTCCTTGGTCAAATCGCCCTTGTCGGCAAAGGAGAGGGCCGTGAACGCGGGGCCGGTCTTTCCCTTGCCCACGACGAAATCAAACTGGTTCTTGCCGTTGTGCAGGTAGATCACGCTGTCGCTGGTTTCCGCATCACCGCGGGCGTTGAGCGTCTGGCCGCTGAAGACCAGGCAAATCATGCTGCCGTCGCCGAGCATTTTGAACTCGTTGTGGCCGCGGGAGATTTTCTTCCCGGCGCGTTCGGTGGAATTTTCGGCGATGTAGTATTTCTGATCGAGATCGAGGGAGCCCGTGTCCACGTCGTGGTCGCCGGCTTTGGCCAGTTGGCCGAAGCCGTCCTTGTCCCGGACCCGATCGGAACCAAACGTGATTTTGGAGGGGGTCTTTTCGATGAAGCCCTGGTAGCCGGCCAGCGGCAGCACGCCCTCGAAGCGGCCGTCCTTGTGGCCCAGGTTGAGCATGTCATATTGGACGCCGGCGATGAAAGTGGTGCCGGGGGTCACCAGTTCCAGGATGGGCATGCCCTCGTAGGCGTTGATGACCTTTTCATTTTGTTTGTAGAGCGCGTTCCAGGCGTTAAACATGTCACCGATCTGCTGGAACCCCGCTTTGGCCGGCGCGGCTGGCGGCTTGTCGGCAGTCCGTGCCGCACCGCCCGCCGGCTGGGCCGCGGGGGCCGCGGTCGCCGCCGGGGCGGCGGGTTTCTGCGAAGAGTCGCCGCCGCCGCAGGCGGTCAAGCCCACTGAAGCGCACACCAGCGCGAACAAGCCAACAATCTTTTTTCCCATTGCAAAGCTCCTTGAGGAAACGATGATCGCTTATATCCAAGGCGTTTATTCGCGTCAATGATTTCGGCCAATTTTGCTCGTCAATCAGCCCTCACGCCCTGAAAATCGCCCCCATCTTCTTGCCCATCAGCATCCGCGCCCCCACGATCATCGCCGTCATAAACAGCATCGCCAGCACGCCCAAAGCGCACGCGTTGCGCACATTCGCCGGGCCGCCCATGTCGGTGCCCAGGACGTTGATCATCTTGGTGATGGGGTAGTGCTTGGGAAGTTGGGCGAGGATGAGCGAGTCGCTGACTTCCATCATGGCAAAGGAGAAGGTGAGCAGGCCGCCGGCGATGAGATTGGCCAGGATCAGGGGGACGGTGATCTTGAGGAGGATGCGCCAGGGGCCGGCGCCCACGTTGGCGGCGGCTTCTTCGAGGGTGACGGAAGTCTGTTCCAAACCGCCGGCGGCACTGCGCACCAGGTACGGCAGGCGGCGCACCGAATACGCGATGACCAGCACCCAGAACGGGCCGTTCTTGAAGGCCTCGCCCAGGCCCCATTGATTGATGACGGCAATGAAGCCAAAGGCCATGACGATGCCGGGGACGGCCAGGGGCATCATGGCCAGGCCGTCGAGGAGGGCGCGGTTGCGCGCCCGCGTGCGCACCAATACCCACGCGATGGCGACGCCGAGGACGAGATTGATGAGCGTGGCGACGCCGGCGTAGCGGATGGAGTTGAGGATGGAGGTGTAAATCTCCGGGGTGCCCAGGACGGCGCGATAGCCCTCCAGCGTGAAGCGATCGGGGAGGACGGTGCGATACCAGCCGAACTCGCCGGGGGTGCCCCAGCCGACGCCCGGCTCGATGGCGATGGCGGTGAAGCTGTAGAGGACGACGCCGATGTGGGGGAGCAGGGCGAGGAAGGTGACGGCGGCGAAGGGCAGGGCGGCCAGGAGCGAGCGGGCGCCGCGGAGGCGCTGGGCGGCGGCGCCGACGGCGGCTTTGCTGGTCATGGCGTAGCCGGCGCGGCCGAAGGTCATCTTGCCAAGGACGTAGATGGTGACGCTGATGGCCAGGACGATGAGGACTTGGGCGAAGCCCAGGGAGCTTTTGCCCTCGGTGACGCCCGCCACATTGTCCCAGATCGCCCGCGAGACCACGTTGGGATACTGAATCATCAGCGGCGTGCCCAACTCCGTGAACGCCCAGATAAACACCAGCGTCGAGCCGGCAAACACTCCCGGCATGGCCAGCGGCAGTGTGATGCGGCGGAAATTGCCCCAGCGGCGTCCGCCCAGGTTTCGCGCCGCCTCGAGCATCGCCGGATCGATGTTCGCCAGCGACGCTTGCAAGTTGAGGTAGGCAATCGGGTAGAGGCCCAGCGCCATCAGGCCGGCCAGAGCCCAGAACCCGCCGGCGGTGAGCCAGTTGATGCC
>PMBX01000225.1:2444-4747 GCA_003153915.1 Phycisphaerales bacterium
GACCAGAAGAGCTTGCCGCGGAAATCGAAATGCTGGCCGATGAGGGCCAGGGGGAAGGCGATGAGGTTGCAGAGGAGAGTGACGACTGCCGCCAGCAGCAGGCTGTTGATGAGCTGTCCGCGGAAGGTGCGGTTGCCCAGGGCGCTCTGGAACCAGAGGGTGGTGAAGTGGCCGCTGTCGGTGAAGGCAGCCCCGACCGACGCGAGCAACGGGTAGACCAGCAGCGCGGCGAGAATCACCAGCAGGCACGCCAGCAGCGCATACTGGCGGGGCGTGGCGGCATGTTCGCGGCGCAGGGCGGGGGATGGTGCGTGCTCGAGGGTCATGGCGGGATTCTATCGCACGGCACGCGGAGTGACATGCTCTGAGAACGAATCCGCCAGATAGTATTCGCCCGGCGCCGCGCCCGACAGGCTGAAGCCTGTACTCCGAACTTGCTGACTTATGATACGCACCCCCCTTGTCCGATAATGCTATTGCAGGACGCCACGGACGGCGTTCCACGAGTCGCCGCGGGATTTCACGGAGGAATGCCCTGCTTCCGGCACGGTCCATTTTCAACCTGACATGCGGCGCCTTGGCGCTGGGCGCGCTGGCCCTGGGCGGGTGCGGCGTTCTGTTTTGGCGGGAAAAAGCCCAGCCCAAGCCCATCGAGTATTCCATCTACACGCCCTACCTCTCCATGCACACGATTGCCGTGGCCCCGGCGATCAATTTGTCGGGCAGCCGGGATTTTGATCCGCTGGTCGTCTCCGACACGCTGTATGCGGAGATGCAGCAGGTGGAGAATCTCAACGTCCTGCCGCTGAACAAAACGCTCTTGGCCATGCAGCGCCTGGGGATTCGGTCGATTGACGACGTGAAGACCGCCCAGCGCCTGGCCGAGTTTCTCAATGCCGACGGATTGGTGATCCCGGCGGTGACGGCCTTTGACCCCTACAACCCCCCCACCGTGGGCATGGTTTTGCAGCTTTACACGCCGGCGCAGGCCGTTCCGGTGGCCGCGTCGGCCGCCAAGTCCGATCCCCTCCGCAGCAATCCCGACACGGTCGTCTTTGCCACCGACCTCCCCGCCGGGCCGCCGCCCTCCCCCATTCCGGCACAACAGCCGGCGTCGCAGGTGTCGGCGGTGTTCAACGCGACCAACCAGTCGGTGCTGAAGGAATTGCACGTGTTTGCGGCGGGGCGCACGCAGTATGACTCGGCCCTGGCGGACCAGAAATTCCTCATGGATTCCGATTCGTATATGCGCTTTGTATGCCACGCGATGATTCGCCGGCTAATGGATGTGGAGAGACANNGTAACGCGGGCGTCCCGCCCGCCCGGCGAGAAAAAGGACGTTCGCGCCCCATGAGCCGAAGACGAGTGGTTCGCGTTACCGGACCCTGCGGGCGAGACGCCCGCGTTTCACCGGGCTGGAGGCCCGGCCATCACCTGCCGACACGGAGTGCCGCGGAAAAACGGACCCACACGGTTAACACGCCCGAGAAACGAGCCGATGGACGTGTGAGACGAAAGGCACGACGCAGATGGCACAAGAACCGCGGCAACTGACGCTCATCAAAAAAGGGCAGTACTACCTGTTCCGCTATTTGCCGGGCGATGAGGCCGTTCTTATTCAGACCCTCATCGACAAGGCCGAAGACCCGCGCTGTGCNNCCGGGGGTTATAAAAAGGCGGCGGATGCCACCTGATTCCAGGGTTCACCGGCTCACCGCCGCGGAACCTGCGTGAAGGATTCGCGCAGTTCCCAGGCGCGGCCACCGAGGCTTTTTATGGAACACGTTGCGCATCCTCCCCGCGTCTTGCAGTTCCTCAACTACCTGCAATTTGAACGCCACTTCTCCGCCTACACCTCCCGGTGCTACGGGGCGGACCTCCGGCAGTTCTGCCAGTTCCTCCTGGGCATCCCCGCGGAGATCATGCCCGATGACGAGCCGCTCAACGGCCACGTCAACGGCAATGGCAACGGCAACGGCCATGTCGCCGTCGTCATCGAGCAGCTCCCCATGGTGGACACCACCCCGGCCCATGCCGAGGACCTCCTGCTCAACGCCACGCCCGACGACGTGCGCAACTACCTGCAATTTATGCGCGACAACAACTACTCGAAGGCGACCATGGCGCGCAAGCTCGCGACCCTGCGCTCGTTCTTCAAGTTCCTCAACCGCCGCTCCATGACGCAGAACAACCCCATGGTCACCATCCGCACGCCCAAGCAGGAAAAACGCCTGCCCAAGTTCATGACCGAGGAGCAGATCATCACCCTCCTGCGCACCCCGCGCGACACCGACATCCTCGG
>PMBX01000059.1 GCA_003153915.1 Phycisphaerales bacterium
AGCCGATGATAGAACATGCCAAGAAGGTCCACGAGTGCGTGGCGTTGGTGCGGCCTATCACCGACGCCGTGCTGGCCGGCGACATCAACCGGCTAAACGAACTTCAGCACCAGATGTCCAAGACGGAGTTCGAGGCCGACCAGATCAAGGACCATATCCGCCAGGCCCTCCCCAACCGCTACTTCCTGCCGGTCAACCGCGAGGACATGTCGCAGTTCCTCTCCCAGATGGACCGCATAGCCGACGACGCCGAGGACTACGCCGTCGTGGCTACCTTCCGGCGGCTGACCATTCCGCCGGATTGGCACGGCGATTTTCTGGCGCTGGTTGACAAGGTGGTCGAGGTCAGTAACTCCCTGCTGACACTGGCCGAGCACCTCGGGCAACTTCAGAAGCAGTCCTTCGTGGGCCCCGATGCCGACGAAATGCTCCTGAAGATCCAACAGATCGCCCACATGGAATGGGAATCCGACAAGCTCAGCCGGAAGTTCGCACGGCGATACTACGGCCAGCCCGCGGTGGATCCGGTGACCATAATCCTGCTGGACAAGCTCTGCCGGGCGCTGGCGGGTATCGCCGATCACGCCGAGAACGTCGGAAAGAACCTGCGTTTGATGATCCTTCGAAAGTAGCCCCGGAGTCGCCGTTGACTTTATTGCTCGTCATAGCGGTTGCCGTGGGCTTCTATAAGGCTTGGAACATCGGGGCCAACGATGTCGCCAACGGCATGGGCACCGTGGTGGGCGCCGGCACGCTGACGTTGAGGCAGGCTATCGTGCTGGCGTCGGTGTTTGAGTTCCTCGGTGCCTTTCTGGTGGGATCCCACGTCACGGAGACGATCAAGGGCGGCATCATTCCCATGGCCAGTTTCGCCGGCGACGCGCGCGTTTTCGGCTTGGGGATGTTGAGCGTCGCGCTGGCGTCGGCCATCTGGCTGAACATAGCCACGCTGATGTCTCGCCCGGTCTCGGTGACGCAGGCCACCATCGGCGGCATCATCGGTTTCGCCTTAGTCAGCACGGTGGGAGGGCCGCATTGCGTACAGTGGTCCCGTCTGGGCGCAATCGCCGTCTCCTGGGTAGTTTCTCCCCTGGCCGGCGCGGCCGCGGCCTACATCGTTTACCGCTGTGTCGTGCGTTGGGTCCTCCAAAGCCGCCACCCCGTCTACATGGCCAAGATGGCCGTCCCGTTAGGCTATGCCGCCACCTTCTCCATCCTCTTTCTTTCGGCCACCTACAAGGGATTGGCGAAACTCGACCTGGGCCTGCCGCTCTACCAGTGCCTGGCCGTGACACTGCCCGTCGCCGCTGTCATCTACTTGGCGGCGCGGTGGATCATTCACATCCGCACATTGCGCGAACGGGTGCGCCTCAAGGATCGCTACCAGGTCGTGGAGCAATGGTTCGGCTGGCTTCAGGTGATGACAGCCTGTTACATGTCTTTCGCCCACGGCGCCAACGATGTCGCCAGCGCCATCGGCCCCCTTGCCGGCAGCATGCACGCCTTCAGCGGCCAACCGTTGTCCAGCCACGCCAGCGTCTCGCCCTGGCTGATGGCATTCGGCGGGGCGGGCATCGTCATCGGACTGGCCACGATGGGCTACAAGGTCATCGCCACGGTGGGCAGGAAGATCACGGAGATCACGCCCACCCGGGGATTTTCGGCCGAATTCGCCACGGCTTCGACGGTGCTGGTCTGCTCCAAGCTGGGGTTGCCCATCTCCACCACGTTCGTGATGGTCGGGGCGATCGTGGGTGTCGGTTTCGCGCGAGGCATCGCTGCCCTGGACATGCGGGTGGTCCGTCAGATACTCTCCTCCTGGGTGGTCACCATGCCGATTTCCGCGATCCTCTCCGCCGGCCTATATTGGACGCTGATGTCGATACCGTGGTAGGAAATCCGGCACTGAATTGGATGATTGTGATGAAACCCCGATACATGCCTTTGTGTCTTTTGGTAAGCGGCTTGGCGATTCTGGTCTGGTCTGGTCTATGGCCCAAGGACCGCCTCACCTGGCTGATGGAGGTTTTTCCAGCCATCATTGGCGGGGCGATTCTCGCGGCCACCTACAAACGATTTGCCTTTACCACGTTGTGCTACGTCCTGGCGTGGATGTTCTCGATCATCCTGATGGCCGGCGGACATTGGACCTACGCGGAGGTTCCGTTGGGCAATTGGGCACGCGACGCCTTCGGCCTGTCGCGCAACCACTTTGACCGGCTGGGACATCTTTTCCAGGGCGTTATCCCGGCGATGTTAGCGCGGGAGCTGCTGGTGCGGACCTCCCCCCTGCGGCCGGGCAAGTGGATGACGACGATCTGCATCGCCCTGGCGTTGGCGATCAGCGCTTCATACGAACTGTTCGAGTGGCAATACGCCGTTATCGCCGGCGGACAACGGGCCGAGGACTTCCTGGGCAGCCAGGGGGACATCTGGGACGCTCAAAATGACATGGCGATGGCCCTGATCGGCTCAACCGTCGCGCTGCTCCTGCTTGGCCGCTGGCACGACAGGCAAATGCGGCGACTGGCAGGACGTTAGAAGGAAACTCGGGTAGGGGAAAGTCGCTCAGCGCCCCGGTAACTGGCTTGTCTTGAGAAGGCTTCACGGCATTTGCCTGCCTATAATTGCCGGTATACCCAAACGGCAAAGTGGCCTATGAAGCCTGAATGTGCCGTGTGAGAAACAAACCGGCTGCCTGTAGCGGTCGGCTGAATATAGGCCACGATTCGTGAACCCGCCATTGGAAGGAGAAGAGTCATGACCGCAAGAAGGTTGATTCAAGGTTCTATTGTCCTGTCCATCGTTGCAATGGTGCTCTTTGTCGTGGAGCCGGTCGTCTGGGCACAAGAGGGCCAACATCCCGCAGTCAAACCTGCCGGCCAGGAAGCCACCACGGCACCGTCCTGCGACATGGCCACGATGCCCATGATGGCGCATATGAAGAAGATGGCCAAGCTCAAGGCCGTCCTGGATGAGGCGAAAACCACAGCCGAGGCCGAGAAGGCAAAGACCACCGTAGCCAAGATTGATGAAGCTCTGAAGCTCTTGGAGCAGGACCACCAGGCAATGCACCAGCACATGACCCAGATGATGCAAAAGATGAAGGATAAGATGTCGAATGAAGAGATGATGAAGAAATGCCAGATGATGTGCCCTATGTGCAAAAAGATGATTGGCGAGGCACCCAAAGCCGATAAGGTGGTCAATTCACACTGCCCGATGACGGGGATAAAGATTGACCCCAACAATGTTCCGGCCGGCCAAACCAGGGAGTTCCAGGGCCAAAAGGTCGGCTTCTGCTGCGGTAACTGCCCGCTCGACTGGGACAAGCTTAACGACCAGCAGAAACAAGAGAAGTTGCACAAGGTCGTTGACCAATAGGATCGCAGTCAAGGCCGGTACGGACCGGCTAGACTCTTGGATTTGAAAGGCATGGCGGCGCACGGGGCAGGCCTCGTGCGCCGTTCATATGCGCCGTGGAGCCGTAGAATACACCAAGCTCAAACCCGGCAGGCATTGGGCCGATGGCACGACAGGCATATGCGGCGACTGGCAGGCCGCTAGAAGGAAAGTCGGGCATCGCCCGGGGCGGCATTGGCAATCGACAAGGCGGGCGAATTGGCGTAGACTTTCCCGATCTATGGACGACAATTTCCTCAATCGCCGTTATCTCATCAGCTTCGCCAACAGGCGCCTGCCGCATGTCTTTACGGACGTGTTGGTCATCGGCGCTGGGGCGGCGGGGCTTCGTGCAGCCATCGAGGCCGCCCAGTTCGGCCAGGTAATCCTAATTACCAAGGGGGCCTCGCTGGAGTCCAACACCTATTACGCCCAGGGCGGCCTGGCTGCCGTGATGGCCCGGGGGGATTCCCTCGACAGCCACATCGCCGACACACTGGCCACCGCCGGGGGAATGGGCAACGAGGAGGTCATACGCCTGGTCATCCAGGCGGCGCCGACGCTCATTCGCCAGATGCAAGAATGGGGCGTGGCCTTCGACTCCGCCGACGGGGAACTTTCCCTTGGGCGCGAGGGCGGCCATAGCGCCTCGCGCATCGTCCATGCCCTGGGCGACGCGACGGGCCAGGCGCTGGCTGAGGTGCTGGTCCAACGTGCCAAGGAGACGCCCAACCTCAAGATTTGGGAACAGTGTTTTGCCATCGATCTGCTGACCGATCCGCCCGACGGCGGGGCCGGGGCGACCTGCCTGGGCGCGCTGACGTACAACCCGCGATACGGGCTTCAGATCGTCCGTGCCCGCGCGACGATCTTGGCGGGCGGCGGCGCGGGGATGCTCTGGCGGGAGACGACCAATCCGCCCTGTGCGACGGCAGACGCCATTGCGATGGCTTTTCGCGCCTCAGCCACCCTGGCGGATGTGGAGATGATGCAGTTCCACCCCACGACGTTATACATTGCTGGTGGGACACGATCGCTGATTTCCGAGGCCGTGCGCGGCGAAGGGGCGTACCTGGTTGACCGCAACGGGCGGCGGTTCATGGACGAGTATCACCAGATGGGCGAACTGGCCCCGCGCGACGTGGTCAGCCGGGCGATACTGGACCACATGGCCAAGACCGCCTCCACGAACGTCTTCCTGGACGTCCGTCACCTCGGCGCGGCGACATTCGCCCATCGCTTCCCGCAGATCGACCGCCAATGTCGCAGCTTCGGGATCGACCCAGGAAGCGACCTGATTCCCGTCCATCCGGCTGCCCATTACATGATCGGCGGGGCGTGGACCGATATCGACGGGCGGACCTCGCTTGGCGGGCTGCTGGCCTGCGGAGAGGCCGCCTGCACCGGTCTGCACGGGGCCAACCGCCTGGCGTCCAACAGCCTCACCGAGGCGCTGGTCTTCGGGCAACACTGCGGCCAAGAGGCTGGCAGGATACTGGCCGAGACCAACGACCGCCTGTCGGAGCGCCAGATCGACTGGACCAATCCGCCCAGCGAGCGGACCGCCCTGGACGTAACCGACATCCGCAACTCGCTGCGGTC
>PMBX01000156.1 GCA_003153915.1 Phycisphaerales bacterium
CTGCGCCGTCGTCGGCGTCCTGGCCGCCTTCGTCTCCACCGGCGATTACCTCTTGAAAGTCCTCGCCACCGCCATCGACACCGCCGTCGCCACCGGCCTCCTTCTGCCCCTCTCGTTCCTCATCCCGCGCCCCAAACTCCGCACCGGCGGCTTCACCGGCATGGCCGTCATCCTCGCCGCCTGGCTGTGCATCCTGGGAGCGATCTGGACCCTCGACATCTGGTCCCCGCGCCTCGCCGAGAAACTCGCGGAGAGCGCCATGTTCGTCCTTTTCATGGGCATACCCTCGGCGGGCGTTCTCCTTCTGCTCTCCTTCCGCCAGACGCGGATCGCCGCCCTGACCTTCGTCGTCGGCGCCGCCCTGGCCTGGCTGTTATGTGAACTCTACGTGCTGTTTGAATATGACTGGCGCGACGGGGAAAGGCTCATCGCCACCGGCATGGCCCTCTACGGCATGACCGCCTGTGCCGCCGCCCTGCTGGTCAACCTCGGCTGCGGCGACCGGCGCTACTTCCGCTGGGCCGGCGTGCTCACCGCCGCCGCCGGCCTGGGCATGGCGATCGCATACATCTGGCGCAACGATTATTCGGATGAATTCTTCGGTCAACTTACTGCCGCCATCATCATCCCCGCCCTCGTCATGGCCCACATCAACCTCATCCTCATGGCCCGACTCCGCGCCTCGCAGATGTGGCTCACGTGGGCCGTTGGCGCCTTTTCCATCCTCTCCGGCCTGGCCGCCATGATCGTCTTCGTTTGGCTCCACCTGATTGCTTCGGAAGACTTCCTTTCCCGCGGCAGCGCCGCCGCCGCCATCGTCGCCGCCTGCGGCAGCCTCGCCCTCATCGTCCTGGCCGTCCTCAACCGCAANNTTCTCCATCAAGATCACCGAGCCCCGCTGCCCCGCCTGCGGCTACCTCCTCTACCGCCTGACCAGCAGCCAATGCCCCGAATGCGGCGCCCTCGTCCGCCCCGGCGCCGCCGCGGAGCCTTGCCGGCCTTCCGCTTTTGTGGCGAAATAACGCGGGGGGTCATTGACCGCCGATGGAGGATTCTGTATCCTTCGAGGTTCGCCACGGGCCGGGCGTTCGGCACGTGGGGCGACGAAAAGGGCAGCCCAGGCTGCCTCTCCAAGCGGTTTGCTCCGGTTGGCGGCGCTTCCAAGTGAACAAGCGGCGGGAAACCGCCGGGACTAATTCAAGGATACTCTCATGGCAGCAGGCGCCCCGCAGATTCGGATTCGGATGGAAGCGTACGATCACCGGGCCTTGGACGCCTCGGCCAAGGAGATCGTGGATCACGCCAAACGCACGAGCGCCAAGGTGCGCGGGCCGATTCCCCTGCCGACGCGGATCGAGAAGTTCACGGTGCTGCGCTCGCCGCACATCGACAAAAAGAGCCGGGAACAGTTCGAGATTCGCACGCACAAGCGGGTGATCGACATCATGGAGCCTACGCCGCGGACGATCGAGGCGCTCAATCGGCTGGTGGTGCCGGCGGGGGTGTTTGTGAAGATTAAGGCGTGACGAGTGGCCAGTGGTCAGTGGTCAATTGCCTGTTGAGATTTGACGGCGGCTTGCGGAATGCGGGCCGCCGTTTTTTGTTGCGCGGCGGGAGTGGTGCCGACGCCCTCGTCGGCCGTCGCAGGCAAAAGGACCATGCCGACTTCAGACCCGGCCACGATGCCTCAACCAGCTTGTGCCGTGTTTCCCCGTTCGCCCGCCGACGTGGGCGTCGGCACCACCGTTGGGATCACCGAATCTCGGCGATTTCCTCGATCAAAGTCCAGACGCCCTGGCGCTCAAGCTGGTCGCGGAGTTCCGCGGCGATCTGCGGGTCGTTCCACAATGATTCGCAGAAGGCCTCGTAGCGGTCGTGTTCGACAAACCAGCGGGTGAGATGGGAAAAGGCATGTTCCCTGGGATGCGGCGGCGCGGGCGCGGGCCATGACTTGAGCCATGCTTCGAGGTGTGCCGGGCGGTCCTTGTGGACGGCGGCCAGGGCGCCGCAGATGAGGCGTTCGAGGGATTGCTGATGGGGCACGCCCGGAGTGGGCGGGGCGGTGGAGCGCCAGGGGAAGGCGATGATCCTGCGGGTGTTGGCGTCCAGGGAAATGACGTGTTCGGCGGCTCTCCGGGCCTGGGGGTCGAAGGTTCGGGCCAATTGCAGGAGGGTCTTGAATTGAAGCTCCCCGTGGCCCGAAGGAGTGCCATCCGCGTTTTCCTCGGCATCGCTGTTGAGGATCAGGCAGCGCAAACGTTTGCTGCCCGCCCGCCCCTTGAGAAGAACTTTCGCGCCTTCGAGCAGGCCGCGCCGTCCATGCGCCAAAACGACCCGGATGAATCCACCTTGCCGGCCCTGAAAGGCGTTTTGCCCGCCACGGACCGAAAAACCCGAGGGATCGACCGGAAGGGGAAGCGCCGGACCGCTCAGACTCGTGCAGCCCAGGAAGGACAATACCCCCTTCCAGAACGCCCGGTCGTGCAGGCCCTCGCACAGGATGAATATCTGGCCGGCGTTCATCGCAGATCATCCTCAATCTGCGAACGCGCCCGCGCGGCCTCATCACCCGTGAGGCGGTACGACTTGAGGTCGCCGCCTTCCAGTTGCACGTGAAAGACGGATATCTTGACCAGGTTCTGGCCGGAGAACTCCGCCAGCAGGTTGTCGATGAGATCGAGGCTGTGGGTGGTCAGGACGATTTGAATGCCGCGCTTGGCGGCCTCGTGGAGGGCTTTGGCGGTTTGACGCAACGCGGCGGGATGCAAGTGCGTCTCGGGTTCTTCGAGCAGCGCCAGGCCGCCGGTGGCGGTGGCCAGCTCCAGGGCCAGCTTGATGAGGAGAACGATGCCGTCGCCGGCGAGCTTGGCGGGATGGAAAACGTCGGGAAATCTGAGGTACAGCACCGATTGGCCCTTCTGGGATCCGGTATCCACATCCTCCAGATCCGGAATGATGGCCTTGATGAGATCCTTGACCTGCCCGCGAAGTCCCAGCTCGGTGACTCGGGTATAGAGATCCGGAAGTTGCGATTGATCGACGACGCTGGGCATGAGCAATTGAACGGAGGGGATGTCCTTGAGCGGCGGAGGAGCACCGGTCGTCGCGTCCCACCACAAGTTTGGCGAACCCACTTTGCGCAGCACCCGGCATTGGATGTCACTGCCATCGGAGCTCAAAGTCACAGGCCCGCGATTGATCTCCGTAGTCCGCGCGCCGCCTTTGGAGATGGCTTCAATCTTGGCGCGTGTGGGTTCGCCCTTTACGGCCCGATGAATAAGCCAATTTCCGGGCTCCAGGAGGGAACGCCGCTGCAGGACCTCCGCCAGGGCCTTCTGGGGATCAGGATGAGTCCCCAGACAAATCGCCTCCAGAATCGTGCTTTTCCCCGCGTTATTGGGGCCCACGATGACATTGACTTCCGTCATTTCCGACAGTTGGCCCTTGCGGATGCCCCGCAAATCCTCGATCTTGATTGATCTCAGCATTCCAGGCTCCTCGCGTTCGAGCCGAGTTGCTGTGTGCCTTGGTGGGTAGTNNTCGCCGGGGCGGCGGGGGGCTTCCTTCACGGGGATCGGCTTGCCGGTGACGCGGCGCACCGACTCGATGATCTCGCGGTTGGAGTAGCCGTGGCCCACGCCCAGGTTGTAGAACAGGCCCTGCCCGGGCTTGAGGTTCTCCAGCAGCACGAGGTGGGCTTCAACCAGATCCCAGACGTGCACATAGTCGCGGACGCACGTGCCGTCCTTGGTGGGGTAATCGGTTCCAAAAAGGTCAAAATGCGGGCGTTGGCCCAGGGCGACCTGGAGGAGTACGGGGATGATGTGGGTCTCGGGGCGGTGGTCTTCGCCCAGGGTGCCGTCGGGGGCGCAGCCCGCGACGTTGAAGTAGCGCGGGGCGGCAAAGGCCAACCCTTCGGCCTTGGCGGTGTCCAATAATATGCGCTCCACCATGAGCTTGCTGGCCCCATACGGGTTGATCGGGTTCTGGGGGAGGTCTTCGGTGAGCGGGATCCGCGCGGGCATGCCGTAGGTCGCGCACGTCGAGGAGAACACCAGCCTCTGGACCCCCGCGGCGTGCATGGCGTTCAACATGCTGAGGGTGTTGGCGACGTTGTTGCGGTAATACTTGCGCGGGTCGGTCACCGACTCGCCGACGTTGATGCAGGCGGCAAAATGCATGACGGCGTCAACAGTTTCACGCTGCAAAATGTCGATGATGTGGAAGGTGTCCGCCAGGTCCGCCACGTGGAACCCGGCCCGGGCGTCCACCGCGCCGCGGTGGCCGTTGCTCAGGTTGTCGATGCAGGTGACGTTATGCCCCTTTTCCACCAGCAGCTTGACGGCATGCGCGCCGATGTACCCGGCGCCGCCGATCACACAGATATTCACGCGCACCTCCAATCCAAACTCGCAACACCTGCCGCGCAGGTGCGTGATAACCAGGAGTATCGAGGCGGAAGGCGTTGGCGGCAAGCCCTATGCGGCGAATGGAATGCCCGCGTGACCCCGGGATAGCCGCGAGGGTTGTTCGTGGCTACCATTAGCATAAAGGAAGCAAGTCGCAGCCTGGCCCCCAGGTCTCCCCCCCGCCGGGTTCCGGCAAACTCGAACTACAAGGAGTGTATCCCATGCGTAAGACGCCCGCCGTGGCCCTGATCGTGCTTGCCGCTCTGGTGATCGGCAGCGCCACACCCGTGATGCTCCAGGCGCAAACCGGCGCCGCGGGCCGCGGGCCGGCCGTCGCCACCGATGATCTGGCCCACCGCACGACCCGGGCCTTTGCCCCGTTCATCCGGGCAATCCTCATGCGGCGCGTGAACACCGCCCAGCAGATTTTCAAGATGCGCCGGCCCGTCATGGTCGCGCTCGAGCAACAGGACACGGTGCGCCTCCTGAGCCGCTTCCAGAAACCCGACAGCCTGAGCCTCAACCTCGTGGGCGGCCGGCTGCTGGGCGAGAACATCGGCATCCTGCTGTTCACGCTGTCCAACGAGGAAGGGCCGATCTACTTCAAGGTGTATTACTACGGCTTTGAGGACCAGATCTACATCGACCGCATGGACATCGGCGAGGACTGGGACGATCTGGAAAAGGCCGCCGTCGCGCTGGAAAGCCTGCCGGCGCCGATTACCGTGTCGCTGGGCGCATTCGACACGGGGGGTTGACGGATGGCTCATGCCACGATCGGATCGAAGGGCGAGCGATAGGGATCGACGGTGATGGCGGGCGGATGCGTGGGGCAGCGGTTCTCGCAAAGCCCGCAGCCCACGCAGGCGATCTTGCGCACGCGGACCCGGCCGCTGGCCTCGTGGAGGAACAGGGCCTCGCCATCCGTGCCGGCCATCTCCCCCATGATGGGACACGCCTCCAGGCAACGCCGGCAGTCCTCGCCTTCTTCGCGCGCGCACAGGCCGTAGTTGACGCGCGCCGTGCCCATCTTGATCTTGAGGTAATGCACGAGTTTGAGCGCGCCCGTGGGGCACTGGTTCATGCACGCCAGCGTGTCGCAGACCACGCACGGCTGGTTGGCCGCCACAATATAGGGCAGCCGGCCGGCGACCGAACGCGCAAAGTCGATGCGGATGGCGTGGGCCGGACAGACCTCGGCACATTTGCAGCAGGCCGTGCACAGGGATTCGAACTGGCCCTGGGGCGCGGCGCCGGGGGGCCGGAGGTAGCGCAGGGGAGTTTCTTTCGCCGGCGCGCCGGGGGCCTGGTTCAGGGGCACGTTCCTGGGACCACCGGTCCCGCCCGTGCCGCCATACTGCGGCTGATCCAGCGCCGTGCCGCCGGACGGCAGGGTGACCTTGGTGAAGCGATCGACATCATCGGGGAGGGCTTCGAGGGCGGCGAGGATGGGGTTGATTTTGCGTTCGAGGAGGCCGGCGAAGGGGGCGAGGGTTTCGCGCATGGCGTCGTTGAAGAAGTCGCGGCGCTCCTCGCGCGGGCCGGTGTCGGCGGGTTTGGCGGGGCGGGCGGCTTTGGCGGCGGGGCGGACGCGCTTGACGGGCGTGTGGGCGGCGGAGTCGGCGCGCGCGGCGGGCGGCGACGAAGCCTCGGCGGGCGGCGGCGCTGGGGAGGGGGGAGGATCTTTGGGGGGTTCGCTCATGAAACAAAAGGATTGTACCCGATTTGGACCAACGATTCCCGCCTTCTGATACAATGAAGGCGGATTTTCAGGAGCTTTCCCGATGAAGACCGAGGAATTGCTGAAACGAATCACCGTCCGCCCCGATGTCTTCGGGGGAAAACCGATCATCCGCAACATGCGCATCTCCGTGGAAATGATTCTGAGTCTGCTCAGCCAAGGCGAAACCCAGGAATCGATTCTGAAGGACTACCCGGAATTGCAGGTGGAGGACATCACGGCTTGCATCGCTAATGCACACCATGTGATTGCCAATGACCACTTCGATGAAATACTGGTTGCCCCATGAGATTCATGTATCATGCCCCCCATGCTTTCCTTTCTCCATGATTTTCTGCTCATCTTTATCCCCCTGTTCGTCGTAATCGATCCGGCGGGCACGATTCCCGTTTACCTCGCGCTCACCGAACACTACCAGGAAGCCCAGCGGCGGCGGATCGCCGTGCGCGCCGCCACGGTGGCCGCGGCGACCGGCGTGCTGTTTGTCTTCCTCGGCCAGGCGACGCTGCGGTTCCTGGGCGTGCGCTTCGAGGACTTTCAGATCGCCGGCGGCGTCCTGCTGGCGATCCTGGCGGTCATCGACCTGCTCATCCCCGGCAAACCCGCCGTCCAGCAGGGCACGCTGGACCCCGCCGAGCACGTGGGGGTCGTGCCGCTGGCCGTGCCGCTGATCGTCGGCCCGGCGACCATGACGACATCGCTGCTCCTGGTGAACACCTACGGCGAAAAGTACAACAACCTCTTTGGCACGCCCTTTGGCCAGGGCATTGTCGCGTGCATGGTCTGCGCCGCACTGCTCATCAACATCGCGATCCTCCTGCTGGCCATGTGGCACTCGGGCCGCCTGACGGCGCTGGTCGGGCGCAACACCATGGCGGTGATCAACAAAATCGTCATGATCCTGCTGGCGGCGATCGCGGTGAGTTTGGTCCGGCAGGGCGTGGTGAGCATCATCCGCAACCCCTCCGGCGGGTAAGAAATGAGATTGGGAAAACTCTCATGACACAACGCTACAGTCCGGCCACGGTGATTCTGGCTCCGAGCCCAACGTGGCGGGCACGCTGACGCCTCGGAATTGCCGCGCGAACACGCATTTTTTGCGCTGCCGGGCATAGCGCACAACTTTCATCTTCGCTTCATCTTTGGTCGTTCTAATTGGAATTTCGGCGCCGTGTCCGTGTCGGGCGCGGGCGCGTTCTTGCAGTCATCCATTCAGTGCATGAAAGGATATTCTCATGTTACGCTCCAGACTTGCTTGTCTTCTCGCGATGGGAGTTCTTGCGGTGGGTGCCGGCGCCACGTTCGGGGCGGACCCCCAGTACAAGAAGATCAAGGACATCGCCATTGGCGGCGCCGGCGGCTGGGATTATCTCTACGCCGATGCCGACATGCAGCGGCTCTATGTATCCCACGGCACCAAGATCGTGGTCGTGGACAGCAAGGACGACAAGATCATCGGCGAAATCACCAACACGCCGGGCGTCCACGGTTTTGCCTTCGCCAACGATCTCAAGCGCGGCTTCTCGAGCAACGGCTCGGCCAACACCTCCAGCGTGATCGACCTGGATTCCAAGGACGCCGCCGGCGCGCCGACGTTCAAGGAACTCATGCAGGTGAAAACCGGCGGCAACCCGGACGCCATCATGTACGACGCCAAGTCCGGCGAAGTCTGGACCAACAATGGCCGGTCCAACACCTTTACCGCCTTTGACGCCAAGACCGGCAAAATCATTTCCGACGGCGTGGCCCTGGGCGGCAAGCCCGAGACCGGCACAATTGATTTTGCCGCCAACCGCGCCTACATCAACATCGAAAACAAGAACGAAGTCGTCGAAATCGACCTCAAGGAACACAAGGTTCTCAGCCACTGGCCCCTGGCGCCGGCCACCGGACCCACGGGCCAGGCTCTGGTTCCGGACCTCCATCGGCTCATCATCGGCTGCTCCAAAATGGTCATGATGGATTCCACCAATGGCAAGATCGTCGCCACCCTCGATTGCGGCTCGGGCGTCGATGCCGCCGCCTATGACCCCGGCACGCACCTGGCGTTTGTCTCGGCCGGCGGCAACGGAACCGTCACTATCGCGAAAGTGGAAGCCGACAAGCTGACCCTCGTGCAAACTCTCACCACCGAACGCGGCGCACGCACGATGACCGTGGACACCAAGACGCACAAGATCTACCTGGCCAATGCCCCGACCCCCACTACCTTCAAGGTGCTGGAATTCGGAATGGAATGATGAGGCCGCGGCCCCAAGCAACTTTCCGCAGGTACTGACGTTGTAACATTCACCCCAGAGTCACGGATGGCTGTGGCTCTGGGGGTTTTTTTGGCACTTGCCAGGCTTCAATTAGGAAAGGGCGAAGTTGCTGAACATGAAGAATGCATATCGCAATCGCCCCCTTATCGCGTTGCTGGCGGGCCTGATCGGGGCTCTGGCCGGTTGTCAGGTGACGCCGCCGGACGTGCCGGCGGATATCGCCCGGGCCACGGGCATCGACAACGCAATCGTGTTCCGGGCGGATCCCGCGGCGCTGGAGACCGGGCCGGTGGACGGAACCCTCACGCCGGCGCAGGCCATTCGGATGGCCCTGGCCCACGATCCGCGGATACAGGCGGACTTGGCGCGCGTGCGGGCGGCGGAGGCGGAGTCCGATCAGGCGCGGCTGCTGGCCAACCCGATTCTCAACATCGATCTGCGGTTCCCCCATGCCGCCGGCTCGAACACCGCCTTTGAGGCGACTCTGACGGGCGACCTGGTCGCCCTGCTGCAGAAGCCCGCGCAGATTCAGGCGGCCGATAGGCGCCTGCGGGCCAGCGCGGCCGACGCGCTGACCACGGCCCTGGACGTGATGAGCGAAATCCAGCAGGCCTACGTGGCGGCCCAGTCGGTCGAGGCCCAGATCGACAGCGCCCAGAACCGCGGAAAAATCTTCCAGCAACTGCGCGACCTGGCCAAGAGGCGCCTGGATTTGGGCGAAGGCACGCGCCTGGATGTGCTCACGCTCGACGCCCAGATCATGGATGCCCAACTGGAGCTTTCCGACCTCAAGCTNNCTGGCCGCCTGGGAGCCGCCGCCCGCCGCGGACCCCGCGCCGGAAGCGGCGTGGATTGACGCGGCGCTCCGGACGCGCCCGGAAATCCATTCCAAGCTCTGGGAACTCCAGGCCCTCGGCGACGACCTGACGGCGGCGGAGTTTTCGCCCTTCGTCGGCGGCGAAGTCGGCCCGCACTTTGAGCGCGATCCGGAGTGGCGCACCGGGCCGACGCTCACGATTCCGGTGCCGATCTTCGATTTTGGGCAGGCCACACGCGCCAAGCTGGAGGCGGATCGCCTGGCCGCCCGGCATGAGCTGGCCGGCCTGCAGGCCGACGTGATCCAGGATGTGCGCCTGTCGTACGCGACCTACCTGAACACGCGCCAGGCGCTGGTTGACGCCCGCGACAAGCTCCTGCCCCTGCATCAGCAGCAGTTGGCCCTGGCGCGGCTGGCGTATCAAAGCGGCGAGACGGACCTGGCCACGCTGTTATTGGCCGAGACGGATTTGCAGGAGACCGTTCTGAAGATTGTGGACCTCCAGGAAAAGGTGACGGTGGCGCGGATCAAGCTCCAACGTGCCGCGGGCGGCGCGGTCGTCGCCGACGGGCTGGAAGCCGCGACGCGGCCGGAGACGCCGCCGGCCGCCGCGCCGCAGACGCCGGCGACCCCACCCGCAACAACCCCAACGCCCCGGCCCGCCGGGACAGGAACAGCGCAATGAAACCCATGACCAAAACCCTGCTCAAAACTGGTTCACTCGTGTTGGCCGCCGGGGTGCTGATTCTGGCGTGGGTCCTTTACTTTCATAATGACCTGATTGCCGGCCACATGCCGCAGGGCACGCTGCAAAATATCGTCAAGAGCGTTGGCCAATACGTGGAGCCTGCGGCGGAGGAGAGCGAACCGGACCCCAACCTCAACCTGATTCCGGTGCGCCTGGGCAAGGTGACCACCGAGACGCTGCATCGCTACATCGACGGCTACGGCATGGTGGCGCCGCGGCCGCCGCGCAAGGGCGCGATGAGCGGCAGCGCCAATATCGCGTCGCCCGTCCCCGGTGTGGCCGCCAAGGTCAACTGCCAGATCGGCCAGAAGGTCAAGGCCGGCGACGTGCTGGTGGAATTGGACAACCGCCTGGCCAAGTCGGCCGAGGATCAGGCGGCGGCGGCGCTCGCCCAGGAGGAGCAGGCGCTGGCCGCGCTCAAGGCCACGCCCCGGCCCCTGCAACTGCAAATCGCCCAACTCGCCATCGATAAGGCCCAGGGCTCCGTGGACTTCGCGCAGAAGAATTACGAACGCCAGAAGCTGCTGGCCGCCGAACAATCGATCTCCAGCAAGGCCCTGGAACAGGCCGCGGCGGATTTGGCCGCCGCCCGCAACGACCTGGAAGTGGCCAATAAGCAGATGGCCCTCCTCAAGGCCTCGCCCACGCCCGAAGAACTTCAGCAGGAGGAAGCCAAGCTCCGGCAGGCGACGGCCACCCTGGCCACCGCCAAAATGCAGGCGCAATTGACGACCATCACCTCCCCGATCGACGCGACGGTGATGGCGATCAACGTCAACCCCGGCGAGAGCATCGACATCACGCGCACGCTCGTCAGCCTGGTCGCGCTCGACCGCCTCATGGTGGACGTGGACGTGCCGGCCAGTGAACTGCCCGCCCAGCCGGAGGGTCTGGCGGTGGTGGTGACGCTGACCAGCGACACCAAGCCCGAGGATCAGAAAACCCGGATCGATGGGAAGGTCACCTTTGTCAGCCCGCAGGTGGAGGCCAAGAACGGCGCGGTGATGGTGGGCATCGATCTGCCCGCCGAGGCCGGCGGTGTCCTGCTTCCCGGGCTGACGGTCCGGGCGCGGATCGTCGCCGAGGAGCACAAGAATGTGCTCGCCGTGCCGCGGGAGGCCGCGGTGCTCAATGAAAATGGCGACCCGGTCATTGCCATCGTCACCGGCGAAACGGCCGTGCATCGCGAGGTCAAGACGGGGCTGGAGGAAAACGGGCTTATCGAGATCAGCGGCAAGGACATCGAAAGCGGCAACCAGGTGGTGACGCAGGGGGCCTTCGGCCTGCGCGCCCTCCAGCAGTCCCGCGTGAAAGTGGTGGAGTGACGCATGTCCACCAAACTCGGCGAATTCGCGACCGGCCACTGGAAGGGGATCTTCTTCATGATCCTCGGGCTTTGCCTGGCGGGCATCTACGCCGCCACGTCCATGCCCTCCAGCGTCTTCCCGCAGACCAACTTCCCGCGCGTCGCCATCATGATCGACAACGGCGAAATGCCCGCCGACGAGATGATGGCCACCGTCACCAAGCCCATCGAAGAGGCCATGAAGGACGTTTCCGGCGTGGTCAACATCCGCTCCAGCACCGGCCGCGGCTCCAGCGTCGTCAACGTCTTCTTCAACTGGCAGGTGGACATGGAGCAGACCGAACTCCAGGTCCGCGCCCGCCTGGCCCAGGTCCGCAACGTTCTCCCCGCCACCGTCGACGCCAAGGCCTATCGGCTGACCTTCTCCATCTTTCCCATCGTCGGCATCAGCCTGTCCAGTAAAATCCGTTCCGTCGAAGACCTCACCGTCGCCGGCGAAACGATCGTCAAGCCCCGCTTCCTCCGCATTCCCGGAATCGCACGCGTCGATATCGTGGGCGGACGCGAGCCGGAATTCCACATCGTCGCCGATCCGCTGGAGCTGGCCAAGCAAGGCCTGGCGCTGACGGATGTGGCCGCGGCGCTGGAGAAAACGAATCTGGTGGCCTCCGGCGGCCTGCATGAGGAAAAGGATACGCTCTTCCTCACCCTCGTCGATGGCCGCGTCTACGGCATTTCCGACATCGAAAACCTGGTCGTGGCCGTCAACGAAGACCACCCCGTCCGCGTGCGCGACTTCGCCCGCGTGATCCGCGCCGCCGAACCGGCCGCCACGGTCATCACCTCCTGGACGCGCTCCCCCGAAAAGAAAGCCGCCGCCGGCGCCGCTTCCGCACCCGCGCCCCAGACCGCCCCCGCCGGGAAGGACGAGAATTCCATCCTCATCATGGTCCGCAGCCAGCCC
>PMBX01000185.1 GCA_003153915.1 Phycisphaerales bacterium
CGCAAGGTGATGGAACGGAGCGCGGCTCCGCCGGGCGCCCCGGCGGGAGCGGGCAGGAGATCGACCACGGGAGTGTCCAGGGAGGTGATCCGGTTCTGTTGCAGGGCGATTCCGACCAGCAGGCTGACGACGCTTTTGCTGATCGACCGCACGTCGTGCAGGGTGTCNNGGAAATAGCGCTCGGCGAGAACCTGCCCGTGCTGCTCCACCACGACGCCATGCAGCCGGGTGGCCGCGGCGTCGGGCGGGTTGACGGTCACCGCCAGGGCCTCCTCCAGCCGGACTGGGCCCGGGTCGGCGCGGGTATCCGGCCGGGCTGGCGCGGCCGCGGCCGCCAGCAAAACCAAGAGGAGGACGACCCGGAGCGGTTGCATTTTGAAAGCGGCAGGTGGACAGCGCCGTTGGCGCCCGCCTGCGGGCAAACCAGTCAGGCCACATGAACGAGCACAACCCAATTGTCGCCCGGCCAAGACGGGACGAAAGGGCCGCTAAAACAGAAACGGTTGTCGCCTGAGGTGGGTCGCCAGGGTTGCGCCGCCATGACGGACAGTGATCGGCGACGAGCCAGGCGTGTGGATTCCGGGTCGGGCGACCACACACCACCCAACCCGAAGGCGCCCTGCTTTGCGGCAGGGCGAACGGCGGCGCCCGGGAAAGTGCGGCCTGCCCAACTGGTTCGGCCCAAATAGCGAAAATCGGTGACCCTTCGCGTGGGCGTTTCCCGCATTGGGGTATGGCCGACGATGGGGTGCGCCCGCGTCCGGGCTTTTCCGAAATTACAATCTTCAACCAGAACAAAGGCATCATGAAAGAAACACCAGGCCAAGCCGACTTGCTGCTCCTTGAGTGGGCGAAACGGATGGGGGCAAATCCGGAATGCTCGGAGAAACTGGAGACGGAATTGAAGACTCTGCTGATCCAACAAAGTCGTGAGCATTTGCCCGATGATGTTGTCGCCCGCACGGCGAAAGCCCTCGCGGCGTGCCTGCGAGGGCGCGGCGACCGGGAACAGGCGGAGCAATACGGGAAGATGGCGGCCAACCTGGAGTGGCGGCACGGCGGGAACCGCGAGGGCGGCGACTGGCGGGCCCATTCGCAGATAGACCAGCCGGAAGCCGGTTCATCCCTGTGGCAGGAAAGCCCGGCAGGCGCGCGCACCACCCGGCATTCCTTGGCGCAATCGCTCAAGCTCCTCTTGAAGTCGTTCAGAGGGCAGGGCTAGATGTGCCCTGATTTGACTGACATCGGGCAGCGGGGATCGGCGGCCTTTTGCCGCCCCTGGCAAGGCCGGTCATTTTTGGTTTGTCCCGCCGTTTGGCTTGAGTGCCAAGTCGGTCTGAACACGTCAGGTTTCGATTATTGACTATCGATGGTAACAACTGCCCACCAGCTTGGTCAGTCAAGAGTCAAGACCTGACATCCTCGGCTCGGTCTCGGCCGCAGGCTCACTGCTTCAGCTCGGCCAACAGCTTGACGCGGTTGTCCTCGACTGTCCAAAAGTGCTCCATGACCTTCTGGTAGGAGGGAAGCATCAAGACCGTGGCCATCACTCCCCCCGTATTCTTGAGCGGGGCATTGTTCATTTGCCTGAACAGCAGCGAACCTAGTTCCGCAAAGCCCTTCAGGTCGTGTTTAGCAGCCAGGTCGGCCGTTGGGTAGGTGAGATTGGCCTGAAGGTTGGCCGAGGCCCGGCGAAGGAAAAGCAACCGGTCGAGCCGGTTGCCCAAACCCACCACAAATCCGTTCGCCTCGCCATTCTGACCCGAGGCCAGCTGGCCGAACTTGAAATCTCGATTATTGAAGACCTCCTCGTAGTGCCGGGCGTATTCGATCAGCAGCAACCGGCGCGCCAGCACCGCTGGATCACCCTTGCCCGCGAGGACGGCGGCGAGCTGGGCCTTGCGTTCCGGAGACACCGGGCTGTGCGCCACGATGTAACTTGCCGTCCTCATGGTCGTGCCCAGTCCGCTCCGGGCGATCATCGAGCGCACGAGCGTGCGCGACGCGGGCTCCAGCTTGAAGCAGACCCGCAGATACGGCAGGAGCACGGCCACCGCCTCATCGCCCTTGCCATCGGTCGCCAGCAGCGTGGCGCGGGCGCAGGCGAGGCGGATCGTGACGCGGAACGGCAGGTATTTGATGAGGGGGGCGTCAAAGCGGGCGGAAGTTTGGTCGCCGATCAGTTCAAACCGGTCCATGGCCGCGAACCAGCCGCGCTCCGGCGCCAGCGTCTCCCAGGCGGCGTCAATCTCGGCGCGATGGGCCAGCAATTCCTTCGGCCACGCTTCGGGATTCTTGGGGTCGTGATCGAAAACGTTGATCGTAAGCCTGGGTTCCTTGAAGGGCAGCCCGCCCGACGGTCCCGGACCCGCGCTGTACCGCAACGTGAGGGCGAAGCTCTCCTCCGCCCCGGCCGGTGGCACGGGCCCGAGGTCGGCCAGCGTGAGCGGGTGGGTGAACACCGGGTCATCCCAGCCCATCCAGACATAGACGGCGGCCAGCGCGCCAACCGCGATGAGGACGTTGCGCCAGCTAGCCAGCCACTTTTTCCGCCAAGCCAGAATCAGCCACCCGACGATCAAGCCAACGGCGAGATAGGTGGTGAGGGGAACGCGGCCATCGAGGTGCAGGAAGATCAGGGACGAGGTCCAGATGACAACCAGCAGCAGGCTGGCGAGGACGAGGCCGACAATCACGAGCCGGCGCAGGATAACGAGGGGTGGCTTATCCATGGGGTGGGGCAGGGCGAGGCACAGGGACAATTGCCTTTGGGCGGCCCAAGGCACGCCAAAACCAGCCGGAATTGGCCGTGGTTTTTCACTTAACCCCTAACCCCAAAGCCTGGGGTTAACCGATTTGACGGGCAGAGGTCTGCATCGATTAGGAATAAAGCCGCCTGACCACCTCGGCTTGGTTCCCTGTCTTCGCCGGGGCCAAGTGACCGAAGCTGATGACGCGAGTGCGCTACCGACCGTATTGTACGACCTGGATCGCGTTACCGTCGACATCTGCAATTATCAGGTCGGTCCCGTTCCAGTCGGGATGGTGGGTGACCTCACACAGGATGGTTACGCCCGATTTTCGCAGGCGCGCGGCGGTTTGATCGAGGTGATGCGTCATGAAAGAGATGAAGATCGGGTGGCCTCGGGTCGGTTCACTCGCCAACGCCGGGGAGTTCGTCTGCTTTTCGCCCCCGGGCTCGATCGTTAGCCACGGTTTGCCGGGGCCCTGGCCCAGGATGATACACCGGGCATTTTCAGATTCCAGGTGCAGGCCCATGACATCGCGATAGAAGGCCTTTTGCCCGGCGACATCATGCGCTTTGATTTCGACGTGTCCGATCAAAGGTTCGGCCAGATCTGAATTGGCGGGGCGGGAACGGGCCTCCGACAGGGTCCAGCGTACATCGTCTGGCGCGGTAAACTCGATACGCCGACCCCAGTCGGTCTGCTCGATTTCTCCGGTGAACGGGACCCCGCGCGCCCGGGCGGCCGCGACCATCGCGTCGAGGTTTTCCACCTGGATGCCGGGACGAAAACCCTGCTTGTGACCCCAGCGCCGTTCTTTTTTCCCGGGCGGGCCTCCGTCGAACAATTCGAATGTCATGCTGCGAGATATCCCCGACCAATAATCGTCCCCTCCGGCCCCGAGCTGGGCCCAGTTCCCCAGTGCTGGATTTGTTGCATTGACGCGCACCCCGAGGCGTTTCGTGTAGAATTCGAAGGCGGAGTGCCAGTTGGCGGCGGTGACACCGATGAAGTGCAACTCCATGGCTGAGTTGCTGGCCGCCGGTGCCACCCACTGGCCCGAAGCATCCGCAGCCCGGCTGATGGTGTGGGCCGACGCCACCAAGGCGAAAACCAGGGCAAGGTTTCCCATTTGAAGTGAGCTACGAGACACCACTCAATGCATTACATGGCCGCAGTAATATTGGGCAAGAAGAAGAGGGGCCCGGGTTCAGGTTTCTCGTTGGTACCATGAATTCGGGACGACGGTATTATTGGTTTGGTGAACCCTAACCCGATCCCTTCCGACCAGCCCTGCGGGCCGATCAGTACCAGGTCTGTCGATCTCGAGACCTGACTTGTTCGGTTCGGCCTCTGGATTATACCCCGTGAGCCCGGCCCACGGCACCGGGTAGGTGTACAGCCCATTCTGGCCGCGGAGAAAAGGGGGGATAGTGGCCGGAGCATGAAAACCACCCACAAGAACCATCCAACCCACAGTGAGATTGCCACCCAGGCCCAGATCATCTGGGAGTTGCGGGGACGACCGGAGGGGCAGGACGAGGCGATCTGGCTGACGGCGGAACAGGAATTGCGCTACGACCGCAAGCTGACCGCCGGCGCCACCCGCGACCGGGCGGCGGCGTTGCAACACCTGGATGCGAGGAGCGATGCGGTCCAGAAGGAGCTGTCGGAACTTTTCCCCTCGAAATCCTCCCCGACGCTGCCGGAGGAGCTCCAGCCCTCCAGCCTGAACGAGGATCGTTAGGGCGGAACCGATGGAGTCCGTTTAAGGTTCACCCGATTTGCCGGGCATCAATACCCGCAGCCTGATTTCTTCGGCTCGGCTCCCTTGACCGGCCCTCGGCTCAATGCGTGGCGGCACCGACCAGGCACTCGCCCGGCGCCTCGAACCCACCGGGTGACTCGAAACGGCGCATAGCGGCTTCAACCTTGGCCCACACGGTGTCGTGCTCCGCCGGTGGCAAGTGAGTCATCATCGCCTTGAAGCCACCGAATGCCTCCCGGGCGATTTGCACGTACTCAGCAGCACTGGCTGTTTGGTGGGGCGCGGGCACGGCTCGCACCTCGGCGTGGGCAAATCCGGCCTGCCGGAAGAGGCCTTCGAGCACGCCGGGACCGCCCAGGCTGAAAGGTCCGGGTTGGCCCGCAACCGGAGGCGGGAGCCGGGCGTGCTGGCGGATGATCGAGGCGGGCACGGCCCCCCAGCTGTTTAGCTCGGGTGTGGAAAAGACCACGACCGTGACCCGTCCGCCCGCCTTGAGGACCCGGCGCCACTCGCGCAGCGCGACCACGGGGTGTGGCAGGTACATCAGGCCGAGCCGGCAAATCACGGCGTCGAAGGAGGCGTCCGGCAGCTCCAGTTTCTCGCCGTCCATGACGCGGGTTTCGATTTGGCTGAGGCCATGCTCCCGGGCGACCTGGCGCGCCAGTTCCACGATGCCCTCCGAGAGGTCGGTCGCCAGCACGTGACCGGCGGGGCCAACGCGCGCGGCGGCACTGACGGCCGGCTCGCCGGCGCCGGCGGCGATGTCCAGGATGCTTTGACCGGGCTGAATCCGGGCCAGGTCAAGCATCAGGCGCGTCGCTTCGCCATACCAGCGATCAAGGGTGGGGTTCCAGCGTCGCCAGGCGGCGCCGTCCCGGTTCCACTGCTCCCGTTGCGTCTGCTTGTACTTTGCGGCGTCGAATGAAGGTTGTGGTTCGGCCACGTGGATTCTCCTCTCAGATGATTCCGGACGTTGCCCGCGCCGGTGGTGAAAGCAAGGGCCAGATCACGGGGTCGGGTTAGGGTTGCCCCGATTTGACGGACAGCGACCACCGGCCACATGCGCGGCCCCTTTGGCTCGGCCTTCAATCGCCCCAAGGCAGTAGTCACAGCGGCATTTGTTTTTATCCGATCAGCGGCCGGGCCATTGCGCGGTGACGACGGGCCCGCTGCACTCCGCGGCGTGCTTATTCCACTTCACGACTGGCTCCTTTTTGCGGGTGCCGCCTTGGTCATGGTTTTGACCCCCGGTCCGAACATGATGTACCTCGTCTCGCGCTGCCTGTGTCAGGGGAAGGGGGCTGCCCGCCTCTCGCTCGTCGGGGTGGCGGCCGGCTTTCTCTTCCACCTGACGATCGCGGCCGTCGGGTTGACGGTGGTCTTCCTGGCCGTGCCCTACGCGTACGAGGTCCTGAAGGTTGCCGGTGCGGCCTATCTGCTCTGGCTGGCTTGGCAGGCGGTGCGGCCGGGTGGCGCCTCCCTTTTCACCACGCGTGTGCTCGCGCCGGATTCACCGGGCAAGCTCCTGTTGATGGGATTCCTGACCAATGTGCTGAATCCGAAGATCGCCGTGTTCTACATCTCGATCTTCTCCCAGTTCCTCGATCCGCAGCGCGGTTCGGTCCTCGCCCAGAGCCTGCTGCTGGGCGGCACGCAGATCGTGATCAGCTTCACGGTCAACTTCCTGATCATCGAGTCGGCGGGGTTCCTGGCCAGCTGGTTCGATGGCCGGCCGGTCTGGTTGCGTGTGCAGCGGTGGTTCATGGCGTCGGTGCTCGCCGGTCTGGCCGCCAAGGTGGCGTTCAGTGGGCGGCGCTGACGTCCTGGCGCGACATTTCAAGGGTACCGGCCGAAAGGCTGGAGGGCTTGCCTCTGAATACGCGGCATGGTCTTCCCCTGATTTGCCGGACGGTTCCCCAAACCCCAAGGCTGACCCCATCGGCTCGGCTCCCAAGTCGTCTTCTGGCCGGTCCACTATCACTAATGTCAGATTGACCGTGGAAATTCGAACGAGCAGAGCCATGGTTTGCCCGGTGCAACCCCCACGCCCATCGCCCCTTCAGCCTGGGCTTCGCCCGGACTGAATCGCGGGGCGCCGAGGCAAATTACTATCCCCCACCAAAACCCCCGATGAAAAAAATACTGTGTCTGTTGCTTGCACTCGCCTGTCTCCAAGCCAAGGCGGCGAATCCGGTGCTGACGATTGAAGGCGGTCAGGTTCAAGGCGT
>PMBX01000152.1 GCA_003153915.1 Phycisphaerales bacterium
AGCTTCCGGGCCGCTATTTGGAGATGGCTGGCTCTTCCCACCGCCGCCCCTTCTTTTTGCAGAATCGTTTCGAGTTCCACCAGTTTTTCCACCGCCCCTTGCTCTTCGAATAGTTTCCGATTCCGCCGCGCGGGGATCACCGTCTTGCCGATCCGCGACACCACCTCAAACCCGCAGCGCTTGGTCAGCGCCTCAATTTGCGCCGGCATGAACATTCGCACGTCGAAGCGCTCCGTGGCGTCTTTCGTCAGCCACTCCGTTCGCCCCGTCTTCACAAACGACGCCAACTCCTCCAGGTTGCCCGCCTCGATGAAATGGTCGATGGCGGCCAGGTGGTTGTCGACGGTGAACACGAACATGCCGGCGGGTTTGAGCAGGCGGTGGACTTCCGCGAGGCACCGGCCGGCGTCCGCGCAGATGGAGACGATGTCGCCCATGGCGATGACCAGTTCAAAGTGCGCCTCGGGAAAGGCGCGGAGATCGACGGCGTCGGCTTGGGTAATGGTGGCGCGGGCGGCTTTGGCGGCGAGGTCCGGGGCGGCGGCCCATTCGTCGAGTTTCTTGCGGACTTCCTGGAGCATGTTGTTGGAGAGGTCCGCGAAGGTGGTGGGATAGCCGGCTTTTAGGAGTTTGAGGCCCCACTTGCCCGTGCCGCAGCCCAGGTCCAGGACCGCCGCCCCCGCATCCCGCGGCAGGAACGCCTTGAGATGATTCCAGGTGATGCGGTCGTGAAATTCCCAATAGGGATCGTCATAAATGGAGTCGTAGCGCGACGCGACGCGGTCGTGATAGCGGCGGTTGGGTTCGTTGGAGCGATGGCGGGGCATGGGGCACGATGGTTAAGTGGTTAAATGGTTAAGTGGTTAAGTGGTCAAGTGTAGTGTGTTGCCGCGTCGGTGCTCAGGGCGTGCGCGAAAACCAGGCGGTTTCCAGCGCTTGGCGTTCCTCGGGGGTCACTTTCAGCAGGTCCGTGGGGAAGCGGCGGTAGCTGAGGATCGCGCTTTGGATTTCGGTGGCCAGGACTTCCGTGTTGGCCCTGCCGGCGAGGTATTGCAGGCGGAGGTTGGAGTCGTGGTTGGTCTGGCCCAGGGGCTTGGCGACGTCGGTCCAATCGGCGAGATCGGCGGCCCGCCCGCCGTAGCTGCGGAGGATGTCCGCCGTGGTGTTTAGATGGGCGTCCTTGAGCACGCCCTGGAGGACGGCATTGCCCAAGCGCTTCTGCAAGTCGGCCGAATCGATCACCATCGGCTCGACGGAGCCCATGAGGATGACGTCGTAGCCGCCGCCGTTGGTGTCGCTGTTGGTCCAGATCGTGCCGTTGGGGAAGACCTCGAAGAACGTCTTGATTTCGCTCTTGACGACCTCCATGTCGCTTTCATACAGGGGCACCCACTGCGTCACCAGCCCGCCGGGGTTGAGGTGGGCCTTGACGGTGTCAAAGTACTCCTTGGTGTACAGGCAGGCGGCGCCCTTGACCCAGGGGTGGATGGGGTCGCTGGTNNAGGACGTAATGGCGGGCGTCGTCGAAGATGACCTGCACGCGGGAATCGACGAAGCTGCCGTCCTGCTTTTTGGTCACCACGTTGTTGTTCTGCGCGGAAAAGTGGGTGGCCATCTTCGGCACGAGGGGTTCAAGCTCGCAGATGACGATCTTGTCGTGGGGATACAGGATGAACGAGCCGGCGGTGACGCCCGCGCCGCAGCCGACGATCAGCACCTTTTTTTCCTTGTTGGGCTCGCGGTGGAAGAGGGCCGGGAAGTGGCCCAGCATCAGTTGCAGGTGCATGTCCAGGGGGATCGTGGAGGCTTCGACCTTGCCGGCGACGTGGAAGAAGAGGTCATTGCCGCTGGCGGTGACGGCCACGGAAGAGTTCATGCCCTCGCCCTGGGCGACCAAGGCGGAGGAGTCGTTGACCATCTTGGTGGGGGTGTCGCGACCCCAGGCGATGAGCTTCCACGGCACGACGTCCAGGTCGTAGTGGAGTAGGAGGCCGATGCCGACGACGGGCACGGCCACGGCGCAGACCAGCGAGGCGGCGGTGGCGGTGAGCCCGGCGATCAGGTCGCGCTCGCTCATTCCCGGCTTGGGCAGGAAGTTGGGAAACACGACGATGAAGGCGGCCAGGCCTGCGCAGGCCATCATGATGTGCTGGGCGGATTGCGAGCCCCAGGCGGCGACGGCGATCAGACTGAAGAACAGGGCGCCGAGGATCGCGCCCACGGTGTTGGCGGCATAGACGCGGCCCACGGCCCGCGCGGGATCGACGCCCCCGTCGCCCGCGGCGCTGCCGGTGCCGATGATCGCGGCCAGGGCCAAGGGGAAGCTGGCGCCCCAGAAGAGCGTCGGCGGCAGAATCGCCCAGGCGCAGCGGGCCAAGTCCAGTTCAAAGCGGTAGCCGTTGCTGACCGCCAGATACGTGTCCACCGGCCAGTGCGTCAGGCCGTTGGTCACGGCATAGGCGGACCATGCAATGCACGCCGCCAGGAGGATTTGGCACCACGCCAGGGCCGCGCGGGCGCTCACGCCGCTGCGCGTGAGCATCGCGCCGACGCTGCTGCCCAGCCCCAGGCCCACGAGGAACACGGCCAGGATGATCGAGAAGGTGTACACGGTTGCGCCCAGGAGGAGCGACAGCAGGCGCGTCCAGACGACCTCCGCGCCCAGCGCGGCCATGCCCGACAGGCCGATCGCCAGATAGACGCTCGCCGCGTTGAGGCGCTCCACGGGCGACGGCCGCGCCAAAACCTTGCCGGCGGCGGACGGGGGCGTGTACGGCGCCGCTTCGGCGATCAGGACGCCGATGAGGGCGACCGAGAGATTGATGATGGCCGCGATATAGGTGGCGGCGGCCATGGTGAGATTGGGCAGGAGGTAGAAGCCGGCGACGAGGCATCCGCAGACGGCCCCGGCGGTGTTGCCGCCGTAGAAGAAGCCCAGCCACGCGACGCCGCGGGGCGTGGATTCGATCCAGCGGGAGATCGCCGGCAGGGTCGCGCCCATGAGGAAGGTCGGCAGGAGCAGGCACACGACGGCGATGAGGGCGCGGAAGCCCACGCCGGAGGCCCCGCCGTGGGCGAGCGCCGCATAGAGCCGGTCAAAGCTGGGCATGCCCAGCGTGATGGCCACGCCGAGGAGGCCGATGCCCGCTTCCAAAAAGGCGTAGGTGCGCAGCGGATGCCAGGTGCGCGGGATCAGCCGCGCGAAGAGCAGGCTGCCCAGGCACAGGCCGCCCATGAACGTGCCCAGCAGCACGGCGATGGACGCGGCGGATGAGCCGATGGCGAATTCCAGCATCTGGAACCAGACGACCTCGTAGATCAGGGCCGAGCATCCGCTGCCGACGAAAAGGATCAGAAGGAACGGCAGAAACGCGGGGCCGCGCGCGGCACGCAGGGCGGGCGGGGCGGACGTGGGAAGGCTGGACATGACAATCCTTATAGAAGACGCTGGCCTCGAATAAGGCGCCGGAAAAGCGATTAACGCGGAGATCGGCCCTTGGTTGCGACATGGTACCGGGGCGCCCTGTTCGGAGTACAGGCCCTGTTCGGAGTACATGTTCGGAGTACATGTTCGGAGTACAGGCTTTAGCCTGTCGTCGCCCAACGCCGGTCCTCGCCCGACAGGCTGAAGCCTGTACTCCGAACGTGTGTATTCCGAACGTGTGAGCGCCGAACGAGTTTAGATGAACCGCCGGAAGCCCTCCGCGCGGACGTTCCACTTGCCGTCCTTGGGGAAGCCGGGGGCGGGGCCGG